>NZ_JBFAKM010000107.1:0-1087 GCF_040655695.1 Polymorphospora sp. NPDC050346 | reverse complement strand
GGGGTGCAGGTGTCGGTGTTCCTGGAGGTGTCCGGGGCCGGGCACTACCTGCCGGCGTATGCCGGGAATCTGGACATCATGACGTCGGCGGCGTTGCGGACGGCGGAGCGGATGGTGGCGTTGCGGGCCGAGCGGGGAGTGGCGGCATGAGCGGGCTGTATATCCAGGATGTGACGTTGCGGGACGGGATGCACGCGGTCCGGCATCAGTTCACCGTCGACCAGGTCCGGTCGATCGCCGCCGCCCTCGACAGCGCGGGTGTGGCGGCGATCGAGGTCGCGCACGGCGACGGTCTGGCCGGCTCGTCGGTCAACTACGGGCATGGTGCGGCGTCGGACGCGGACTGGATCGCCGCCGCCGCCGAAGCCGTCACGAACGCGAAGCTGACCACGTTGCTGCTGCCCGGGATCGGCACGATCGCCGATTTGAAGGCCGCCCGCGATCTCGGCGTGAGCAGTGTGCGGATCGCGACGCACTGCACGGAGGCGGACATCTCCGCGCAGCACATCGGGTGGGCGCGTGAGAACGGTATGGACGTGTCCGGGTTCCTGATGATGTCGCACATGAACGACCCCAAGAACCTCGCGCAGCAGGCGAAGCTGATGGAGTCGTACGGGGCGCACTGTGTGTATGTCACCGATTCCGGTGGTCGGCTGCTGATGCGTGACGTCGCGGAGCGGGTGGACGCGTACCGGCAGGTCCTCGACCCGGGCACGCAGGTCGGGATCCACGCCCACCACAACCTGTCGTTGGGTGTGGCGAACAGTGTCGTCGCGGTCGAGCACGGCACCACCCGCGTCGACGCGTCCCTGGCCGGGCACGGTGCCGGGGCCGGGAACGCGCCGCTGGAGGTGTTCGTCGCCGTCGCGGAGTTGCACGGTTGGGAGCACGGTTGTGACGTGTTCGCGTTGATGGACGCCGCCGAGGACCTGGTCCGGCCGTTGCAGGACCGGCCCGTGCGCGTCGACCGGGAAACCCTGACGCTGGGCTACGCCGGGGTGTATTCCAGTTTCCTGCGGCATGCGGAGCGGGCGTCGGACCGGTACGGGGTCGACGTGCGCTCGATCCTGGTCGAGCTCGGCCGCCG
>NZ_JBFAKM010000106.1:0-1326 GCF_040655695.1 Polymorphospora sp. NPDC050346 | reverse complement strand
GTGGGTGCGGTGTAGGGCATGATGTGCGCCGTGACGGCTGCAGAGGTCGATGTGTGGGCTGGCGAGTTGGACCGGTTGCACGCCCGGATCGCGGTCCGGTTTCGGCGGGCGGAGCCGCGGGCTCGGGTGCGGCAGTACGTGTCTGGGCTGGCCGCTGGGCTGGAGCGTAAGAACGGTTGGACTCTGGCCGAGCGTGCCGGGGAGGTGTCGCCGGACGGGATGCAGCGGTTGCTGCGGTGGGCCGACTGGGATGTCGAGGCGGTCCGTGACGATGTGCGGGATTACCTGGTCGAGTATCTGGGTGATCCGCGGGGGGTGCTGATCGTCGATGACACCGGTTTTCTGAAGAAGGGCGTGCGTTCTGCGGGTGTGGCCCGGCAGTACTCGGGTACGGCCGGTCGGGTCGAGAACTGTCAGGTCGGGGTGTTCCTGGCCTACCGGTCGGCCCGGGGGCACGGGTTGATCGACCGGCGGTTGTACCTGCCGGCGGCGTGGACCGACGACCGTGGACGGTGTGCCGGAGCCGGTGTCCCGGACGAGGTCGGGTTCGCCACGAAGCCGCAGATCGCCCGGGTGTTGCTGGCCCGGGCCCTGGACGCCGGGGTGCCGGTCGGGTGGGTCACCGCCGACGAGGCCTACGGGCAGGTGAAGAGCCTGCGGGTCTGGCTGGAGGAACGCGATGTCGGCTATGTGCTGGCAACCCGCCGCAACGACGACATGGTCACCACCACGATGGGGGTCCGCCGGGCTGACGAGTTGATCGCCGCCGTGCCGGCCCGGGCGTGGTGCCGGCTGTCCGCCGGCGCCGGCGCGCACGGTCCCCGCGAGTACCTGTGGGCCCGTGTGCCGATCCGTGTCAGCTGGCGTGCCGGGCGCGGCCACTGGCTGCTCGCCCGCCGCAGCCTCACCACGGGCGAGATCGCCTACTACGTCTGCTACGGCCCCCGCCGCACCCGCCTGGTCGACCTGGTCCGGGTCGCCGGCAGCCGGTGGGCGATCGAGGAATGCTTCCAACAGGCCAAACAGGAAGCCGGCCTCGACGACTACCAGGTACGCGACTGGCGGGCCTGGCACGCGCACATCACCCTGGCCATGGCCGCACACGCCTGGCTCACCGTCGCCAGAACCTTTGCTGCAAAAGGGGAACCGGCCTCAGCGACGACATGATGATCGGCTACACCGTACCGGAGATCCGCCGCCTCATGGTGTCCCTGATCCTGACCACCCCACCCTGCCCGACCCGGATCTGGGCCTGGTCACACTGGCGCCGCAGACGTCAACACCAGGCCCGGACCAGCCACTACCGCCGTCGCGGCTACCCGCCAT
>NZ_JBFAKM010000105.1:0-1394 GCF_040655695.1 Polymorphospora sp. NPDC050346 | reverse complement strand
GGGTCTGTGGATTTAACGGTGTTTCCGGCCTGACCTGCCAGGCGTTGTGCCTGGTGAGGAGGGTGCCGTGATGACCGCGACACTGAACGACCAGACCGGACGCAGGAAGCGGCCTGAGCCGACGGCGGAGGCCAAGGCCGCGGCCGAGCTGGTCCGGGCCGCGAAGGAACAAGGGCTGTCGTTGACCGGTCCGGATGGGCTGCTCAAGCAGCTGACCAAGACGGTCCTGGAGACCGCGCTGAACGAGGAGATGACCGAGCACCTCGGCTACGAGAAACACGAGGCGGCCGGTGCCGGCTCGGGCAACGTCCGCAACGGGACCCGGTCGAAGACGGTCCTGACCGAGGCCAACGGGGCGGTGCGGATCGACGTGCCGCGGGATCGGGCCGGCACCTTCGAACCGCGGATCGTGCGTAAGCGGCAGCGTCGCCTGTCGGGGGTCGACGAGGTGGTGTTGTCGCTGTATGCCAAAGGGCTGACGACCGGGGAGATCTCGGCGCACTTCGCCGAGATCTACGGGGCGTCGGTGTCGAAGGAGACGATCTCCCGGATCACCGACAAGGTGATCGAGGAGATGACCGACTGGTCGCACCGGCCCCTGGACGAGGTCTACGCGGCGGTGTTCATCGACGCCATCGTGGTCAAGGTCCGAGACGGGCAGGTCGCCAACCGGCCCTTCTACGCCGCGATCGGGGTCACCCTCGACGGCGACAAGGACATCCTCGGTCTGTGGGCCGGCACCGGCGGTGAGGGCGCGAAGTTCTGGATGAGCGTGCTGACCGACCTGCGCAACCGGGGCGTCAAGGACGTGTTCTTCCTCGTCTGCGACGGCCTCAAAGGCCTGCCGGAGGTGGTCACGAACGTCTGGCCCCGGACCGTGGTGCAGACCTGCGTCATCCACCTGATCCGCAACACCTTCCGGCTTACCTCCCGCAGATACTGGGACGAACTCAAACGCGACATTAAGCCGATCTACACCGCCGTCAACGCCACCGCCGCCAAGGCGGCGTTCGACGACCTGGCCGACAAGTGGGCCGGCCGGTATCCGGCGGTGATCCGCCTGTGGGACAACGCCTGGGCCGAGTTCATCCCGTTCCTCGACTACGACCTCGAGATCCGCCAGGTCATCTGCTCGACGAACGCGATCGAATCGCTGAACGCCCGCTACCGGCGGGCGGTCAAGGCCCGAGGCCACTTCCCCAACGAGCAGGCCGCGCTAAAGTGCCTCTACCTGGTGACCCGGTCCCTGGACCCCACCGGCAGAGGCAGGACCCGATGGACGATGCGCTGGAAGCCCGCGTTGAACGCCTTCGCCATCACCTTCAGCGACCGCTTCCCGGCCGCTGAAACCTACTAACCAAGATCGCCGGAAACACCGTTCGCGAAACAGTCCC
>NZ_JBFAKM010000104.1:0-1714 GCF_040655695.1 Polymorphospora sp. NPDC050346 | reverse complement strand
TCCTGCGCGAACACGGGTAGGCGACGCTTGATGGTCGCGTACGACGGCGCCCGCACGCCCGTCTCCTCGAGGACCCGTAGGCTGTCGAGCTTGCTGGTCGGCTCGATGATCCGGGCCAACACGAGCTGCCGGAACACGTCGTCCCCACCTGCCGCCTGCGCGAACCCGAGCACCTCATAGGCGTGCGTGAGGGCGTCCCACAGGTGCCCCATCCGCGCCGATGTGATCGGCAACGGATCACCCGCGCTGCGCTGGCCGACCTCAGTGCGCTCCAGCCCCAGGTCCAGCTCGCCCTGACCCGCGGCCAGACGCTGCCGGGCGACCGCCCGCAAGACCTCCAGCCCGGCCTCGTCGTGCGCCGACCCGATGTGCTCGATATCCCGCGACCCGCGCCGTGAGGAGTAGACGATCTGCACCGCCCTCGCGCCTGACGCGGTCCTCACCGTGCGCACATACGGGGACATCAGCCCACCCTACGACCCGGGATTAGTGCGCAGATCCGCCGACGACGAGCCAAGAACCCGCTGGTCAGCGCCAGGAGCCCGCTCGGGAACCATGATCGTGAGCCAAGTCAGGTTTGAGCGGGCTGAGGATGATGCCCCCCGTTCGGTGATCTCCACATCACAGCGCCGGTCGATGTGTTGGCCATCGCTCAAACCAGTACGGCCGACGGTCGGCAGTGCCGTACCCGGGCGGTGAGATCGACGTTGGCTCGGCCGACAATCAACATGTGAAGACCGGTCTGCCTCTCGGTGACCGGGTTGCCTGCCACGCTGTGCTCGTCATGCGCCCGGCAACGTCTTGGTGCTGATGATCTGTCCTGCTCCGATGAATCGTTTGAGGACGAGCATCCCCGCGTCGTGGGCGACCTGGCCGGCGTGGCTGCCGGACGCGTCGGCAACGACCCACGGCGTGTATCCGAGTTCGAATGCGTCGACCGCCGTCTTCAGCACACAGCTTTCGGTAGCGATACCGCACACATAGAGATCGGTCCAGCCGTGTCGATCGATCAGGTCCCGCCCCTCGTCGGTGAACAAGCTGTAGATCGTCTTGTCGAGCACTGCTGTCGCCCTTCCCACGAAGGGTTGCAGCTCGGGAACGATGTCCACCTCGGGCGCGTCGCGGAGCTTGGTCCAGTGGATCAAGCGCTCGAACGGGCTGCCCTCATAGTTGATGTAGCGAGTGAAGACCACATCCCCGCCCTCGTCCAGCCATCGCTGGACGAGATCACGGATGACCGGAACGACCGGCGCCGAGGCATCGCGGATGAAGCCGTTCTGTACGTCGACCACGACCAGGACGGAAGATTTCTTGATCATCGTGTTCGGCTCCCCGCGGATTCGCGGAGGATTTCTATCGCGTGATCAAGGTGGTTCACGATTCCGCTGGTCTCGATGACCGCGTTGCGCATGGAACGGTGCTGGCCGGACTCCTGTGGGCGGGCGTTCGTCAGCCGCGACGCATTGCCCGCAGGAACCTCCAGTCGTACCGGTCGGGCACCTGCGGATCTCGCCCATTCTCCGCCTCCGCGTTGATGTGGGCGCTGTAGGTCCACAGGGCCTGGGTAGCGAGTTCGCAGACGATCGCTTCCTGTTCGGCCAGGGCGTGGGACGGCTGGAGGGTGTCCCTATGGGGTTCGTCAAGCGGCGGGGCGGGGTTGGTAGAGGGCTTTGTCGCGGAGCATGGCGAACAGGACGTCGCAGCGGCGTCGGGC
>NZ_JBFAKM010000103.1:0-1928 GCF_040655695.1 Polymorphospora sp. NPDC050346 | reverse complement strand
AGGGTCGGGTGGCCCAGGGCGTCGCAGCCCTGGGCTCCCACGGAACGGAGCGTGACAGTCTCCCATCACTCCGCTCTTCTCACCAGTTCCAGCAGTACTGCCGCTCCCACGCCCAATGCGTGAACAGGCCGGGATCTCGATCGAGGAGCCCGGTCCACCATGCCTTGAAGCGTTTCCAAGAGCGCAGCCTCTTGTATTTCTTTCGCGCCCAGCGCATCAGGTAGGTGTTGATACGCCGCAGGAAGGGATACAACTGCGACCGGTAGAACCGGCCGTAGTAGTTCATCCAGCCCGCCACGATCGGGTTGATCCAATCGGCAAGCTCATCAAGAGAATCCTCAGTGCGCCGGTGAATGCGCCAGTGGCGCAACTGTCTGCCCATCGCCTTCAGGGCTTGAGGACTGATCGCGGGCAGGAAGGAGGAGAATGCCCTCCCATCCGGATACTTCGCCTTGCGCGGGCCGAAGGCATACCCCAGGAACGTGAACGACGTGTGCTCGAACGAGCCCCGCCGCCGGGAGTCCCGGCAATACACCAGCTTTGTCTTGTCGGGATGCAAACGCAATCCGACGCTTTCCAGCCGTTCGGCCAGCGCCACCCAGACCTGCCGGGCCTGACGCTCCGTCGCGCAATGCACCACCGCATCATCGGCATAGCGTTCGAACTCCACGGTCGGGAACTCCCGCTCCAGCCACGAGTCGAACGCATAGTGCATGAACAGGTTCGCTAACACGGGTGAAACAGCGGAACCCTGCGGAGTTCCCCGATCCCGGGTTTGCAGGGTTCCGTCGGGCAGTGCCAGCGGAGCGACCAGCCACCGCCTGACATACAGCACCACCCACCGCTGGTCGGTGTTCGCCTCCACGGCCTTGACCATGAGAGCGTGATCCACAGAGTCGAAGAACTTCTGCACATCCAGGTCGATGACCCAGTCCTTCTTCCAGCACCGTTGCCGGCACCGCTCGATCGCCTGCAACGCCGACCGCCGGGGTCGATACCCGTACGAGTCGTCATGGAAGATCGACTCTGTTCGGGGTTCCAACGCCAACGCGACCACCGTCTGCGCTACGCGATCAGCCACGGTCGGCACACCCAACAATCGCGTGCCGCCCGGCTTCGGGATCTCCACCGCCTTCACCGGCGGCGGGAAATACGTCCCCGACGACATCCGATTCCAGATCTTGTACAAATTGTTTCTCAGATCGGCTTCGAAGTCCTCGATGGACTGCCCGTCCACACCTGCCGCGCCCTTGTTCGCCCTGACTCTCTCGTACGCCTCCCACACCAGCCGTTTCGGAATATCAAAAGGCTTGTCCTGCGGACTTGACATGTCCACCCGCTTCCTCCCGGCACAGGTCCGGTTGTTCGCGCGAACAGATCAGCGGTGAGCCGGCCCCTTCGCTCCACCCCGATTACCAGGGCTTCACCACTACTACGAACCGGTCCGCCAGCGAACCCCGCAACGGTACTCAGCACCCGACGGTTTCCGCCGTCCGGTGCGCTCCCTCTCGCCCCCCAGCCATCTGGGTCGAGCCGTATCGGTGTCCGCCTTCCCACGTTCCATGCAGAAGCCGCAGACCGGACTCGCGCCGCCTCCATGCCGGACACCGCCTGGCCAGTAAGCGGGTATCCGCCAGGCTCATCCCGGCACCCTTTAACCGCACCGGTTTTGATGTCATCTTCTTGTTTCGACACGTCAATAGCGGTTCGCTCACGCTCGCCTTTCCGGTCCCCACCTGACACGTCAAGCGTGCCTTTTCCTCAACGCTCACCACGACGGTCTTCAGCCAACGCAGCTTGAGGCGGTTTGACATCTCCCCCCACAGGGCGATGCCGAAGGGCCACAAAACCTTCATCTCCTGCACAGCACCGCGTCAAATGAGATCCCCTACATCGACCTCACCCTCCGCGCTCGTGGCGCACTTAAA
>NZ_JBFAKM010000102.1:0-2050 GCF_040655695.1 Polymorphospora sp. NPDC050346 | reverse complement strand
AATCCCCAGGCGACGACACACCACCCGGAAAACGACACGCCATCCCCACAATCACCACCGGATCACCATCCACCACCCCCACCACACCATCCGAAACCACCGACCGCGAACCACCGAACAACACCTCATCCAAATGACCAGCCAGCACCACGGGCGACGGATAGTCGAACGCCAGCGTCGCCGGAAGCGGTTCGCCGACGGCCGTCGACAACTGGTTGCGAAGTTCGACGGCGCTCAGCGACGTGAAGCCGAGGTCCTTGAAAGGCCGTTCCATGTCGATCCGGCCCGGGTCGGTCTGGCCGAGCACGAGCGCGGTGTGCTCGCGGACAAGGTCTGTGATGCGGGCCCGCCGTCCGTCCGGGGTGAGCTTGCCGAGTTCGGCGGCCGGTCGCCGGTCCGGTGCCGGCGGCGGGGCGGCGAGGTTGCTCAGCAGCGGGCTGGGCCGGGTGGCGGTGAAGGCGGTCGGGAACCTCTCCCAGTCGATGTCGGCGATCGTCACCGAGGTGTCGCCGCGCTCGAGGACGTATCGGAGGGCGGCCAGGGCTCGCTGCGGTGGTAGGGCCGTGTAGCCGGTGCGGCGCAGTTCGCGTACGCCGTCGGCCATGCCCGCGCCCGCCCAGGGGCCCCACGAGATCACGACCGCGGGCCGTCCGGCCTTGCGCATCCGGCGGCCGAGGGCGTCGAGGTACGCGTTGGCGGCGGCGTAGTTGGCCTGCCCGGGCGTTCCGATGGCTCCGGCGACCGAGGAGAACAGCACGAATGCGGTCAGCGGGTGGTCTCGGGTCAGCTCGTCGAGCAGGCGTGCCGAGTGCGCCTTGGCCGCCAGGACAGTCTCGAACCGTGACGGCGACAACGATTCGATCACTCCGTCGTCGAGGACTCCCGCGGCGTGGAAGACGGCCGTGACCGCGCCAACGGTCCGCAGCGCGTCCGCGACCTGTTCCCGGTCGGCGACGTCGCACGCGAGGACGGTGACTTGCGGCCCGTGCTCCCGTAGTTCCCGTACGAGGTCGGCAGCGCCGGGCGCGTCCGGGCCACGCCGGCTGAGCAGGACGACGTGGTCCGCGCCGCTCTGCGCCACCCAGCGGGCGACGGCCGCTCCGAGCGCCCCGGTTCCCCCGGTGATGAGCACCGTGCCGTGCGGCGTCCAGGGCGTGTCGCCCACGGAGCGACCGGTCAGCGGCAGCCGTTCGAGCCGGCGGGCGAGGACTCCGGCCGTCCGGATGGCGACCTGGTCCTCGCCGCTGTCGGAGAGCAGAACGTCGACGAGGCGGTCGGCTGCGGCCCGGCCGGCGGCGGGGAGGTCGACGAGGCCACCCCATCGGGTGGGGTGTTCGAGGGCGGCCACCCGCCCGAATCCCGAGGTGGTCGCGGCGGCGGGGTGTTCGCCTGCGCCGGTGGTGGCCGCCCACACACGACAGTGCGGCGCCGTGTCCGGGATGGCCTGCAGCAGCCTCAGCACCCCGGCGAGGCCGGTGGGCACGGGTGTGGCCGGATCGTCGTCGCCGTCGACGCCAAGGAGCGAGAGGACGCCGTCGTAGTCGTCTCCGATCGGGTCGAGCGGCGACGCGGGGTCGACGACGAGTGCGGTGACGTCGACGCCGGCGGCCGCGAGCGCGGTGGCGGCGAGGTCGCCCCACCCGCCGGAGTCGCGGTTGCCGGAGACGACGAGCCATCGGCCGGGGCGCCGGGTGCGGTCGGGTCGCGGCACGCTGGTCCACGTCTCGCGGTAGCACCAGCGGCGCAGCTCGGCCTCGTCCTGCTGCTGTTGCCGCCAGGCGGTGAAGGCGGGCAGCAGGGCGGCGAGGTTGTCGTCGAGGGGGATCTCGCCGCTCTCCACGGCGGCCCAGAACCCGCTGTCGTCGTCCGCCGTTGTCGGCGTGGCGGGTCGCGGTGGCAGCCAGTAGCGTTGCCGTTGGAAGGCGTATGTCGGCAGGTCGAGTGGTCGGGCGTCGGCCGGTAGCGCGGGAGTCCAGTCGACCGGCACCCCGGCGGTGTGCAGAGCACCCAACGCGCCCAGGAACGTAACCGCCTCGTCAGCATCGCGGCG
>NZ_JBFAKM010000101.1:0-2089 GCF_040655695.1 Polymorphospora sp. NPDC050346 | reverse complement strand
GGGCGCGATAAACCGCGCCGTGTGTTGCGGTCGATGATGTGCGGGGTGGGTGGAAAACCGCTGGTCAGGTGTGGTTTGAGTCTCGACACCGACCCAAGAAGGAGGTATATTAGTAGTTGTTCGGGAGGGATGGCGAACCCCAACCGGACACCCACACAAACCCAGGACCTTGGGAAGGTGTCATGCACCCCAACGCCTCCGAATCCGTTGAGTACGGCTGCGCGGCCTGCCGCCGCCCACTCCAGCGGCACACCAGCAACGGCCACACGGAATACGTCCACTCCGCCGCCTTTGACGAGTCGCACCGCGCCCAGCCGGTTCCGCTGGCCGATCTCGACAAAGTCGAAATGGTATGCGACTTTTGCGGGGCGGCAGGACCAAAATGGTCCTACGACTTCGGGCCGATCCAGATTGTCGTGACCGGCGACGAAGCGACGTACGCCCACAACATCGGCGGTCGGTGGGCCGCATGCAGCCCATGCGCGAACGACGTTGACCGAGGTGACCGCCGCGCGATCACCCGCCGCGCCGCCGCCCGCACCCGCCGCCGCCACGGCGCCGGCGCCGACGCCGCCGACGCCTTCAGCCACCTACACCGAGCCCTGTTCGACCGGCGCCCGGTACCACGCCGACAACCCCTCAAGTACGCCGACGCCGCGAAGCCCCAAAGCCAGGCGGCCGAAGCACCCCCCACCGCCGACGAGCACCGCACGCCGCGCCCGACCACCCTGCCGAAGGTGCGCGACCGCCTCGTGCACTACTGGCGCAACGGCGCCAAAGCCGATCTCATGCAATCGCTGGCCACTGGCGAAGCCCACCACCTGCCCGCGCACCTTGTACCCGACCTCCCCATCGGGGCGTCTGTCGAGGTAAACGGCGCCACCATGTCGGTGGTGTCCGCGTACACCAGGCTGATGGCCGACCATGCCGAGGGCGGCCCCATCTACTGGATAGACCCCGATTTCACCACCGAAACCCGATCCGCTGCCGCCGAACTACCGCAGCAGCCAATCCTCGCCGATGAGGTGCCCACCCCCGAGGGAATCCTCTTCTGGGCTACCCCGGTGTTCGAGATGACCGACCCCACCACCGGGCGCCTATGCCCCGTTATCGCCGCCCAATGGGGACAGACTCCCGACGGTACCTGGATGGTGTTCTTCACCTACCCCGAATTCTTGGCGCCGCCCATGGACGAGCGACGTTTGCAGAGTATGCGGGAAAACATCGGATGGCTCGCCCCGATCACCGCAGGAGTAGGAATCACCTACGGTCAAACCCCACACCTCAACTCCGTCATTCAGAACTTTGTTAATGCGCTACTGGCAACCTGGATCCTGATTGGCCAGCCAGACGGAGAGGTTATCGACACCCCAGCCGACAAGCCGATCCGAAAGGCATATGCCCGCGCCGGCCGCCCCGACCCCACCGTCCGATTCGTGCGCCTCCGCCCAATCCGCGCGAACGAGAGCGCCGGAAGTGGCCCCGGCAAGGCCAGGAAGTACGAGCGCCGCTGGTGGGTGGCCGGATTCTGGCGAAACCAGCGCGTCGGCCCCGGCCTACAGCAGCGCAGGCGTACGTGGGTGCGACGCCACATCCGAGGCCCCAAAGACGCCCCGTTCGTGCCGACCGGCCGAGTACGCGTACTCGGCAACCCAACCGAAAAACCCCTGACGTAATCCGGCGCCCGGTGGCACAAGCCCCCGGGCGCCTTCTTATTTCCATTCGTTCTCGACAATCCTTCAAGAAGGAGGTATATTAGTAGTTGTTCGGGAGGGATGGCGAACCCCCACCGGACACCCACACAAAGCCAGGACGAACAGGAGTCCCGCCGTGCGTACCTCCCACCGCCTCGCGGTTGCAGCCGCCATCACCGCCACCGCCGCACTGGCCACCATCGCCCTCCACCTGTTCCGCGAGTTGGACGCCACCCGCCACGCCCTGCACACCGACGACCTGACCGGCCTGCCCAACCGTCGCGCGCTCATGTCGGACCTCACCGCCGTCCTCTCCGCCCGTCACCCCGTGACGCTTGCCATCTTCGATCTCGACGGCTTCAAGAGCGTCAACGACAACCACGGGCACGAGGCCG
>NZ_JBFAKM010000100.1:0-2218 GCF_040655695.1 Polymorphospora sp. NPDC050346 | reverse complement strand
TGTGAGTGTGATGGTGCGGTTCTGAGATCGTAGGAGCCGTGCTTCCGCGGGCCGTGGTCTGACCCGCAACGCAACCGGCTCAGTCGATGCCTTCGCTCCGATCTGTCGACTGTGGCTCGCGGGAGGGCCTGCTGTCACCAGACCGGTAGGGCGTGTCCCGATAGGGGCCTTGCTGCGAACAAGGGCACCATCACAGTTCTGACCGCCCTGCCGGCCTGGCGATGGCCATCCGCCGTCCCAAGCCACCAGGAGACGAACAGTCCATGCCCAGCATGCCAGCCACCACCGCCGACAGCGCGCCCGACCCGACCGGCGAGGAGATCATCCTCGGCATCGACACCCACAAGGACGCCCACGTCGCCGCGGTGATCACCGCGCTCGGCGTCCAGGTCACCTCCGCCAGCTTCCCGACCACCGCCGCCGGCTACCGCGACCTGCTGACCTGGGCACGCGGTTTCGGCGACCTGCGCCGTGCCGGTGTCGAGGGAACCGGCTCCTTCGGCGCGGGCCTGGCCCGCTACCTGCGTAACCAGCGTCTGACCGTGATCGAGGTCAACCGTCCCGACCGCGCGGCCCGTCGCCGCCACGGCAAGACCGACACCGTCGACGCGGTGGCCGCCGCCCTGGCGGTGCTCACAGGCCGGGCCGCCGCCACAGCCAAGACCACCAACGGACCGGTGGAGATGCTGCGCATGTTCCGCCTTGCCAGGGCCTCCGCAGTGAAATCCCGCACCCAAGCGATCAACCAACTCAAGGCCGTCATCGTCACCGCCGCAGCCGCCCTACGCGACACCCTGACCGGCCTGTCCGACGCGACCCTGATCCGCCACTGTGCCGCCATGCCCAACACCACACCGACCGACGTCGACACCGCCACCGTCTACACCCTGCGTCGCCTGGCACAACGCATCCAGGCCCTCACCACAGAGGAACGCGACCTCCAACGCCAGATCACCGCCGTGCTCACCACCCACGCGCCGCAGCTACTGGACCGGCACGGGATCGGTCCCGACACCGCCTCGGCCCTGCTGGTCACCGCCGGCGACAACCCAGACCGGATGCACAGCGAGGCGTCCTTCGCCGCACTATGCGGCGTCAACCCGATCGAGGCGTCCTCCGGCAAGACCCGCCGCCGACGCCTCAACCGAGGCGGCGACCGCCGCGCCAACGCCGCCCTCCACCGCATCGCCCTGACCCGATCACGCGCCGACCAACGCACCCGCGACTACCTCGACCGACGCAGCAGCCAAGGCCTCACCCGCCGCGAAGCCACCCGATGCCTCAAGCGCTACATCGCCCGCGAGGTCTACCACCTGCTCCGCCAGCCAACCCAGCGAATCAGACCCCACGAACCGCTTGACGAAACATAGGGGCATCGGACCCATCACACTCACAATGACCGGACACGAACTGGTGGACAGATTTCATACCGGACGCGCGGCTCTGGCCGAGCCGCTGTTCGGCCACCTCGACACGAGTACCCGAATTCAACTGGTCGTAATGTTCAGCGACATATAAAGTCGCCTCACTGAAGATGTCAGCCTCGACTATCCCAGAGTGACGGCCTGAGGTGGACCCGCTCGAATGCTCGTCAGACTGACGGTTGTTGGTCGAGCAGCCCGACGGGGTCGGTGCTATAGGCGACCATCCAGCTGGGGTCGATGCGGTACCAGACGTTCTCGTCCCAGAACGGGTCCTCGCTGTCGCCGTCGTAGTGGTTGACGAGGTAGTCACGGATTGTCGGCCAAGTCGGGTCGCTGTTCGTCCCCTCGGGGTTCAGCGGAACGGCGTGTCCGTGCGTGAAGATGCCGAGCTGCTCGCCGCGCATGAAGGTCGCGCTGATGCCGGGCCGCGCCGCGAGATGACGGGCTTTAGCGGCCTGACGGTGGGTGCCGACGATCCAACGGCCGTGCAGGAGGTGCCCGTCGGCGCCGCTGATGCGAGGCTCACCGCGCCGGGTGACCGTGGCAATCGCCAGGGTGCACATGCCTTGGCAGACTTGGACGAGCTGCTCAGCGTCCAAGGTGCTTTCACCTGGCCGAATGATCGACTTGAGATGGCTGCTGGAGTCGGCCAAAGACGTGTCGAGCAGTACTTGGAGGCTGTGGAGCTCATCGGGAGTTTCGAACATTCGACTAGGGTAATCAGCTCCCACCGACAGTGCCGCCTCAGTGCGCAGTCGCTGACCGGGCGTGGGCGAGTCGGTATGAAGGGGTCC
>NZ_JBFAKM010000099.1:0-2240 GCF_040655695.1 Polymorphospora sp. NPDC050346 | reverse complement strand
GCCGTACCGAACGTCCCCGCCGAACGACCCGGATACATCCACATCACATCGTCCGCATCCACCGCGACCAGATCCTCGAACCGGTCACCATTCACACTCTCCGCCGGCCGATCGGGCACGGAGATGTTCGGCGGTGACACGTACCCGCTGATCAGGACGTCGCGTTCGCCGGCCCGCTGGGTGGCCGGGTTGATGCGCCGCTTGACCACCGCGTCGTTCTGGTTGCCCTCGATGGTCGTGATGGTGCCGTCGGAGTGCACGGTGTGGACGATGCCGACGTGGCCTCCCACACCGGAGCCCGGTGTGCCCCACACGACGACGTCACCGGGGGCCGGGCTGCCGGTCCCGCCGGAGGGGCGGGCCTTCCAGAGCCCCTGCTGCTGTCCCCAGGTGCCGACGCCGGTGGCGACGTCGGTCGTGAACACCGGGGAGACACCGGCGTTGCGCCAGACCCACTCGGCGAACATCGCGCACCAGGCGGTGGTGATGCAGGGACCGTACTTCTGACAGCGGCCGTTGGCCTCGGAGTTGCCGACCTCGCCCTCGGCGACTGCGACGATGCCGGCACGGGTGGCGGCGTGGGCCGTACGGGTGCCGAGGGTCGCGTCCTGCACCGCGTACGCGGCCAGCATGGTGAGTATCCCGATGACCGCGGTGACGACCGCTCTCGCCCGCGGTTTCCTGACTGTCTGCATGTTCACGGCTCCTCTGTTCCTGGTCTAGTGGTTGGCGAGGCGGTGGGTGGACCAGCCGTGGCCGATCTGGGCCGGTGCGGCGAAGGTGCCGTCACCGTCCCCGGTCCAGCGGATCAGGGTGTTGTCGCTCGCCTTGACGCCGACGATGTCGGCCTTGCGGTCGCCGTTGACGTCGAGCACGGCGAACTCGCGGACGCCCTGCCAGCCCCCGCCGACGACGGCGGGTGCGGTGAAGCCACCCTGGCCGTTGCCCTTCCAGAACAGCAACGTCCCGTCCGGCTTGGTCCCCCAGATGTCCGCGTCACCGTCACCATCGGCATCACCGGCGGCGAACCGCGACACCTGGTTCCAGCCCGTACCGACCCGACGCGGCTCGGCGAACTGGCCCCGGCCGGTCCCGATGTACAGGTTCAGGTAGTCACCGACCTTCGCCAGGATGTCAGCCTTGTCGTCCCCGTTCACGTCGGCGACCGTGAACCACTGCACGGCCTTCCAGCCCTGACCGACCTGGGTACGGGACCCGAAGCCACCCTTGGCGTCGTTGTGCCAGTACCACAACACCCCGTCGGTCGCGGTCGCGAACAGATCCGCGAACCCGTCGCCGTTCGAATCACCGACCGCGATCCGGTTGTAGTTGTCGATCCACCCCGAACCAACCCGAACCGCCGTACCGAACGTCCCCGCCGAACGACCCGGATACATCCACATCACATCGTCCGCATCCACCGCGACCAGATCCTCGAACCGGTCACCATTCACACTCTCCGCCGGCCGATCGGGGGCGGTGGTGTTGAAGCGGTACAGGTTGTAGGTACGCATCAGGCTGATCACCTTGTTCGCGTATTCCGGATCGGTGGCGTATCCGGCGCGGTGCACCTCGCGGATGAACTGGTCGGGATCGTCCACGTGGTCGAACGCGGCCGCGTACCGCGCGGTCCGCAGCAGCCGGCCGTAGTCGCGGAACGAGTCCGTGCTGCTGGCGTACCCGCGGAAGTACTGGTTGACGGTGTAGCAGCCGGACGGGCCGCACTCCTGGGTCGGATAGTTGTGGCAGCTCGTCGCGATCGGGCCCGGCGCGTTCGACGCGGTGCACTTGAAGCCGAAGAAGTTCCTCCGTTCGCGGGTCAGTCGGCTCTCGCCCCACGCGGATTCGAGGATCGACTGGCCGAGGGCCACCGATGCCGGCACGCCGTACTGCTGCTGGACGGTCTGGGCGGAGGCGGCGTAGCTGCTGATGTATGTCTCGGGCGGCACCGCCGACGCGCTGTTCACCAGCGCGGTGGAGAGCATTCCGCCGATGAGTGCCGCGGCGGTCAGCCGGGCAAGGAGACGTCTTTTCACGTACAACTCCTGGGGTTCGATTCTGGGCATGCGCCATCGACCGCGGTTCGCGGGTGGTGGTGATTCAGTGGTGGATCAGTAGTTGGCGAGGCGGTGGGTGGACCAGCCGTGGCCGATCTGGGCCGGTGCGGCGAAGGTGCCGTCACCGTCCCCGGTCCACCGGATCAGGGTGTTGTCGCTCGCCTTGACGCCGACGATGTCGGC
>NZ_JBFAKM010000098.1:0-2426 GCF_040655695.1 Polymorphospora sp. NPDC050346 | reverse complement strand
AATCCCCAGGCGACGACACACCACCCGGAAAACGACACGCCATCCCCACAATCACCACCGGATCACCATCCACCACCCCCACCACACCATCCGAAGCCACCGGCCGCGAACCACCGAACAACACCTCATCCAAATGACCAGCCAGCACCACGGGCGACGGATAGTCGAACGCCAGCGTCGCCGGAAGCCGTACGCCGGTCCACGTGGCCAGGCGGTTGCGCAGGTCCACCGCGGTGAGCGAATCGAAGCCCATGTCCCGGAACGCCTGCCCGGCGTCGACCTGGTCACCGCCGCCGAAACCGAGCACCCCGGCCACCATCGCGCAGACCTGACGTACGAGTTCGGCACGTCGCCGCTCCGGATCCCACCCGGCGTACCGTTCCGTCCACGACCGGTCTTGATCGCCGGCCGCCGCGGTACGCCGCGTGGCCGGCGCCAGGCGCGACAGCAATGGCGGCACACCCGTCGAGCCGTTCAGGCGCAGCCGCACCGGCACCGTCACCGGCGCATCGGTCCGCAGTGCCTCGTCGAACAGCCGCAGGCCCCTCTCGTCGTCGATCGGCAGCACGCCCGACCGGGCCAGACGATCGCGATCCGCCGATTGGGCCAGCGTGCTCGCGGACTCCCACAGGCCCCAGGCGAGTGACTGTGCCGGGAGGTTCTGCGCACGCCGCCGACGAGCCAGCGCATCCAGATAGGCGTTCGCGGCCGCATAGTTCGCCTGTCCCGCCGAACCGAACACCCCCGACGCCGAGGAGAACAACACGAACGCACTCAGACCATCGGTCAGCTCGTGAAGGTACTCCGCCGCGACGGCCTTGGCCCTGAACACCGCCTCCAACTGAGCCTCGGTCAGATTCGCCACCGTCGCGTCATCCAACACCCCGGCCGCGTGGATCACCGCAGTGGGCCGATGCTCCTCGAGCAGCGCCTTCAACGCCTCCCGATCCGACACATCACACGCCACGATCCGCGCCTGCGGCACCTCATCACACAACCGGCCGGCACCCGGCGCCTGCGAGCCGCGACGCGAGACCAGCAACAGATCCGATACGCCGTACACGTCGACCAAATGCCGGGCCAACAACCCACCGAGCGTGCCGGTACCACCCGTGATCAACACCGGGCCGCTACCGAAATCAACCTCGCCGCCACCCGGAGCAGCCCGCACCAGACGCGGCACCCGAACGCGGCCGTCGTCATCCACACGCAACTGCGGCTCGTCACACACCGCCACCGCCGCCCGCGCCAGCGCCGGGTCGGCCGCATCCACCAGCACCAAACGGCCCGGATACTCCGACTGCGCCGACGCCAACAAACCCCACACCGCCGCGTGCTCTGGGCGGTTCTGGCTGTCGGGGACCAGGACCAACCAGCGCCGATCGTCGGCGGCCAAACGCTGCCGCACACCGGCCAGAGTGTCGGCCAGGCCAACACCGGCGCAGTCCCACACCGGCATATCGACTTCGGCCCGACCGACCTCGCCGGCTTCGACCCAGTCGACGGTGTAGAGATCCCGAACCGCCTTGACCGGCAGCCGGTCCGGCAACGCCCGCAGCACAAGCGACCCCACCGTCGCCACCAACGCCCCGTCCGCGTCGGTCAACGTCAACGACAGGTTGGTGCCGTCGACACGCATCCGCACCCTGAGCCTGGTCGCGCCCGTGGCGTACACGGAGACGTCCTGCCACGCGAACGGCAGCGACGGCCCCCCGGCGCCGTCCGGCATGCCCAGCGCGGCCAGGTGCAGCGCGGCGTCCAGCAGCGCGGGATGCACCCCGAAGCGGTCCACCTGCGCACGGTCCGCATCATCCAGAGCGACCTCGGCGACGAACTCCGCACCATCGCGCCACGCCGCCCGTACGCCCCGGAACACCGGGCCGTACTGCAAACCCACAGCAGCCAGACCTTCGTAGAAGTCCTCCACCGGGAGCAGCGTCGCGCCGGCCGGCGGCCACGTCGCGTCGGCCTGCGGGGTGTCACCCTCTGCGGCCTCCGCGAGTTGGCCGGTGGCGTGGCAGGTCCACGGTTGGTCCGCACCGGTACGAGCGTGGATGCTGAGCTGCCGCCGGCCGTCGACCGTGGTCTGCACGTCGACGGTGCTGGCGGGGTCCAGCACGAGCGGGGCCTGCACCGTCAGCTCCCGCACCACCGACGCGCCGACCAGGTCGCCGGCGTGGATCGCCCAGTCCACGAACCCGGTTCCCGGCACCAGCACCGAGCCGTTGATAACGTGATCGGCCAGCCATGGTTGCCGGGCCGTCGACACCCGGGTCGACACCACCACCCCGCCGTCGGCGAGCCGTACCGCGGATCCGCGCCAGCCGCCCCCGTCGAGCCAGTAGCGTCGGTGCTGGAAGGCGTACGTCGGCAGGTCGACCGGTCCAGCGACAGCCGGTAGCGCGGGAGTCCAGTCGACCGGCACC
>NZ_JBFAKM010000097.1:0-2771 GCF_040655695.1 Polymorphospora sp. NPDC050346 | reverse complement strand
GATCACGCGGTCCATGGGACGGTGCTGGTGCCGGGGACGCAGTTCGTGGACTGGGCGATCCACGCCGGTGACCTGATCGGCGCACCCGTTCTGCGGGAGCTGACCGTGCAGGCCCCGCTGGTGCTCGACGGGGCCGTCGAGGTGCAGACCACGGTCACCGCCGAGCGGCAGGTCGCGGTCTACTCACGTACCGGCGAGGACGAGCCCTGGACCTGCCACGCCACCGGCGTGCTGGAGCAGGAGAGCCCGGTAGCGCCCGCCGTCGAGCGGCTGCCGGTGGACGCGGCGCCGGTCTCGATAGCCGAACTTTACGACCGTCTAGCGCTGCGTGGCTATGAGTATGGGCCGGTGTTCCGGGGCGTGCGGGCGGCGTGGGAGGCCGGCGACGACCTCTTTGCCGAGGTCGAGTTGCCACCGTCGGAGCACGGCCGGGCCGCCGGTTTCGCGATCCACCCGGCGTTGCTGGATGCTGCCCTGCACACCGCCGCCCTGCGTGACTTCTCCGACGAGGGCGCGCCGGTGTTGCTGCCGTTCGCCTGGCAGGACGTGTCCGTGCACGCGACCGGCGCGACCAGGGTACGGGTGAGGTTGCGTGCCGACGGCGACAACCTGTCACTGACCCTGACGGACATGTCCGGCGCCCCGGTCGCCACGGTCGGCTCGCTGGCTCTGCGGGCGTTGCCGGACCGGCTGCCGGTCAAGGCGGTACGGGATCTCTACACCGTCGACTGGATTGAGGTCGGCCATGTCGGCGAGGCGGAGACCGACATCGCGGTGTGGGACTGCGCCGGTGTCGTTCTGTCCGAGGTGTTGGCCGGGGTCCAGCAGCGTTTGGCTGCGGATGAGCAGCGTTGGTTGGTTCGGGTTCCCGGTAGTCAGACAGACCCAGAGCACGCGGCGGTGTGGGGTTTGTTGGCGTCGGCGCAGTCCGAGCATCCGGACCGGCTCGTGCTGGTCGACGCGGCCGATCCGGCGCTGGCGCGGGCGGCGGTGGCGGTGTGTGACGAGCCGCAGTTGCGAGTGGACGACGACGGCCGTGTTCGGGTGCCTCGTCTGGTGCGGGCTGTCCCGGGTGGTGGTGAGGTTGATTTCGGTAGCGGCCCGGTGTTGATCACGGGTGGTACCGGGACGCTCGGTGGGCTGTTGGCCCGGCACCTGGTCGACGTGTACGGCGTATCGGAGTTGTTGCTGGTGTCGCGTCGCGGTCCGGATGCGCCGGGTGCCGGCCGGTTGTGTGATGAGGTGCCGCAGGCGCGGATCGTGGCGTGTGATGTGTCGGATCGGGAGGCGTTGAAGGCGCTGCTCGAGGAGCATCGTCCGAGTGCGGTGATCCACGCGGCTGGGGTGTTGGATGACGCGACGGTGGCGAATCTGACCGAGGCTCAGTTGGAGGCGGTGTTCAGGGCCAAGGCCGTCGCGGCGGAGTACCTTCACGAGTTGACCGATGGTCTGAGTGCGTTCGTGTTGTTCTCCTCGGCGTCGGGGGTGTTCGGTTCGGCGGGACAGGCGAACTATGCGGCCGCGAACGCCTATCTGGATGCGCTGGCTCGTCGGCGGCGTGCGCAGGGCCTACCGGCACAGTCACTCGCCTGGGGGCACTGGTCGCAGGACAGCGAACTCACCGGGCGGCTCAACAGCGCCGACCGCCACCGGTTGGTTCGCCACGGCGTCGTGCCGATGAGCGACGAGTACGGTCTGGCCCTGTTCGACGCGGCCCTCAGCTCGGGTTCCCCGGTCCTCGTACCGGTCAAGCTGGACCTGACCGCGGACGCCGGGCAGACGGTGCCGCCGGTGCTGTCCGGCCTGCTGACCGCGAGCCGGCGGACCCTCGCCGCCGAGGGAACAGCCGGCGACCTCGCCGGGCAGCTCGCCCGCCTGGAGCCGCGGGCGCAGCGCGAACGTGTCCTCGACACCGTGCGGTCGCTGGCCGGCCGGGTGCTCGGCCACCGGCCGGGATCGGCCGTCGGCGCCGACCAGGCGTTCAAGGATCTGGGTTTCGACTCGCTGCTCGCCATCGAGCTGCGCAACCGGCTCGGCGCCGAGACCGGGCTGCGCCTGCCGGCCACGCTCGTGTTCGACCATCCCACCCCGGCCGCCGTCGCCGGCCATCTGTGCACGGCGCTGGGGCTCGGACCGGACGCGGAGACGCCCGAGGAGGCGGAGGAACGCGAGTTCCGGCGGAAGCTGGCCGACATCCCGATGACCCGGCTCCGGAGTTCGGGAGTGCTCGATCTGGTGTTGCGGCTGACCGACGCCGACGACACGGCCGAGCCGGGTGAGTCCATCGACGATCTGGACGCGGAGAGCCTGCTGCGGCTCGCCGCACAGCAGACATCGTCCTGATCCGACGGACGGGGTGGAGAACGGATGAACACGTCGCAGGAGCAATTCGTCGAGGCGCTGCGCTCGTCGCTGAAGGAGAACGAGCGGCTGCGCATGCAGAACCGCCGGCTGGTCGGCGCGGCGACCGAGCCGATCGCGATCGTCGCCATGGCATGCCGGTTCCCGGGCGGGGTGCGGTCCCCCGAGGACCTGTGGGCGCTGCTGGAACGGGAGGGCGACGCCATCGCAGGCTTCCCGGCCGACCGGGGCTGGCAGCGGCTGGCCCGGTTCGACCCCACCGGGAAGCTCCCGGGCTCGGTGTCGGCACGCGAGGGCGGGTTCCTGTACGACGCCGCGGATTTCGATGCTGATCTGTTCGGGATTTCGCCGCGTGAGGCGTTGGCGATGGATCCGCAGCAGCGGTTGTTGCTGGAGGTGTCGTGGGAGTT
>NZ_JBFAKM010000096.1:0-2838 GCF_040655695.1 Polymorphospora sp. NPDC050346 | reverse complement strand
ACACCCCCCGGATCATCCGCACGACAGGGGCGGTAAGTCATACCAGGCCGGGCGACCGAGCAGTCCCCGGCTGGGGACATCAAAAAGGTAACGGGAGGCGGTGGGACCATCGGATGGCGGCGGTCTGGACCTTGACCGGTGGGCAGGGGGGCAGGGCTTCGGTCAGGGATGTAAGGGTTGCGGCGATGGTGGTCAGGTCGGGGAGCCGACGGTCAGGTCGGGGTGGCGGCCGGGGATGTGGTCGAAGCCGAGGGCGAGCCAGCCGGATTCCTCGACGGTCCAGCGCAGGCGGGGAACGGTGTCGGGTAGCCAGGGGTTGAGGCGGGCTTCGTTGCGGTGCATGCGTACGTGCGGGTTCGTGGTCTCGATCGCTTTGCAGAAGACGGTGCCGTGGTCGGTGTGCAGGGTTGCGGCGAGGTCGGAGACGGACCCCGTCGTCGCTGAAGTGGCCGAGCGGACGCGTCCGGTGTGTGTCTCGATCGCGTGGCGGACGCGGGTGGGTAGCTGTATCCAGTGACGACGGGGCATGTCTTGCTCCTCGCTCCCCGCGGGTTGTGTGACGGGTGCAGCCTACGGGCGCCGGAGCGGAGGCCGGGGTCGCCGGTCAGCGCGCCGGGCTGTCGTGGCATCCCTGGTGGCACTGGGTGCAGTCGGCCTTCATGTTCCACAGTGGGAGATCGACGTGGTAGCCGGCGGCCCGCATGGCCGTGATGGTGATGCGGCGGGCCTCTACGGGCTCGTGTACGGGTACGGCCGGCCATTCGGTGCCGTCTTCGGGTTCGTGGTGGATGAAGCCGCCGGCGATCCGGTCGCAGAATGCCGCGTACTCCCGGGTGTACAGCAGGAAGGTGTGCCACCCGATGTCGACGAGTGTGCTCGGGCTCAGGGGGCTGTGGTGCGGGCGCAGGTACCGAGGAAGGCCAGCGCCTGGTCGACGATTCGTGCGGGCATCTCGCGGTCGAGTTCGGGGGCCACTCGCGGTCATCTCGCCGCCGCGCGATGTGCCACGCTGCGGCATCGCCCACCGACCAGGGCCAGGGGCACCGCACACAAGCCCGGCCAGCAAACGGCCGACCTTTCCCTCTTCCGCCGCAGGGCCGCGTCCCGCCGCCCACGCCGACGCCTTGCCGCGACCTTCTCCGATCCGCACCGCACGACCCGGCCGCCGCCCAACCAACCCGCGCCCAGTGACGCCCCGGGCGCGGCCGTACGGCCGCGCCCGGGGTTGACGGCCTCGTTTGTCGTCTAACGCGGTGCGCCGCTCATGCAGAGTGGCCAGCGGCGGGACGACCGGATCCGGTGGCGGACACGGACCGGAGCACGCTGGCGGGACGTCCCACCGTCGTTGTACCCGCCCTGGCAGACGCTGTACCGGTGTTCCGGCGCTGGCAGCGTGACGGCACCTGGACGCGGATCCTGGCCGGGCTGCAGATCCGCGCCGACACTGCCGGGAAGATCGACTGGACGGTCAGTGTCGATTTCACCATCAGCCGCACCCACCAACACGCCGCCGGCGCCCGCCGCAACGGCCTTCTGCAGAAGGAACCACCGGGCGACGTCCACACCGAGGTCGACGATCACGCCCTCGGCCGCTCGCGGGGAGGGTTCACCACCAAGACGCACCTGGCCTGTGAACAGGGCCGCAAGACCCTCGCCGCGGCGGTCACCGCCGACCAGCGAGGCGACAGCCCACAGTTCACCGCTGTCGTCGAACGGATCAAGGTGTATCGCGCCGGTGGTAGCCGGCCCCGCACCCGACCCGACCTGGTCCTGGCCGCCAAGGCATACGCCAGCCGAGGCAACCGCGACTACGCCCGCAGGCGCAAGATCAAGCTCTGCATCCCGACCAAGCCGACCAGGACGCACACCGCAGGGCCAAGGGGTCCAAAGGCGGGCGGCCACCGGCCTTCGACCCGATCACCTACCGGCAGATGAAACGCGGCCTAGCACGCCGCGGGCGCCCGTCAGCACAGTCATCTGCAGAAGAAGGGCCACCGGGCGGTGTTCACACACCGAGCCTGGCGATCAGGCTCTCGGCCGTTCAATCCGCCACGCCGGCATGTCGGTGCTCACATACCTGGTGGATGTTGGTCCTACAGGGGGAAGTGCCCGCAACTAAAGGACTAATCATGGCCCTTGCTCCACGTTCGTTCTCGTCCCTGCCGACATCACCGGAGCCTTCTCCGCAGGCGCCACGCTCGGTCTGGCTCGCACTGATTCTCATGGCCGCCGCGTTCGTCGGAGTCGCTTCTGGCGTGTTGTCCTACCTCGCGGGTGCGAACGAGCCCGCGGCGGTGCTAACTGGGGGCGGGGCCTTTGGTGGTACCGTGCTGCTCCTTCTCGCGCTGCATCGGTACGTGGCTGGCGACAGGGAGTAGCGCCCGCAGCGGCCGGTCATGGGAGAAAGACGTCCCTTGGCCGGCCGCCACCCGACCAGCCTGCGGTTCGTGCTGATGGGGGTGGACATCGGAAAAGATCTTGTTCAACTTCACTCACATGGAGCGGGTGGGCGCGACCTACGTACGGAGCGACCAATCGGTGGTGGCTGTCGCGGATGGATCGGAGGAAGGCCCCGAGTGGATGCCCACAACGCCGCCCCAGCGCCGGTGGCGCGGCGCGAACAGTACCCTCCCGCGCCACCGGCCTACGTCACGTTCTACCGGGAGAACTACGCCCGGATGATGCGCATTGTTATGCATGCCGGCGCGACATGGCACGAGGCGGACGAGCTCACCAACCAGACCCTAATACTCCAACGTCACTTCGCCTGTCTGCGCTGGTAGTGGGATCGTCGGGCGCGGGCTTGGGATGTTCGCCGCCAGATCGACCAGAGCAGGA
>NZ_JBFAKM010000095.1:0-3189 GCF_040655695.1 Polymorphospora sp. NPDC050346 | reverse complement strand
GCTGATGAGTCGGTGGCTTCTGGTTTGGATGTGGCGGCGGTTAATGGTCCGGATCAGGTTGTGTTGTCGGGTGCTGTGGCGGTGGTGGATGCGGTCGGGCGGGAGTTGGCGGGTCGGGGGGTTCGGGTGCGGCGGTTGCGGGTGTCGCATGCGTTTCATTCGGTGTTGATGGAGCCGATGCTTGCCGAGTTTGCGGATGTGGTGGCGTCGGTGGGGTTTCGGTCGGCTCGGGTGCCGTTGGTGTCGAGTGTGGAGGTTGGCGCGGATGTGACGGTGCCTGGGTATTGGGTGCGTCAGGTGCGGGAGACGGTCAGGTTTGCTGATGCTGTTGCTGTGGTGGATGCCGGGTTGTGTGTGGAGGTGGGTCCGGACGCGACGTTGACCGCGATGCTGGCTGATCATCAGGTCAGGCCGTTGTCGCGCCGCGATGCTGACGAGGCGGTTACGTTCCTGGGCGCGTTGGGTGCTCTGCACACCGCCGGGGTGCCGGTCGACTGGACTCCCGCGCTACCGGCTGTCGCTGGACCGGTCGACCTGCCGACGTACGCCTTCCAGCACCGACGCTACTGGCTCGACGCCGACGACGCCCCGGCGGCACGCACCCACACCGACGACCTGCTCTACGCCGAGAGTTGGCAGCCCGCTCACCTTCCGCCGGCCGATCTCACCGGTGTGAGCTGGCTGCTGCTCACACCAGGCGAGGGCGTCGACGCCGGGTGGGCCGCGGCCATCCGCGACGGCGTCGAGGCTGCCGGTGGCCGGTGCACGGTCCTGGAAGCGGCCGGCCTGGACCATTCCACCCTGGCCGATGCCCTGCACGGCAGCCGCGCCGACCGCGTGATCTCCCTGTTGGGCTTCGACGACACGCCCACCCCCGGCGCGCCCGCGGTGCCGGCCGGGCTTGCCGCCACCCTGCACCTGCTGCAGGCGCTCGACGACGCCGGCCTTGACACGCCTCTGTGGTGCCTCACCCGCGACGCCGTCGCGGCCGGACCGGTACACGCCCCGGCGCAGGCGGCGATATGGGGCCTGGGCCGGACCGCGGCCCTGGAACATCCGCAGCGCTGGGGCGGCCTCGTCGACATCTCCGGACGACCCGGCGCCGAGGCGATCGACCACGTCCTCGCCACCGTCGCCGCCGCGGTCGAGGACCAAGTGGCGGTACGGCCGGGCGGTGTACTCGTGCGGCGGCTGTCCGGGGCGGCCGCCGGGCCGGCGTGGAAGGCCGAGGCCTGGCGGCCGGAGGGCGACGTCTGGGTCACCGGAGGAACCGGCGGCGTCGGCGCGCACCTCGCTCGCTGGCTGTCCGGGCGGGGTGCCCGGCGCCTGGTCCTCCTGAGCCGGCGTGGACCCGCCGCTCCCGGCGCCGGCGATCTCGTCGCCGAACTCGAGGCGCGGGGGACGACGGCGACGGTGGTGGCGTGCGACGTGGCCGACCGGGCGCAGCTCGCCGGTCTCCTCGACCGGATCGGGCCGCCTTCGGCGGTGTTCCACGCGGCCGGCGTGCTCGACGACGGGGTCCTCGCCTCGCTCACCACCGCCCGCCTGGAGGCGGTGCTCACGGCGAAGGCCGGCGCGGCCCGGAACCTCGACGAACTGACCCGCGACCTCAACCTGGACGCGTTCGTCCTGTTCTCCTCGGTCGCCGGCGCCGTCGGCGCGGCCGGGCAGGGCAACTACGCCGCCGCCAACGCCTACCTCGACGCGCTGGCGGCGGCCCGGCACGCGGCCGGCCACCGGGCGCTCGCCGTTTCCTGGGGCGCCTGGGAGGCGACGGGCATGGCCGGCGGCACCGACGGCCTGGACGCGTCCGGCGTACGGCCGATGGAGCCCGAGGCCGCGCTCGAAGCTCTCGGCAGAGTCCTCGACCGCGGCGATGTCACGGCCCTCGTCGCCGGCATCGACTGGAGCACCTTCGCCGCGCGGTTCACCGCGAGCCGGCCCAGCCCGCTGCTGAACGAACTGGCCGGCGGCGAGAGCGCGCACACCGGTGACGCGGCCGAGGTTCCGGTCACGCAGCAGTGGGCCGCACTGGACGCCGCCGCACAGCAGCAGGCACTGCTCGACCTGGTGCGGACGCACGCGGCCGCGGTCCTCGGCCACTCCGGACCCGACCGGATCGATCCGGACCGGCCCTTCCAGGAGCTTGGCTTCACCTCCTTGAGCGCGGTGGAACTGCGTAACCGGCTCGGCGCGGCGCTCGGCAGGACGCTGCCGGCCACGCTCGTGTTCGACTACCCCAACCCGGCCGCGCTCGCCGCCGAACTGCGCCAGTCGACGTTCGGCGAACCGAAGGCCACGTCGGTGCCCGACGAGCTCGACCGGCTGGAGCGGCTCCTCGAAACCGCGGTCCTCGACGGCGCGACCCGGGCCGCGGCCGGCTCCCGGCTGCGCGTGCTCCTCGACCGGCTGACGACCGGCGACCACGAAACCGGCGCCCGGCTACCCGAGGACACGTCCGACGACGACCAGATCTTCGACTTCATCCAGAACCAGATGGGCATTTCCTGACCCGCGAGGAGCGACCGCGATCATGAACGGCGAGGAGAAACTCCGCTACTTCCTCAAGCGCGTGACGAACGAGCTCCAGGAGACACGCGACCGGCTCAGCGAGGTTGAGGAGGCGGGCCGGGAGCCGATCGCCATCGTGGGCATGGCGTGCCGCTTCCCCGGCGGTGTCGGCTCGCCGGAGGACCTGTGGACGCTGCTCGAGGCCGGACGGTCGGCCGTCACCGATTTCCCGGCCGATCGGGGCTGGGACGTCGAGGCCCTCTACGACCCGGAACCCGGCCTGCCTGGGCACACCTACACCCGTACGGGCGGGTTCCTGGACGACGTGGCGGGCTTCGACGCGGCGTTCTTCGGGATCTCGCCGCGTGAGGCGCTCGCCATGGATCCGCAGCAGCGGCTGCTGCTCGAGACGTCGTGGGAGGCGATCGAACGGGCCGGCCTCGACCCGCAGGCACTCCGCGGCAGCCGGACCGGTGTCTTCGCCGGGCTGACCTACCACGACTATGCGACCGGGCTCGCCGAGGTGCCGGACGAGCTACAGGGATTCCTGGGCAACGGCAACGCCGGCAGCGTGGCCTCGGGCCGGGTGGCGTACACGTTCGGGTTCGAGGGTCCGGCGGTGACGGTGGATACGGCGTGTTCGTCGTCGTTGGTGGCGTTGCATCTGGCTGTTCAGTC
>NZ_JBFAKM010000094.1:0-3234 GCF_040655695.1 Polymorphospora sp. NPDC050346 | reverse complement strand
CGCCGCGCGCGCCTCGTCCTCGAACTCGCGCACCACCGCGGCGTTTCCCGTCCACCGCTCGTACTCGTCGAGCAGGATGACGTAGAGCGGGGTGTTGTCGGCGGCGCCGAAGTAGGGCGATGTGGGATTTTCTTCAAACGCGGTCAGCTCGCCGTAGCGGAACTCGCGCAGGATCTTGCCCGGCTCCTCGTCGCGGAAGTCGTCGAGCACGCTGCCCTGGTAGATGCCGAGCATTCGCAGGGTGTTGACGGCCATGTCCGGTGTGAACGGCAGGACCTGCAGACTGGTGAGGATGGGGTCGCGGCCGGTGAGGGTGGCGTTCCACGGCAGACCCGCCGCGGGCAGCGGCTCGGTCGGTAGCGCCAGCGGCGAGAACTGCAGCGCGGCAAGGTCGACCAGGCTGCGCTGGTAGGTCCGCTCCAGTTGCTTCCAGTCGCAGCTCAGCTGCGGAGCCTTGTCGAGCCACTGCCGCAGGTCGTGTTGGAGCCTTGCCGTGTCGCGTTGCTGGCGAGGGGGAGTCAGGTGTTCTCGCATGTCCTGACCGTCGGGATGCAGCACCAGCCCCCGGACGTGCAGCATGGTGGTCCACTGCCCGTGGGGCTCGATCCGGATGTGGTAGGTCAGCCCCCGTTGGTCGACCTGCGCCGGCTCGGTCGTGGAGATCACCGTCTCTAGCCGGAACTTCTCCCGCACGTAGCCGAGGTGCAGGCGACCGTTCTCGACGCGTTGGTAGAGCCGGCCGGCCGGCGTGCGTTCTTGTCTGATTATGTACACGGAGCTGAAATCAGAGCCGGCGTCCACCCGGACGGTGAACTCGGCCGGTTCCCCGGAATGGTTGAGCACTGTCAACCGCTCCTCGAAGCTGTCGGCCACCGCCCGTTCGCGGATCACCGAGATCTTGGCGTCGACGTAGTGTGTCGGGGCCCCGGGCACCAGGAAGAACCGCGCCTCGAAGTACGACGGGTCGTCCATCGCCAGTGTGCTCACCCGTTCGCCGTTGATGGTCAGTCGCCACAGCGAGAGGAACCGGGTGTCGAATGAGAAGTAGCCGGTCGGGACGTTGGGCGTCGACTCTATGTCGCCGCTGTCGTCGCTCAACACGGAGATGTTGCCGTCCAGGATTCTGACGAGATCGGTTTTCATCCCTGCCTCCCCCGGTCCCGGGCGGCGATCCGCGGGTGACGCGCGTTGGGCGGCGGCGCGAAGAGCCGCTCCAGCAAGCTGACGAGCCGGAGTTGTCCTTTGAGCGTTATGTCGTTCCTCAGCCACGCCGGGTGCGGTTTGGCTTCGCCGCGGACCATCCGGTCGAAGAAGGCGTCGTCGGAGCGGATGACGGTGTCGGCGGCGCGGTTCTGCTGTGACACCCGGACGACGCCGCCGCGGATCTCCACGAACCAGTGGTCGACGTCGTGGTCACGCTCGAGGTCGAACCGTATGGTGCCGTTCGTCTTCTTCAGCAGGCGTTCGTGGCCGTGTCGTTCGAGCGCTTTGAAGAACTTCCTGGTCGCCTCCGACATGGCACCACCCCCGTAGAAATCCGCCGGACCACGAGCAGCATCATTCGCATCAGGGTGGGTCGGCCTCACCCGGAACGGATGAACCTGGACTGCGGTCGCGAGCGGCGCGGGGAAATTCACCCGATCCAGGTGGTGCGGCAGGGCCTCGCTCCGGGGCAGGGTGGGTAGGCGGCTCATCCGGGCTCGGCGCGCATCGGAGGGAGGCGGACATGTCGAATCCCACCACGAGCTTCTTCCAATCCCTCGCCCGTCGCGGGCACGAAACCCTCCTCGAGGACGCCACCGGGACCATACGGTTCGACCTCACCCACGAGCAGGGCGTCGACCGCTGGTTCGTGGCCATCGAACGGGGCGATATCCGCGTCTCTCGCGATGGAGGCAAGGCCGACTGTGTATTCCATGGCAGCCGGGCGACCTTCGACCGGATCTTGGCTGGCCAGTCACAGATGTACCCGGCATGGTTGCGCAACGACATCACGACGGAGGGTGATGTCCGACTGGGCCGCCTCTTCGTTCGGCTCATGCCGGCGCCGCCCGAAGCCCATCACCCTCGGGATTTCGGCCGCGAACGGAGACGTGCGGCATGAGCGACGGCCTCGTCCGGCTGCTGGACGGCAACACGTTCGTCGTCAGTGAGGAGACGGGCGACATCGACGCGTCTCCCACCATCCCGACCGGGTTCTTCTCGTTCGACACCCGATTCCTGTCGAAATGGATCCTGTCCATCAACGACGAGCGGGTGAACGTGCTCACCGTCGAGGAGGTCGAGTACTTCGAGAGCCGCATGGTCGTCGTCCCGACCCTCCCCGCTCCACTCGTCGACATCGGTGTTTCGGCCATTCGCGACCGCTCCATCGGCGGAAGCTTCATGGAGCAACTGACCGTGATCAACCACGAACCCAAGCCCGTCGACCTGCGGATCCGGATCGACGTCGACAGCGACTTCGCCGACCTCTTCGAGATCAAGGACGTGCGGAACAAGAGCGGGACGTACTACACCCAGGTCGACGGCGGGCGCCTACGTCTCGGCTATCGGCGGGAAGCGTTCTGTCGGGAGACCCTGGTCTCGTCCACCGTGCCGGCCCGAGTCGACGAGCAGGGGCTGACATACCACGTTCGACTCGAACCGCACGGTCAATGGACCACCGACCTGCACGTGCAGGCGCTGGGCCTGGGCGGGCGCGACCTTCGCAAGAGCCTGGAGGGCAGACCCGGTCGATCCCGAGCGCAGATCCGGCAGGACCTGGCCGGCTGGCTCGCGCAGGCACCCCGCCTCACCTGCGACTCCCCCACGTTGGGAATGACCTACCGACGCAGCCTGGCCGACCTCTCCGCGCTGCTTTACGCACCGCTGACCGCCAGCGGACACGCCATCCCCGCCGCCGGCCTACCGTGGTTCATGGCGATCTTCGGCCGGGACAGCATCCTCACCAGCATCCAGGCACTGCCGTTCGCGCCCGACCTCGCCGCCACGACGCTATACCAGCTCACCGTGCGACAGGGGGCCGTCCTGCACGACTTCCGCGAGGAGGAGCCCGGGAAGATCCTCCACGAGCTGCGGTACGGGGAGACGGCCGCATTCGAGGAGCAGCCACACTCGCCGTACTACGGTAGCGCCGACTCCACTCCTCTCTTCGTCATCCTGCTCGACGAGTACGAGCGGTGGACCGGCGACGCCACGCTGGTCCGGTCTCTCGAACGTCCCGGGAGAGCCGCC
>NZ_JBFAKM010000093.1:0-3362 GCF_040655695.1 Polymorphospora sp. NPDC050346 | reverse complement strand
TCACACACCACCACCGCCGCCCGCGCCACCGCCAGGTCGGCCGCGTCCACCAACACGAGACGGCCCGGATGCTCGGACTGCGCCGACGCCAACAAACCCCACACCGCCGCCGCGTCCGGGTCTGTCTGGCTGCCGGGAATCCGGACCAGCCAGCGCTGCTCATCAGAAGCCAACCGCTGCTGCACCCCGGCCAGCACCTCGGACAGGACGACACCGGCGCAGTCCCACACCGGCAGACCGGCTTCGGCCTGACCAACCTGGCCGACCTCGGCCCAGTCGACGGTGTAGAGGTCCCGCACCGGCGTCGCCGAAAGGCGCTCGGGCAGCGCCCGCAAAGCCAAGGACCCCACCGTCGCCACCAACGCCCCATCCGCGTCGGTCAGGGTCAATGAGAGCTGCCGTCCCTGGGTGTGGATCCGCACTCGCACCCCGGTCGCGCCCGTGGCATGCACGGCAACGTCCTGCCACGCGAACGGCAACAACACCGGCGTGCCCTCATCCGGAACGGCACGCGCGCCGGCCACGTGCATGGCCGCATCCAACAGCGCCGGGTGGATCGCGAAACCGGCGGCCCGGCCGTGCTCCGACGGTGGCAACTCGACCTCGGCAAAGAGGTCGTCGCCGGCCACCCACGCCGCCCGCACGCCCCGGAACACCGGCCCATACTCATAACCACGCAGCGCTAGACGGTCGTAGAGATCATCCGTAGGGAGGGGGACCGCGTCGGCGGGCAGCCATTCGACGGCGGGCGCCACCCGGCTCTCCTGCTCCAGCACGCCGGTGGCGTGGCAGGTCCAGGGCTCGTCCTCGCCGGTCCGTGAGTAGATGCCGACCTGCCGATCGGCGTTCACCGTCGTCTGCACCTCGACGGCCCCGTCCAACACCAGCGGAGCCTGCACCGTCAACTCACGCAGAACGGGTGCGCCGATCAGGTCACCGGCGTGGATCGCCCAGTCCACGAACTGCGTCCCCGGCACCAGCACCGTCCCATGGACCGCGTGATCAGCCAGCCACGGCTCCAGCGCTGTCGAAATCTTGACCGTGACGACCACACCACCGTCCGCCAGCCGCAACACCGAACCCTCGCCACCAGCGGCATCAAGCCAGAACCGCTGCCGCTGAAACGCATACGTCGGCAGATCAGCAGGAGCCACAGCCGGCACAACCGGCGCCCAATCCACCGAAACCCCAGCCGTATGCAACACCGCCGCAGCACGAAGCACATCAGACAACCCGCCACCGTCCCGCTTCAGCGTGCCGGTCACCACGCAGTCATCAACCGTCTCCACAATCCCCGGCAACAACACCGGATGCGCCGACACCTCAACAAACCGACGCAACCCATCACCCGCCGCCGAACGCACCGCAGCCTCGAAACACACCTCAGCCCGCAGATTCGTATACCAATAGGCCGCATCAAGGCCCGTGGCATCAATCAACTGACCGGTCACCGTCGAATACCAGGGCACATCAGCGGCGTGGAACTTCACGTCACCCAGCCGCTCCTTCAGAACCGCCTCGACGGCTTCGACCTGGCCGGAATGCGACGCATAATCGACATCCACCCACCGGGTACGCGCCCGACCCCAGTCCACCGACCCCAACGCCGCCCGGTCCCCCGACACCACACACAAACCCGGACCATTGACCGCCGCCACACCAACACCCGGAATCTCAGCCACCCGGGCCCGAACCTCATCAGCGGGCAACGCCACCGACAACATCCCACCCCGACCCGACAACAACTCCGCGATCACCCCCGCCCGCACCGCCACCACCCGGGCACCCTCCTCCAGCGACAACGCCCCCGCGACAACAGCAGCCGCCACCTCACCCTGGGAATGGCCGATCACCGCCGCCGGACGCACGCCCAACGACCGCCACACCCGGGCCAGCGAGACCATGACCGCCCACATCAACGGCTGCACAACCCTCACGTCACCGTCGGCCGCCTCAAGCACCGAACGGCCCGTCCATCGTTGGAGCGCCTGATCGCACTCGGCCATCGCCTCCGCGAACACCGGCGACTCCGCCAACAACCGGCCAGCCATCCCCTCCCACTGCCAACCCTGACCAGCGAACACCCACACCACACCACCCGGGGTCGCCGGCACCGGCGGGACTTCCAGGTCATCCAACGAGCCGCCCACCGCGACCGCCCGGTAGGGCAACAACGCCCGCCGCGCAAGACCGGCCGCCACCGCATGCGCCGACACCTCCGGCCGCCCCTCGACGTACGCGGCCAACCGATCAATCTGCGCCTGAAGCGCGGCCGGTGAACGCGCCGACAACAACCACACCACCGGCCCCTCCGGCGTGACAACCGGCTCCGGCTCCACCTCAGGCGCCTGCTCCACGATCACATGCGCATTCGTGCCACTCACCCCGAACGACGACACACCCGCCCGACGCGGACGACCAGCCTCCGGCCACGCGCTGGTCGCGATGGCCAGTTCGACAGCACCGGCCGACCAATCCACCTGCGGCGACGGGGCGTCGACGTGCAACGACCGCGGCACGACTCCGTGCCGCATCGCCAGGACCATCTTGATCACACCGGCCACTCCAGCAGCGGCCTGCGTATGACCGATGTTCGACTTGATCGAGCCCAGCAACAACGGCCGCTCCCGACCCTGCCCATACGTCGCCAGCACTGCCTGCGCCTCGATCGGATCACCCAGCCGCGTCCCCGTCCCGTGCGCCTCCACCACATCCACATCCGCAGCCGACAAACCCGCCGAGGCCAGCGCCTGGCGGATCACCCGCTGCTGCGACGGACCATTCGGCGCCGTCAAACCATTCGACGCACCATCCTGATTCACCGCCGAACCACGCACCACCGCCAGAACCCGGTGGCCCTTGCGTCGCGCATCCGACAACCGCTCAAGCAGCAGCAGACCAGCGCCTTCAGACCATCCCGTGCCGTCGGCCGCCGCCGCGAACGACTTGCACCGGCCGTCGGCGGCCAGCCCACGCTGCCGCGAAAACTCGACGAACACGCCCGGCGTTGCCATCACGGCGACGCCCCCGGCGAGCGCGAGGTCGCATTCCCCGGACCGCAGGGACTGGGCGGCCAGGTGAAGGGTGACCAGCGACGACGAACAGGCGGTGTCCACGGTGACCGCCGGCCCCTCGAGACCGAAGGTGTACGCGATCCGGCCGGAGGCGATGCTGCCCGCGTTGCCGTTGCCCATGTGCCCTTCGAGCTCCGGCGGGATCTGAGCCATGCGGCCGAGGTAGTCGTGATACATCAGGCCGGTGAAGACGCCGGTGCGGCTGCCGCGGAGCGAAAGCGGATCAATCCCCGCCCCCTCCAACACCTCCCACGACGCCTCCAACAACAACCGCTGCTGCGGATCCAT
>NZ_JBFAKM010000092.1:0-3420 GCF_040655695.1 Polymorphospora sp. NPDC050346 | reverse complement strand
TACCGGAACAGCACGAAGTTCCTTCTTGCCTTTGGTGCGATCTCCGGGCGTTGTGGCTGCCCAGGTCAGGCGGCTGGGGTGGAGGTCGCGGGTTGACTGTTGGTCGGGATTGCTGAAAAGTTGCCGATATTCACGACCAACAGTCGACTTCGGTGTACTGGGGTGGTGGTCATGGGTTTGGCGGTGGTGCGGTCGCTGGACGCGCCGCGGCAGTTGTCGAGCCGGACCGAGGTCGAGGACTTCGAGCAGGAACTGGTGGACCAGTACCTGTTGGCGGCGATGGGCGCGGGCTGCGCGGACAGCACGGTGGCGTCCGAACGGTCGGTGTTGTTCGAGTTCGTCAAGTTCCTCGGTCGTCCGGTATGGACGGCGCGGCCGGATGACGCGGACCGGTTCCTGGTCGCGGCGCGCCGGTCTGGGTTGGCCCGGTTGACGGTGCAGCACAAGGCGTGGGCGTTGGCGCATTTCTTCGAGTTCCTTCTCGTGCGGTATCAGGGCGACATCCACCGGTTGACGGGTGTCGTGGTGGAACAGGTGATCGACGAGTTCAACCGGCCGGCTCGCGCGGACTACGGCTCGGTCCGGGTGCCTCCGTCGAGTGATGAGGTGGAGCAGCTGTTCGCCGCGTGGCGGCTGTGGCTGCCGCAGGCCCGCAAGTTCCTGCCCGCAGCGCGTGACTACCTGGCGGCGTCGTTATGGCGCCGCATCGGGCTACGGATACACGAGACATCCATGCTCGACATTCGGGACTGGCGTCGGGATCTGGGTGAGTACGGCAGCGTGGACGTGCGGTTCGGCAAGGGCAGCCGCGGCCGCGGCGTGAAGACCCGCGTGGTCCCGGCGATCAACGCCGCGCGGGAGTTGCTGGACTGGTGGATGGTCGAGGTCCGGCACCAGTTCGGCCCGGACTACACCAACCCGGACGCGCCGCTGCTGCCGGCCGAGCGGCGCGCGGACCCGCTGACCGGCTGCTGCGTGCGGGCCGGGACACAGACCCTGCGCGACGGGCTGGCCGCCGCGGTCAAACGAGGGTTGCCGTCCTGGCAGGGCCGGTTGACGCCGCACATGCTGCGGCATTTCTGCGCGTCGTCGTTGTATGCCCGAGGCTTGGATGTCAAGGCGATCCAGGAGGTCCTCGGGCACTCGTGGTTGTCGACCACGACCCGCTACATCCACGTCCCGGTCGAGCATGTGACGCAGGCGTGGAACGCCAGCAACGCCCGCACCGCGGCTCGTCTCGGGCCACTTCAGGGGTGATCTGATGCAGTGGAACCTGCGGATGCGCGCCGCGCAGGCCGGGATCTGGAAGTCCACCGAGATGCGCCGCCGGCTCGCCGAGGCCGGGCTGCAGATCAGTGCCGGGAAGATGTCGGCGTTGTGGACCGGCACCCCGACCACCGTCCGTCTCGACGACCTCGACGTGATCTGCGCGGTGCTCGGCTGCACCCCAGCCGACCTGCTGATCTGCGAGCCCGACAAGGTCGCCGCCCACCGTCGGCAGGCACAGGCCACCGGCGGCTCCGGCAGCACGGGCACGCCGGCGCCGCGGCTGGGCCGACACACCTCGATCCCGCCGGCATGACCGGCAAGCTGAAGCCGTGCACCGTCTGCGGGGTGCGGCCACCGGCGATGCGCGAGATCCCGTACTGCTTCCTCTGCTGGCCAGGCGGCCCGGTCACCGCCCCACCCTGCTACAAGTGCGCCTCGAGGGTCGACTACTACATGTCGGGTCTGTGCGCCCGCTGCCACCCGCACGCGCCTGGGCAGAAGTCCCCGGCCTGGAAACTGGCCGGACCCCTCGCTCAGCGGCGCGTCATCATCGACGCCTGCCCGGACTGCCACGCCTGGGGCGTCACCCGCACCTACGGCTGGACCTGCGCCGCCTGCCGCTCCTTCCGCGAAACTCACCGGCACGTCGCCGCCTGCGCCACCTGCGGGCAAACCGTCGCACTCTACGACGACGGCTCCTGCCGGTTGTGTCACCTCCAGCGCAGCCTGGTCGCGCACACCCTCGGCCGCCGCACCGGCGACATCAGCCTGGCCGAAGCGAACCGGCACGGCCAGCAACTGTTCATCGCCGGGCTGTGGCACCGCAGCGGCACCGGCAAACGCCCCTACATCAAGAAGACCGTGCCGCCGGACATGCGGCAGCTGACCCCGGTCACCCACCGCCAACTCGTCCTGTTCGACGCCGTCCGCGACCTGAAAGCCGGACTGCGCAACGGATTCCCACCGCCACCACACCCCGGCCGCGAAGCCGCGCTGCTCGCATTCGTCGGCGAGCACGCCACCCGCTACGGCTGGCGCCGAACCAAGATCGAACGCGTCCGCCGCGCCATGCGGATCATGCTCGGCATCCAGGACACCCCCGGCGCGCCGATCCGCCGCAGCGACGTCGCTCTGCTGTCGCGGATCAAACACTCCGCCGCCGTCGTCGCCGACGTCCTCGCCGACGCCGGCCTGCTCGACGACGACCGGCAACCCGCCATCCTGCGCTGGTTCACCACCCACACCGCCGACCTGCCGGCACCCATGCGCGACGAACTCAACGCCTGGCTCGACGTGATGCGCAACGGCTCCACCCAGCCGCCGCGGCGCAAACCCCGCACCGACGCCACCATCGGCACCCAACTGCGCTGGGCGCTGCCCGCCCTGCAACGCTGGTCCGACAGTCACGTGTCCCTGCGCGAGATCGGCGTCGACGACGTACGCGCCGTGCTCCCAACCGACCCGCTCGCCCGCTACACCATGCTGCAAGGGCTGCGGTCGATCTTCCGGATCCTCAAAGCCCGCAAACTGACCTTCGTCAACCCGACCGCGCGCCTGCAGGCACCGCAACCCCAGGCACCCACACCCCGCCCGGTCAACCTCGACGTCCTGCGGGACGACCTGAACTCCAGCCAGCCCGCCACCGCCGCCCTGGCCGCGCTGCTGGCCTTCCACGCCGTCCGCGTCGGCCAACTCCGCCACCTGCGCCTGACCGACCTGCACGACGGACGGCTGCACCTCGGCGAACAGATCATCCCGCTCGCCCCCGCCGTCCGGACCCGGCTGCGCAACTGGCTGGACCACCGACAGACCACCTGGCCACACACCCCCAACCCACACGTATTCATCCACGTCCGCAGCGCCATCACCACCCGACCCGTCACCGTCTGGTGGATCCGGCACCAACTCGGCATCGCCGGACAACACATCCGACTCGACCGCATCCTCGACGAAGCCCACGCCACCGGCGCCGACATCCGCCACCTCATGAACCTGTTCGGCCTGTCCGTCGAAGGCGCCCACCGCTACATCACCACGGTCACCACGGTCCGCAGTTCGACCAACTCCACGACCCGCTAACCTCCTCACAGGCCCACCACTCCGGAGTTCGCCCCGGAATCCCGCAAAGTTGAAGCGAACTCCAGACCAGTG
>NZ_JBFAKM010000091.1:0-3562 GCF_040655695.1 Polymorphospora sp. NPDC050346 | reverse complement strand
GCCGGAACGGCCCGGGCCGATCACGACCACCGCCCAACCGCTCCGCGACGTGCGTGTTCACCAGACCATCGGCGCACAGCAGCACGATCCTCGGCTGCGACGCCAACGCCTGCGACGACTTGCTCCGCCGCGCCCACCGGGTCAGACACGCACGCTCGCCATCAGTCAGCTCCACCACAGCACGCGGACGACCTGCCATCCCGACAGACTGCTATCTGCGGCCGAATTAACGACTCAGGACACTGGCGCCGCCACGATCAAAAGTCGACAATGGTCAATTGTCGGTTCGGTGGCAGTGTTGGACGTACCCGGGAGACAACCGGCTCTGACGATATTGGACGGGGATGCAGGCAGATTTGGATCCAAGGCGCGTAGGCAGCGTCGCAGAGCTCGTCGAGCTCATGCAAACGCTCAAGAAGCGTTCCGGGCTGACGTTTCGGCAACTGGAGGAACGGGCGGCCAGCCACGGTGACGTACTCGCGCGCAGTACGCTCGCCGACGTTCTACGTCGCGGAACGCTTCCCCGACCCGAGGTAGTCGCTGCCTTCGTCCGTGCGTGCGGAGTTGAGCAGGGTCCATGGCTGGCAGCCAGGAACCGGGTCGCCGAAGACCTGCGAACCGGAGACGCGGCCACAGGTCAGGCACAGCCCGAACCCGGGACGGCCGAAACAGCAGTGCCGGCGGGGACCACGATCAAAGGGGTACCGCACGCATCGGCACCGTTGCCGCGAAGGGGTGTCCGGCACCGAACCGTTCCGTGGATCATCGCCGTGGCCGGTGTCCTACTGCTGGTTCTGGGCGTCTGGCACTTCGTGCCGCGCCAAGCCGAGGAACTCGCGACCGGGTCGCCGCCCCGAGACGAGAACGCGCAGACGTCCATCGGTCAACCGCCGGCGGACGGCATCTACCTGATCCGCACCGCCGGTTCACCGCACATGTGTCTGACCGAGGGACGCGACCGCCAGGGGCGCTATCCGCACGCCATCGCGGCACGAGTCCCGTGTGCAAACGCCATCCCACAGACGAGTCTGAAAGCCACGGGTAACGGACTCTTCTTCATCCGCTGGCGGCACCCAGACGGCGGGATCGGCTGTCTCACGGTCCTCCACGCGGGCCCGGTACGGGACATGCTGGAACCCCGGGAAGCCTGCAGCGACGAAAACCCATCACAGCACTTCCGGTTCGAGCCGGTCGCGGACGCCATACCCCCCACGTATCGCCTGCGATCCGCTGGCAGCGGGCTGTGCCTCGGTCTGCTCGACCCGACTGGAGGGAATGCCGCGGCGGAGGTCGTCCAGGAGCCCTGTGACCAGCAGGTTGATCAGCGCTTCCTCATCGACTTCATCGAGTGATGGTCCCGAGGTTCATCGGAGCCCCATTGGTTGGCACGTTAGGCGACAGAGCCGAGCCCTTTTATCAACGGCCTCTTGTTCGTGGCTCTGGCACGAAGTTGGGATGCTGTTGGTGATCTTGGTTGTGTGATCGGTTTGGGGTGCGTCGCTGCCGGAGGTGAGGGCACCTCGATGCTGGGATTGTGGGATGTCGATGGGTCGCGGTATGGGTTCGGTTGTGCCGGTGGAGACGGTTCGGGTGGCGTGGGCGGCGAACCCGAAGGGCACGCCTGCGATGTTGATGCGGGATCGGTTGCGGGACCTGTTCGTCGACGACGACTTCGTCGACTGGTTTCCGGTCGATGGTCGTCGTGGGGTGTCACCGGCGCGGTTGGCGTTGGTGTCGGTGTTGCAGTACGCGGAGAACCTGTCTGATCGGCAGGCTGCGCGGGCGGTGGCGTGTCGCATCGACTGGAAGTACGCGTTGGGGATGGAGTTGACCGAGCCCGGGTTCGATCATTCGGTGCTCAGTGAGTTCCGGGATCGTTTGGCCGAGGGCGACCGGGCTGACCGGCTGCTCGCGGTGATGGTCGATCGGCTTGCGGAGGCGGGGCTGGTGCGGGCGCGGGGCCGGCAGCGTACGGATTCCACGCATGTCCTCGCGGCGGTTCGCCGGCTCAGCCGGGTGGAGTTGGTCGCGGAGGCGTTGCGCGCCGCGTTGGAGGCCCTGGCGAAGCTCGACGAGGTGTGGCTGGCCGGTGTCATGCCGTCGGAGTGGGCGCAGCGGTATGGCCGGTCGGTCCGTCACGAGCGGCAGCCGACGGGAACGGTCGCGGTGCGTCAGTACGTGGAACAGGTCGGTGCTGACGGCATCGCCCTGCTGCGGGCCGTCTACGGCCGGATGGCCCCCGCGGGCGGGCCGGGGGTGGCCGCTGTCGAGGTGCTGCGTCAGGTCTGGGTCCAGCAGTACTGGTACGACGAGTCAGGACAGTTGCGGTGGCGCGAGGCGAAGATGTCCCGAGCCCGTAAGAGCCGGGAAGGCACGACACGGCGACGCTCCAGCACCATGGCGGCCGATGGTGAGGCGGAGCCTGCGCGAGTGCCGTGGTCGAGTGCGGAGGTCGTGTCGCCATACGATCCGCAGGCCCGGTTCAGCCACAAGCCGGGCAAGGTCGAATGGGTCGGCTACAAGGACCATCAGACGGAGACCTGTGACCAGGAGCGACCGAATCTCATCGTGCACGTGGTGACAACACCGGCTCCGGAACAGGACGTCGGCGTCGTCGATGCGATCCACTCCGCGCTGGTCGGACAACGCCTGGCGCCGGCGGAGCACCTCCTGGACAGCGGCTACGTCACGCCCGAGACCGTGCACCGGGCATCGACGGCTCACGGGATAACGATCGTCGGGCCGGTCCGTCAGGACCACCGTGCCGTCGAACGGCCCGGCTTCGCCAAGGAAGACTTCCACGTCGACTGGCGAGCCGAAACCGTGACCTGTCCACAAGGCACTATCAGTCCGCAATGGAAGCCGACGGTGGCAGACGGCAAGCCCCGACTGTCGGTGCTGTTCCGGCGCGGAGACTGCCGCGCGTGCACGGTCCGGCAGCAGTGCACCGGCAACGTTGATGGCAAAGGCAGGCATCTGCTACTGCTGCCCGAGCCGCTGCAGAAAATCCAGACCCGGTCCCGAACGCAACAACAGACTCCCGAGTGGAAACGGCGCTAACGCCCTGCGCGCCGGATGCGAGGCCACCGTCTCAGAAACCGTCCGCGCTCACGGCCTACGCCACTGTCGGTACCGCGGGCTCGCGAAGACCCACGTCCAGCACATCCTCACCGCCGCCGGCACCAACATCGTCCGACTCGCCCAACACCGGCCCGACCAACATCGACGACCACGAAGCCGACTGCAAGAACTCTTCCACACCGGCTGACCGCCATACATTAAGATCACCAACGGCATCCGAAAATTGGGCCAGAACCCGAAAAGTGACCCCCTAGCGGACGCGGGGGTTCTAGAGCTTGTCGCAACACTCCTTGATCATTTTGGGGTGTTGATGGGCAGACGGGGTCCGTCGCGTTGGGCATCGGCAAGATCGAGGCATGCTTGAGCAGTGAGGTCATCGATCAGACCTGATACGGGGCTGCCTGTGAGATCGGCGTTCGCCGGGTTCCGGTTCCCACCGGAGGTGATCGTGGTCGCGGTCCGCTGGTACCTGCGGTTCAAC
>NZ_JBFAKM010000090.1:0-4262 GCF_040655695.1 Polymorphospora sp. NPDC050346 | reverse complement strand
CCGAAGGGCCACAAAACCTTCATCTCCTGCACAGCACCGCGTCAAATGAGATCCCCTACATCGACCTCACCCTCCGCGCTCGTGGCGCACTTAAACGACAAGCTAAGTGGTGCTGATCGTTAGTTCGTCGGGGGTTAAATAGCGGTGGTGCGGGGTTTGTAGGTGGCCAGGCGTTCGAATGTGGCATCGAGGTCTTTCTTGGTGTATCGCCAGTTGAACGGTCGCGCGCCGAGGTTGTAGTGGTCCTGGAACGCCGCGAGCCGGTCTTCGACGTCGGTCAGGTCGTGGAAGTCGTTCGGGGTGACGACCTTGCGTTGCACGATGGAGAAGTAGATCTCGATCTGGTTCAGCCAGGAGGCGTGGACGGGTAGGTGGACCAGTCGTGTGGTGGGCCATTTGTCGGTGATGCGGTCGGTGGATGCCTGCCCGCGGTGGGAGGAGCCGTTGTCGACGATCCAGAACACCCGGTCGGCCGAGGCGTAGGGTTCGCTGGTCATGACCTGCTCGACCAGGCGGGCGAACGGGGCGATCCCGGTCGAGGACTCGCAGCGGCCGGACACCGTGCCCCGGTGGACGTCCAGTGCGGCCAGGTAGGCCAGCGCACCGCCGCGTTGATACTCGTGTTCCACACGCATCAGCCGTGTCCGGCCAGGTGGCAGGCTCGGGTGGCAGTGGCAGCGGGCCTGGATCGAGGTTTTCTCGTCCGCGCTGATCACGAAATCCGCCTCGCCCAGGGGGCGGCCCTGCCAGGTCCGGGCGTACAGGTCCAGCACGATGGCGGCCCTGGCGGCGAAGTCGGGATCCCGGGGGAAGATCCATGACCGGTGCCGCCAGGGTCTGATCGCGTCGGCGGCCAGCCAGCGGGCCACCGTCGCTGGCGAGATGTCGTCCACGACCCCGGCCGCGACCGCCTCGTCGGCCAGATCGGCCGCGCTCCACCGCGACAGCGGCACCCCACGCTCCGCCGGTAACTCGCAGGCCAGGGCCTTGACCTGCGCCGCCTGCACGTCGGTGAACCGGCGGGGCCGACCGGCACGGGGCGCGTCGCTCAACCCCTGCAACCGATGGGTGAAGAACCGTCCCCGCCATTTACGGACCGTGTCCACATGCAGCCGCAGCCCGGCGGCGATCGCGGCGTTGCTGCCGCCATCGGCCGCGGCCAGCACGATCCGGGCCCGCAGCACCGTGCGGTACGCCGCCGTGGGTCGGCGGGCCAGCGCATACAGGCCGGCCCGCTCGTCAACCGACAGGACGATCGGACAGGGACTCGACAAGGGCATCGACATGTTCTGCCACCCGGCCGGGTGCCCGACCAGCACCGACACACCGCGGCAACGGTGAGGCAGGATGACCCCCGTGGCCAAGCCCCCGCCCGAATCGACCAAGACCAGCCTGCGTCAACGCCTCACGCGGCACGCCGCAACCCGCTGGCCCGCCCTGACAGCGGTATCCGTGCGATGGCGCGGCGTGTTCGCCTACATCGACGGCCAACTCCCCAACGGCACCACCCTGCAGTTATGCCGGCTACGTTACGGCGGCTCAGCCAGCATCTGGGGCTTCGCGATCTACCTCGCCAGCCGCGACGGCTACGAAGACTCCATCCTGCCCAACGGACTACCCGCCGGCAGCCCCGAACAAGCCCTCGACTGCGCGTGCGGCCTCTACCTCAACGACCCCACCGCCTGGACACAACCCCCGACGAACTAACGATCACCACCACTTAGCCAGGTGTTGCACAGGGCGGTGGCGGCGGTGCGGGCGACGAGTCGCCCGGCATCGACGGGGTTGCCGAGAACAGTGATGTGGGCGCCATTGAGGGGGCGAAAGCTGGATGGGCCGACCCAGAGCAGGCCGCAACCGTTGCAGATCAGGTGGTCGAGGCGCGCTTGGCCGTCGATGGTTTCGCTGGGCCCGAACTCACCGTCGCTGACGACGAGCAGGCATGCGCCGGCTCGCGGGTTGGCCAGGGCGGTCGCAGGGCACTTTCAGCCCACTCACAGCGGAGAGTATCCGGGGTTGATACTCAGAGTTACGCATGTTTCGATGGATGTGCTCATCGCCGATATCCAGCGATCACGAGGGGAGCACTGCATGCGCGTGCGTAAGGGGCTGCGCGTCCGAAACACCTGGGGGACGGCGCCGAGGATCCTGGCAGCGTTCGTTCTCATTACCGCGTCTGCCGTCGCAACGCCTTCACCCGCGACTGCCGCCAATCCGACCGGCTCCAGAGCACTGGAAACTGTCGCCTCACCAGATGCACTCGTCAAGCCCAGCAGCATGCCGATCGCACGTCCGGGCGCAAACGCTGTACCGCAAGCACTGGCATTGCCAGGCGAAACTTGCACCGATACGTCCGCCAACCGATCGGTGTGCATCGCTGTGTCCAAGCCCAGCGGCCGGCCCGCGCCCATCACTACCTTGGCCCCAGTGCCTTTCCCGTCCTGGTGCGCTGGCAGTGGCGGCGCCTCGATTGCGGGCAGCCGCACCGAGGTATGCCGGGTCACAGGTCTGGTTCTGACGACTCGGCGGACGGTCAACGGGAACACTCAGATCACCGGTGAGCTGAGCGTCGACGTCTACGACTACACGTACGGATCGGCGGATCTGCCCAACTGGATCCACCAGATCGGCGTAGCGCCGTGGACCGGATGGGGAGACGCGGTCAATTCCACCGTCACCGGAACTCTCTCCGTCGCCGGCGACTGTGTAACCGACGGCGTTTCGTCCTTCCCCGTCCAGTCGCTGTCACCGATGAACAACGTCAGCCGCGTCGGGGAAGCCGGAGCCAGGACGACCGCGACGGCCGCGAACGCGATCGGCTACTGCACGACGACGTGGAATCTGTCGGTCCTCCCGACCGGCTACCCGCTGGCAAGGGCATCCTCAGCGATGAACGAAATGTCCTGCGACAACGCAATCGGCGCCAACCTCAATCGACCAGCTCGTGTCGGCTGTGTGATCCCGTGGTACCCGGCCGAGGTCATCTACAGCATGAGCCGGTATCCGTCCCTGGCAACCCACGTCGACCTCGCACAGAACTCCGGGCTTCCCGGCGGCACCCTCTCCGACCCACTCAACCGCAACGTCAACGACGCCGACATCAACCAGAACCGGAACCTTGCCTGCGGTGACGCGCCGAGCATCGCGGGCAAGAACTGTGACGAGTATCCGCTGGCAACGACCTACCAGGGCCTCGCGTTCGGCGGCACCCGGCGCACCTTCACCGGATGCAACATCAACGCCCCGACAGGCGTTACCGGGCCGACGGGCGTGAGCGCCTGCATGATCACCGCAACCGAAAACAGCGCCCAGGGCGCCCTCATGGCCGCCTTCTACTACGACTACAGAGTCCTCGGCGGTGACCCCTACCGCGTAGGAATTGGCAGCTGACGCCGCAGAACGCGATAGCCACGGCGTCGCGGGTGCCGGAACCAGCGGCATCCCGCGACGCCGCTTGCGATAGCGACGGATGAGGCAGGATTGGCGACATGGTGACCGACCCGGCGAGCATCTACGTCCAAGACCACGGCTTCTTCCTGGCTGACCGCGAGGCCAGTACGCCCCTGGAGACGATGGATTACTCCACAGGGCTGGCCGGCGTCATGGAGTCAGCCGCACTGATCCACGCGGGCATCGACCGGGGTTACGTCGCCGTCACCGCCCAGGCACTCGAACATCCGGTCGGACTGGATACCGCCGAGCAATGGGCGGACATTGACTCCTGGGACGACGTCGCAGAGATCAGCCTCTACGTCCCCAACGCATCGCTATCCGTCGAGCAACTCACCTACGGCCCCTCCGACCCCCGCCCGCTGCTTCCCGGCCTAAGCCCATACGGTCCTGGCCACTATCGCGTACGCATTCACGCAAGCGGCCGGGACCGTCACTACGATCAGGTGATCGACCAGTCAGGTGAACGGTTCCACTTCCTCGCCTGGCCCGCACCTCCGGCCGCGCCACTGGTCATCAAGGCCACCTCGCGATGCGGTTACGGGCTTCGACTCAACGCGCTCCGTGCCCCGCGCCGACCCGAGCCCGTCCCACCATCCTCTGCGCAACAGGCCGAGGCACAGCGCCAGGCCCTTCTTCGGCGGAACCTACTGAGCAGATAGAGCTTCTCCTCAGGCACGGCGCCCGGCCCCCGGCCCGTCGTGGGGACTGTCTCGCGAACGGCACCTCTCTGTGTCAAGGCGTTGGCGTCAGAGAGGTCTCCAACTTGTTGGATTGGTGGCGGAGATCAGGGTCTGCAGCCATGATCTCCG
>NZ_JBFAKM010000089.1:0-4385 GCF_040655695.1 Polymorphospora sp. NPDC050346 | reverse complement strand
TCACACACCACCACCGCCGCCCGCGCCACCGCCAGGTCGGCCGCGTCCACCAACACGAGACGGCCCGGATGCTCGGACTGCGCCGACGCCAACAAGCCCCACACCGCCGCGTGCTCTGGGCGGTTCTGGCTGTCGGGGACCAGGACCAGCCAGCGCCGATCGTCGGCGGCCAAACGCTGCCGCACACCGGCCAGAGTGTCGGCCAGGCCGGCACCGGCGCAGTCCCACACCGCGATGTCGGCCTCCGCCTCGCCGACATGGCCGGCCTCGACCCAGTCGACGGTGTAAAGATCCCGAACCGCCTTGACCGGCAGCCGGTCCGGCAACGCCCGCAGCACAAGCGACCCCACCGTCGCCACCGGCGCCCCGTCCGTGTCGGTCAGGGTCAACGACAGGTTGTCACCGTCGACGCGCATCCGCACTCGTGCCTCTGTCGCGCCCGCGGCATGCACGGCGACGTCCTGCCACGCGAACGGCAGCAGCGGCTCCGCCGGACCGCCGGGCTTCTCCAGCGCCGCGAGGTGCAGCGCGGCGTCCAGCAGCGCGGGATGCACCCCGAAGCGGTCCACCTGCGCACGGCCCGCATCATCCAAGGCGACCTCGGCGACGAACTCCGCACCATCACGCCACGCCGCCCGCACTCCCCGGAACACCGGGCCGTACTGCAAACCCACAGCAGCCAGACCCTCGTACAGATCCTCCACCGACAGCGGCGTCGCACCAGCCGGCGGCCAGGTCTTCTCCGCACTCAGTGACACGTCCGGAGTGGCATCACCCAGGACGCCGGTGGCGTGGCAGGTCCAGGGCTCGTCCTCGCCGGTACGTGAGTAGATGCCGAGTTGCCGCTCGGCGTTCACCGTGATCTGCACCTCGACGGCCCCGTCGAGCACGAGCGGAGCCTGCACGGTCAGTTCCCGCAAAACGGGTGCGCCGACCAGGTCACCGGCGTGGATCGCCCAGTCCACGAACTGCGTCCCCGGCACCAGCACCATGCCGTGGACCGCGTGATCAGCCAGCCACGGCTCCAGCGCCGTCGAGACCTTGGTGGTGACGACCACACCCCCGTCCGCCAGCCGCAACACCGAACGCCCGTCACCAGCGGGATCAAGCCAGAACCGCTGCCGCTGAAACGCATACGTCGGCAGATCAGCAGGAGCCACAGCCGGCACAACCGGCGCCCAATCCACCGAAACCCCAGCCGTATGCAACACCGCCGCAGCACGAAGCACATCAGACAACCCGCCACCGTCCCGCTTCAGCGTGCCGGTCACCACGCAGTCATCAACCGTCTCCACAATCCCCGGCAACAACACCGGATGCGCCGACACCTCAACAAACCGACGCAACCCATCACCCGCCGCCGAACGCACCGCAGCCTCGAAACGAACCTCAGCCCGCAGATTCGTATACCAATAGCCGGCATCCAACCCGGCCGGATCGACCAACTCCCCGGTCACCGTCGAATACCAGGGCACATCAGCAGCCTGGAACTCCACCACGCCCAGCCGCGCTTTGAGGATGTGCTCGGCAGCTTCGACCTGCTCGGAATGGGACGCATAATCGACATCCACCCAACGGGTGCGCGCCCGACCCCAGTCGACCGACTCCAACGCCGCCCGGTCACCCGACACCACACACAAACCCGGACCATTGACCGCCGCCACACCAACACCCGGAATCTCAGCCACCCGGGCCCGAACCTCATCAGCGGGCAACGCCACCGACAACATCCCACCCCGACCCGACAACAACTCCGCGATCACCCCCGCCCGCACCGCCACCACCCGAGCACCCTCCTCCAGCGACAACGCCCCCGCCACCACCGCGGCCGCCACCTCACCCTGAGAATGGCCGATCACCGCCGCCGGACGCACCCCCAACCACTGCCACACCCGAGCCAAAGACACCATCACCGCCCACATCAACGGCTGCACAACCCGCACATCACCATCGACCGCCTCAAACACCGAACGACCCGTCCATCGTTGGAGCGCCTGATCACACTCGGCCATCGCCTCCGCGAACACCCGCGACTCCACCAACAACCGGCCAGCCATCCCCTCCCACTGCCAACCCTGACCAGCAAACACCCACACCACACCACCCGGCGTCGCCGGCACCGCAGGCACCTGCAAGTCATCCAACGAACCACCCACCGCGACCGCCCGATACGGCAACAACGCCCGCCGCGCAAGACCGGCCGCCACCGCATGCGCCGACACCTCCGGCCGCCCCTCGACGTACGCGGCCAACCGATCAATCTGCGCCCGGAGCGCGGCCGCCGAACGCGCCGACACGGTCCACACCGCCGGCGCCGGCTCGACCCCGACGGCCGGCGTCTCCACAGCCTCCGGAGCCTGCTCCAAAACGACGTGCGCGTTGGTGCCACTCACCCCGAACGACGACACACCCGCCCGACGCGGACGCCCAGTCTCCGGCCACGCGCTGGACGCCGTCGCCAACTCGACCGCACCCGCCGACCAATCCACCTGCGGCGACGGCGCATCGACGTGCAACGACCGCGGCACCACACCATGGCGGATCGCCAACACCATCTTGATCAGACCGGCGACACCGGCAGCGGCCTGAGTGTGTCCCAGATTCGACTTGACCGACCCCAGCAGCAAAGGCTGCTCCCGATCCTGTCCGTAAGTCGCCAGCACTGCCTGCGCCTCGATCGGATCACCCAACCGCGTCCCCGTCCCATGCGCCTCCACCACATCCACATCGGCGGTCGACAACCCGGCCGAGGCCAGCGCCTGGCGGATCACCCGCTGCTGTGAGGGCCCGTTCGGCGCGGTCAACCCGTTCGAGGCTCCGTCCTGGTTCACCGCGGAGCCACGCACCACCGCCAGCACCCGATGTCCGTTACGCCGGGCATCCGACAACCGCTCCACCAGCACCAGACCGACACCCTCGGAGAAACCCGTACCGTCGGCCGCCGCCGCGAAGGACTTGCACCGGCCGTCGGCGGCGAGCCCACGCTGCCGGGAGAACTCCACCAGCACACTCGGCGTTGCCATTACCGATACGCCGCCGGCGAGCGCGAGGTCGCATTCACCCGACCGCAACGCCTGCACCGCCAGATGCAACGCCACCAACGACGACGAACACGCCGTATCCACCGTCACCGCCGGACCCTCGAACCCGAACGTGTACGCCACCCGCCCCGACGCCACACTCCCCGCATTCCCGTTGGTGAAATAACCCTCCAACTCCGCCGGAACCGACCGCACCCGCGACCCGTAATCGTGATACATCAACCCCGCGAACACACCGGTCCGACTCCCCCGCAACGACAACGGATCAACACCGGCCCGCTCCAACAACTCCCACGACACCTCCAGCAACAACCGCTGCTGCGGATCCATCGCCAACGCCTCACGCGGCGAAATCCCGAACAGATCAGCATCGAAATCCGCAGCATCCGCGAGGAACCCACCGTGCCGGGTGTAGGCGGTTCCCGGCTTCTCCCCCGCCGGGTCGTAGAGCGACGCCAGGTCCCAGCCCCGGTCGGTGGGCAGGCCGCCGATCGCATCGGCGCCGTCCGTGAGCATCTGCCACAGGTCCTCCGACGAGGACACGCCACCGGGGAACCGGCACGCCATCTCGACGACCACGATCGGGTCGTCCCGCGTCGCGGTCGCCGTCACCGGCGCGGCCACGGATTGCGGCGACCCGAACATCAGCTCGTCGAGGTGGCCGGCCAGCGCCACGGGCGACGGATAGTCGAAGACCAGTGTTGCCGGCAGCCGCACGTCCAACCGCGCCGCCAGGCGGTTGCGAAGGTCGACCGCGGTCAGCGAATCGAATCCCATCTCCCGGAAGGCCGAACCGGGCTCGATCCGGTCCTCGTCGCGGAAGCCAAGCACCGCGGTCGCCTGTCCGCACACCAGCCGCAGGATCTCCGCTCGGCGGCGGTCCATGTCGAGGCCGGTGAGGCGGTGCGCCGACGCCGTGTCCCGATTGACCGCAGCCGCCGTGAGCCGGGTCGCCGTGACCAGCCGCGACAACAACGGCGGTGCCGCTGTGGAGCCGGTCAGCCGCAACCGCACCGGCACCACCGCGGGAGCATCCGCCCGGAGCGCGGCGTCGAACAGCCGCAGCCCGAGCTCGTTACCGATCGGCAGCACTCGGGACCGTTCCAGGCGCTCGCGGTCCGCGGATCCGGTCATCGCGCTTTCGTTGTCCCAGAATCCCCAGGCGAGTGATTGTGCCGCCAGGCCCTGCGCACGCCGCCGACGAGCCAGCGCATCCAGATAGGCGTTCGCGGCCGCATAGTTCGCCTGCCCCGCCGAACCGAACACCCCCGACGCCGAGGAGAACAACACGAACGCACTCAGACCATCGGTCAACTCGTGAAGGTACTCCGCCGCGACGGCCTT
>NZ_JBFAKM010000088.1:0-6239 GCF_040655695.1 Polymorphospora sp. NPDC050346 | reverse complement strand
CCGGGCCGCTGATCCGGGGCCGGCTGGTCGTGCTCGCCCCCGACCGGCACGTGCTGCTGCTGACGATGCACCACATCGTCTCCGACGGCTGGTCGCAGGGCGTGCTCACCAACGAGCTCGGCACCCTCTACGCCGCCTTCCACGACAACGAGCCCGACCCGCTGCCGCCACTGCCGATCCAGTACGCCGACTACGCCGCCTGGCAGCGACAGTGGCTCGCCGACGGCGTACTCGCCCGACAGGAGACCTACTGGCGACAGACCCTCGCCGACGCGCCGGCCCTGCTCGAACTCCCCACCGACCGCCCCCGGCCGGCCGAACAGGACCACGCCGGGGCGCAGGTCACGGTCGAACTCGACGCCGGACTCACCAACCGGCTCGACGAACTCGGCGCCCGCCACGGCGGCACCCTGTTCATGACCCTGCTGACCGGCTGGGCGATCGTGCTCTCCCGACTCTCCGGCCAGACCGACCTGGTCATCGGTACTCCGACCGCCAACCGACGCCGCGCCGAACTCGAAGACCTCATCGGCTTCTTCGTCAACACCCTCGCCCTACGCGTCGACCTCACCGGCAACCCGACCGTCACCGAACTCCTCGACCGCGTCCGCGACCTCTCGCTGACCACCCTCGAACACCAGGACCTCCCCTTCGAACAGGTCGTCGAACTCGCCAACCCCACCCGCAGCCTGGCCTACACACCGCTGTTCCAGGTGATGTTCGCCTGGCAGAACAACGAGGAGGACGACCTCGACCTGGCCGGCATCGAGGTCACCACCCTGCACTCCCCCTGGGCCGGCGCCAAGTTCGACCTCACGCTGTCGCTGGCCGAAGAGGACGGCCGGATCACCGGCAGCCTCGAATACGCCACCGCGCTGTTCGACACCGACACCGCCCGCCGATACACCCGCTACCTGCACCGGGTCCTGACCCAGATGGCCGACCAACCCGAACGCCCGGTGGCCGAGCTGACCCTGCTCGACCCGGACGAGCGCCACCAACTGCTCGCCGCGTACGCCGACGCGACCGCCTATCCGGCCGGTCGGACGGTCCACGCGCTGTTCGAGGAGCAGGCCGCCGCCACCCCCGACGCGGTGGCGGTGTCGTTCGAGGGCGGATCGCTGAGCTACGGCGAGCTGAACAGCCGCGCCAACCAGCTCGCCCACCACCTGCGCGCCCACGGCGTCGGTCCGGACCAGCCGGTGGCGATCTGCGTGGAACGCTCGACCGAGATGATCGTCGGCCTGCTGGCCGTCCTCAAGGCCGGCGGCGCGTACGTGCCCCTCGACCCCGGCTATCCCGCCGACCGGCTGGCATACGTGCTGGGCGACAGCGCGCCGGCGGTCGTCCTCGCCCACGCGGCGACCCGGACCGTGCTCGACGGCGTGACGTCCGCGCCGGTGATCGACCTCGACGACCCCGCCGCCTGGGCGGACCGCCCGTGGACCGACCCGGCCGTCGACCTCACCCCGGGCAACCTCGCGTACGTCATCTACACCTCCGGCTCGACCGGCCAGCCCAAGGGCGTCATGGTCGAACACGCCAACGTCGTACGGCTGTTCTCGGCCACCGCGCACTGGTTCGGCTTCGGCCCGTCCGACGTGTGGAGCCTCTTCCACTCCTTCGCGTTCGACTTCTCCGTCTGGGAGATCTGGGGTGCGCTGCTGCACGGCGGCCGGCTGGTGGTCGTCCCCCGGCTGACCAGCCGCTCGCCCGCCGACTTCTACCGGCTGCTCTGCGACGAGGGCGTCACCGTCCTCAACCAGACCCCGAGCGCGTTCCGCAGCCTGATCGCGGCACAGGCCGAGACGGGCCGGTCGCACGCGCTGCGTACGGTGGTCTTCGGCGGCGAGGCGCTGGACCCGACGATGCTGCGGCCGTGGTACGCCGACCCCCGCAACGGGCGCGCCGAACTGGTCAACATGTACGGCATCACCGAGACCACGGTGCACGTGACGTACCGGCCGCTGACGGCGGCCGACGCCGACCGGCCGGGGGTCAGCCCGATCGGCGGCCCCATCGGCGACCTGCGGCTCTACGTGCTCGACGAGCGGCTCGAGCCGGTGCCGCACGGCGTCGTCGGCGAACTGCACGTCGGCGGGGCGGGGGTCGCGCGCGGCTACCTCAACCGCCCCGAGCTGACCGCGGAACGCTTCCTCGACAGCCCGTTCGAGGCCGGCGACCGGCTCTACAAGACCGGTGACCTGGTCCGGCACCGGGCCGACGGCAGCCTGGAATACATCGGCCGCAACGACTTCCAGGTGAAGATCCGTGGCTTCCGGATCGAGCTGGGCGAGATCGAGTCACAGCTCGCCGCCACTCCGGGCGTACGCGAGGCGGTGGTGCTGGCCACGACGGACGCGACGGGCGAGACGCGGCTGGTCGGCTACTACACCGCCTCGGTACGCAAGCTGACCGCCGACGCGCTGCGTACCCGGCTGTCCGGGGTCCTGCCGGAACACATGGTCCCGGCCGCGTACGTGCGGATCGCCGAGTGGCCGCTGACCGCCAACGGCAAGCTCGACCGCAAGGCGCTGCCCGCACCCGACGGGCTGGCGTTCGCCTCCCGCGACTACGCCGAGCCGGTCGGCCCGACGGAGATCGCGCTGGCCGGGATCTGGGCCGAGGTGCTGGGCATCGAACGGGTCGGCCGGCACGACAACTTCTTCGCGCTGGGCGGGCACTCGCTGCTGGCGCTGCGGGTGCTGGAGCGGATGCGCCGGCAGGGCATGGACGCCGACGTACGGGTGCTCTTCGGGGCGCCGGTCCTGACCGACCTGGCCGCCGCCGTCGGGGCCGGGCCGGGCCAGGTCGAGGTGCCGCCCAACCTGATCCCGGACGGCTGTGCCCGGATCACGCCGGACCTGCTGCCGCTGGTCGACCTGACCCAGTCGGAGATCGACACGATCGTGGCCACGGTGCCCGGCGGGGCGCCGAACGTGCAGGACGTGTATCCGCTGGCCCCGATGCAGGAAGGGATCCTGTTCCACCACCTGATGGCCCGCGACAGCGACCCGTACCTGGTCACCAGCCTCATCGCCTTCGCCGACCGGGAGCGGCTGGACCGTTACCGGGCCGCGCTGGAGGCCGTGGTCGCCCGGCACGACATCCTGCGTACGGCGGTGGTGTGGCAGGGGATCAACGAGCCGGTGCAGGTGGTGTGGCGCCGGGTGACCCTGCCGGTGGAGGAGATCGAACTCGACCCGGCGGGCGACGACCCGGGCCGGGAGCTGCGCGAGCACTTCGACCGGCGGTACGGCCGGCTGTCGCTGCACGAGGCGCCGCTGGTGCGGCTGCTGATCGCCCGCGATCCGCGCGACGGCAGGTGGCTGGCGCTCGAACTGATCCACCACATCATCGACGACAACACCTCGCTCAAGCAGCTCAACGCCGAGATCCGGGCGCACCTGGCCGGGCTGGGCGACCGGTTGCCGGCGCCGCTGCCGTTCCGCGACTTCGTGGCCCGGATCCGGCGCGGGGTGGACCGGATCGAGCAGGAGAGCTTCTTCCGCGGGATGCTCGGCACCGTCGACGCCCCGACCGCGCCGTTCGGCCTGCTGGACATCCACGGCGACGGCCGCACCATGCACGACGCCCGGGTACGCGTCGACGCGGAGCTGGCGGTGCGGTTGCGGGCCCGGGCCCAGGCCCTGCAGGTCAGCGTGACCAGCCTCTTCCACGTCGCCTGGGGGCAGGTGCTGGCCCGGGCCAGCGGCCGGCAGGACGTGGTGTTCGGCACCGTGCTGTTCGGCCGGATGCAGGGCGGCGCCGGCAGCGACCGGGTGCTCGGCCCGTTCATCAACACGCTTCCGCTGCGGGTGACGCTCGCCGACACCGGCGCCGCGGACTGCGTGCTGCGTACCCACGGGGCACTGACCGAACTGATCCGGCACGAGCACGCGCCGCTGGCGCTCGCGCAGTCGTGCAGCGGGGTCGCGCCGCCGGCTCCGCTGTTCACCGCCCTGCTCAACTACCGGCACGCGGAGGTGCTGGCGAAACCGGACACCACGCCGGCGGCCGGCGCCGACATCTTCACCTACCTGGCCGCCGAGGAGCGCGGCAACTACCCGCTGGCGCTCGACGTCGACGACCTCGGTGACGACTTCATCCTGACGGTCGCCGCCACCGCCGAGGTCGCCGCCGACCGGGTCTGCGCCATGGTCGAACGGGCGCTGGAGACCCTGGTCGAGACGCTGGAAAGGGCGCCCGACGCGGCGGTGGGCCGGCTCGACGTGCTGCCGCCCGCCGAACGGAACCGGCTGCTCGCCGACGGCAACGAGACGGCGGTGCCGTATCCGCCGCAACGGCTCCCGCACCATCTCTTCGAGGCGCAGGCGGCGCGGGACCCGGACGCGGTCGCCCTGGTCCTCGACGACCACGAGCTGACGTACGGCGAACTGGACGCGCGCGCCAACCGGTTGGCGCACCACCTGCGTGACTGCGGGGTCGGGCCGGACCGGCTGGTGGCGATCTGTCTCGAACGCTCGCTCGACACGGTGGTCGCACTGCTGGCGGTGCTCAAGGCGGGCGGCGCCTACCTTCCGCTGGACCCGGCGTACCCGGTCGAGCGGCTGACCCACATGCTGCGGGACGCCACGCCGGTCGTGGCGTTGACCCACGGCCCGGCCCGCGACCGGCTGGCCGCCGCGCTGTCCGGTGTGGACACCCCGGTCGTCGACCTCGACGCCGACGCGGCCGGCTGGGCGGACCTGCCGGTGACCGTCCCGGTCGTCGACGGCCTGGCGGCACACCACCTGGCGTACGTCATCTACACCTCGGGCACGTCCGGCGCCGCCAACGGGGTCATGGTGGAGCACGGTCAGCTGGTGGCCGTCGCCGCCGCCTGGGAACGGCTATTCGACCTGCGTCCCGGCCTGGTGCACCTGCAGATGGCCAGCTTCTCCTTCGACGTGTTCACCGCCGACGTGGTGCGTGCCCTGGGCTTCGGTGGCCGGCTGGTGCTCTGCCCGCGCCCGCTGCTGCTGGACAGTCCCGGCCTGTACGCCCTGCTGCGCCGGCACGACGTGGACTTCGCCGACTTCGTGCCGGCGGTACTCAACCCGCTGATGGGCTATCTGGACAGTGTCGGCGGCAGCCTCGCCGGCCTGGAGACGGTGGTCTGCGGCTCGGACGCGTGGACGACGGCGAACGCCGTACAGCTCCGGGCGTTGTGCGGGCCGCGGGTGCGGATCGTCAACGCGTACGGGGTGACCGAGGCGGCCGTCGACAGCACCTGCTACCCGCTTCCGGCCGACGTGGCCGACGTCGCCGCGCTGACCTGCCTGCCGATCGGCCGGCCGCTGCCGAACGTACGGGTCTATCTCCTGGACGCGGCCGGCCAGCCGGTGCCGGCCGGGGTGGTCGGCGAGATCCACATCGGTGGCGCGGGGGTGGCGCGGGGCTACCTGAACCGGCCCGACCTGACCGCGCGGCGCTTCGGCGCCAGCCCGTTCGTGCCCGGTGACCGGCTCTACCGCACCGGCGACCTGGGCCGCCGGCTGCCGGACGGGCAGTTGGAGTTCCTCGGCCGCGACGACTTCCAGGTCAAGGTCCGTGGCTTCCGGGTCGAACTCGGCGAGATCGAGGCGCGGTTGGCCGGCTGTCCGGGCGTACGGGAGGCGGTCGTCGTCGCCCGCCCGGACAGCAGCGGCCACCAGCGGCTCATCGCCTACCACGTGAGCGGCGGCGGGCAGCCGCCGAGCGCCAAGGTGCTGCGCGACCGGCTGGCGGCCGAGTTGCCGGACTACATGGTGCCGGCGGCGTTCGTCCGGCTGGTGGCGTGGCCGCTGACGCCGAACGGCAAGGTCGACCGGGCGGCGCTGCCGGCACCGGACGGGGAGGCGTTCGGCCAGCGTGGGTACGTCGAGCCGGTCGGCCTGCTGGAGACGGTGGTCGCCGCGGTCTGGTCCGACGTGCTGGGCATCGAGCGGGTCGGCCGGTACGACGACTTCTTCGCGCTGGGCGGCCACTCGCTGCTCGCCATGCGGCTGGTGTCGAAGATCCGGCAGGCGTTGGGGCGGGAGGTTTCCCCGGCGGCGCTGTTCGCGGCCCCGGTGCTGGCCGCCTTCGTGGAGCGGATGACGCCGGACGGTCGCGACGTGCTGCCACCGGTCCGTCCGGTCGACCGTGGCGGTGCGTTGGAACTGTCGTTCGCGCAGCAGCGGTTGTGGTTCCTCGAACGCCTCGGCGGGGTCGGTCCGGCGTACCACATGCCGATGGCGCTGCGGCTCGACGGCTGG
>NZ_JBFAKM010000087.1:0-6464 GCF_040655695.1 Polymorphospora sp. NPDC050346 | reverse complement strand
TGCCCGGCCCGGGATCAGGGGATATGGCCCTTGGCCTGGGCCGGAGCGGTATGGAGCGGGCGACGAGAATCGAACTCGCGTAATCAGTTTGGAAGACTGAGGCTCTACCATTGAGCTACGCCCGCATGCACCTCGATCACCCGAGGTACGGCCACAGCATAGCGGGTCCGGCAACCCGGTTCCCAGTGCGTTCCCGGCCCCGGCCCGCCCGGAGACGGATACCAGGCGGCGCGCCCGACCGCCGACGTCATACACTTCTCTCCGCCACGGGGTGTGGCGCAGCTTGGTAGCGCACTCGCTTTGGGAGCGAGGGGCCGTGGGTTCAAATCCCGCCACCCCGACTGTGATCCACCAGCGGTGTCGGGTGCCCGCCGGGCCGGCCGATCGGCTCGCCTACACTCGATGGGCTGAATCACGCCCAGACCAAGACTGAGATCCGTCAAGGAGTACGCCTGTGAAGAGCACCGTCGAGACTCTGAGCCCGACGCGCGTCCGGCTCGCCATCGAGGTGCCGTTCGTCGAGCTCGAGCCGAGCCTCAGGAAGGCGTACCGGGAGATCGGCCAGCAGGTCAACATCCCGGGCTTCCGCCGGGGCAAGGTGCCGTCCGCCGTCATCGACCAGCGGGTGGGCCGCGGCACGGTGCTCAACGAGGCCGTCCAGGAGGCGATCCCGGAGAACATCCTCGCGGCCGTGCGCGAGCACGACGTCAAGACGCTCGGCCGCCCCGAGGTGGAGATCACCGAGTTCACCGACGGCGAGCCGCTGAAGTTCACCGCCGAGGTCGACGTCCGGCCCGAGATCGCCATTCCCGACCTGGCCGGCATCGAGGTCACCGTCGACGAACTCCAGGTCGGCGAGAACGAGATCGACGAGCAGCTCAACGGGCTGCGGGAGCGGTTCGCGACGCTGAAGACGGTCGAGCGGGCGGCCGCCGACGGCGACTACGTCCAGATCGACCTCGCGGCGACCGTCGACGGTGTCGAGGTGCCCGGCGGTTCCGCCAGCAACATCTCCCACGAGGTGGGTAGCAAGCAGCTCCTGCCCGGCCTGGACGAGGTGCTGGTCGGCATGTCGGCCGGTGACGAGGCGACCTTCGTCACCCAGCTCGTCGGTGGCGACTTCGCCGGCCGTGACGCCGACGTGGCGGTGACCGTCCGCACGGTCAAGGAGAAGCAGCTTCCGCCGCTCGACGACGAGTTCGCCCAGCTCGCCAGCGAGTTCGACACGCTGGAGGAGCTGCGCGGCGACCTGAGCGAGCGGGTCACCCGGGTCAAGAAGGTCGAGCAGATCTACGCCGCGCGGGACAAGGCGCTGGAGCAGATCGTGGCCGCCGCCGACGTGCCGGCGCCGGAGGGCGTGGTCCGCGACGAGGTCGAGCACCGCAAGCAGGCCATGATCGACCAACTCGAGCGGATCGGTGCCTCGATGGAGGACTACCTCACGTCGGAGGAGAAGACCGAGGAGCAGGTCGACGAGGAGCTCAACGCCGCCGCGACCGAGGGCGTCAAGATCCAGCTCCTGCTCGACACGCTCGCCGACGCCGAGGACGTGCAGGTCAGCGACGACGAGTTCGGCCACGAGATCGTGCACCGCGCGCAGCGGGCCGGCGTCGCCCCCCAGCAGTACTACGACCAGCTCGTCCGGTCCGGCACGGCCGGCGCCGTCTTCGGCGACGTACGGCGGGGCAAGGCGCTGACCGCCGTCCTGGAGCGGGTGAAGATCACCGACACCGCGGGCAACGCGCTGAGCATCGACGAGCTGCGGGCTGCCAGCGAGCACAACCACGACCACTGAGTCGTTCGACGGGCGGCCGTCGCACGTCCTCGGACGTACGGCGGCCGAATCCCTTTCTGCGGGCCGGCTCCGGCCCACTGCGCTGAGAGCGAACACTGTGCGCGGAAGGAAGCTGCGACCCCCGGCAGCGGTTAGTGTCGGGCGTAAGACGCACGGAGAGCGAAGGGCTGCCATGACCGAACTGCACATCCCAGCGGTGCCGTCGCGGGCGATCGTCGCCCGTGGTGGGGACTCCCTCAGTGGCAACCTCGACGACACGGTTTACAACCGGTTGCTCAAGGAACGGATCATCTTCCTGGGCAGCGAGGTGACCGACCAGGTCGCCAACCGGATCTGCGCGCAGCTGCTCCTGCTCGCCGCCGAAGACCCGGAGAGCGACATCAACCTCTACATCAACTCGCCCGGCGGCTCGGTCTACTCCGGCATGGCGATCTACGACACCATGCAGTACGTCACGAACGACGTGGCGACCATCGCGATGGGCATGGCGGCGTCGATGGGGCAGCTGCTGCTCTGCGCCGGCACCAAGGGCAAGCGCTACGCCCTGCCGCACGCGCGGATCATGATGCACCAGCCGTCCGGCGGCATGGGGGGCACCGCGTCCGACATCGCCATCCAGGCCGAGCAGATGCTGTACACGAAGCGGATGTTCCAGGAGCGGGTCGCCCACCACACCGGTCAGGACCCGGCCCAGATCGAGGCCGACTCCGACCGTGACCGCTGGTTCACGGCCGCCGAGGCACGCGACTACGGCTTCATCGACCAAGTGATCACCGGAGCGACGCAGGTCCCGACCGGCGCCGGCACCCGCAACTGAGGAAGGCGACCATGAGCGACCTGACCCTGCCGCCGCAGCTCGCCGCGGTGCACAACCGCTACGTCCTCCCGTCCTTCGTCGAGAAGACCTCGTACGGGATCAAGGAGTCCAACCCGTACAACAAGCTGTTCGAGGACCGGATCATCTTCCTCGGGGTCCAGGTGGACGACGCGTCGGCCAACGACGTGATGGCGCAGTTGCTGACCCTCGAGGGCACCGACCCCGACCGCGACATCACCATGTACATCAACTCGCCCGGTGGCTCGTTCACCGCCATGACGGCGATCTACGACACCATGCAGTACGTCCGTCCGGACATCCTCACCGTGTGCCTCGGGCAGGCGGCCAGCGCGGCGGCGGTGCTGCTCGCGGCCGGCACCCCGGGCAAGCGGATGGCGCTGCCCCACTCGCGGATCATCATCCACCAGCCGGCCACCGAGGGCGGCTACGGTCAGGGCTCGGACATCGAGATCCAGGCCCGGGAGATCCTGCGGATGCGTACCCAGCTCGAGGAGATGCTGTCGCGGCACTGCGACCGGCCGCTCGACCAGGTCCGCAAGGACATCGACCGTGACAAGATCATGACGGCTGAGGAGGCGCGCGAGTACGGCCTCGTCGACACCATCCTCACCAGCCGCAAGAAGGGCCTGCTCGCCGCCAACGCGGCGGGCTGATCCGACCCGGGTCAGGGGCCGGCCGGCCCGCGAAAGCCGGCCGGCCCCTGACACACCCGTTTCGGGGGTCGGAGAAATCCCCGGCAGCGGGTAACGTCGAGACTGCACCGTTCGGCCGGCCCGACCGGCGGAACGATCGGGAAGCGCGGCAACACCACGGCGGCAAGCCGGGGCAACAACGCGAACCACAGACCGACGTGATCGACAGACCGGCATGAACGACCAGGGCTGATGACTGCGATCGACAGCGATCGTGGATGATCGAGCCGGACGTGCAGGACCGGGACGACGACGATCGGAGCGACGGGGCACCCCGTCCTCAGGCCAGGGCCGGTGAGCGAACCGGCCGATGAGCGCAGGGAGAACGTAGGTGGCACGGATCGGTGACGGTGGCGACCTACTCAAGTGCTCCTTCTGCGGTAAGTCGCAGAAGCAGGTCAAGAAGCTCATCGCGGGCCCAGGGGTCTACATCTGCGACGAGTGCATCGACCTCTGTAACGAGATCATCGAAGAGGAGTTGGCCGAGACCGGCGAGGTGAAGTGGGAAGAGCTTCCCAAGCCGATGGAGATCTGCCAGTTCCTCGACTCGTACGTGGTCGGCCAGGACCAGGCGAAGAAGGCACTCGCGGTCGCGGTCTACAACCACTACAAGCGCATCCAGGCGGAGGCCGCCGGGGCGCCGGGGTCGGGCAACGACGCCGTCGAGGTGGCGAAGTCCAACATCATGCTGATCGGCCCGACCGGCTGCGGCAAGACACACCTGGCCCAGACGCTGGCCCGGATGCTCAACGTCCCGTTCGCCATAGCCGACGCGACGGCCCTCACCGAGGCCGGCTACGTCGGTGAGGACGTCGAGAACATCCTGCTCAAGCTGATCCAGGCGGCCGACTACGACATCAAGCGGGCCGAGACGGGCATCATCTACATCGACGAGGTCGACAAGATCGCCCGCAAGTCGGAGAACCCGTCGATCACCCGCGACGTGTCCGGCGAGGGCGTCCAGCAGGCACTGCTGAAGATCCTGGAGGGCACGGTCGCCAACGTGCCGCCACAGGGCGGGCGCAAGCACCCCCACCAGGAGTTCATCCAGATCGACACCACCAACGTGCTCTTCATCGTCGGTGGTGCGTTCGCCGGCCTCGACCGGATCATCGAGTCCCGCACCGGCCAGGGTGGCACCGGCTTCGGCGCCCGCCTGCGGGCCGTCTCGGAGCGGTCGACCGACGACATCTTCAGCCAGGTGATGCCCGAGGACATGCTGAAGTTCGGCCTGATCCCGGAATTCATCGGCCGGCTTCCCGTGATCACCAACGTCCGCAGTCTCGACCGCGAAGCGCTGGTCCGCATCCTCACCGAGCCGCGCAACGCACTCGTGCGGCAGTACCAGCGCCTGTTCGAGCTCGACGGGGTCGAACTGGAGTTCGACGCGCCCGCCCTCGAAGCGATCGCCGACCAGGCGATGCTGCGGGGCACCGGGGCCCGCGGCCTCCGCGCGATCATGGAGGAGGTGCTGCTCTCGGTGATGTACGAGGTGCCCAGCAACCCCGACGCCGCGCGTGTGGTCATCACCCGTGAGGTGGTGCTGGAAAACGTCAACCCGACCATCGTGCCGCGTGAGTTCACCGGCCGGCGGGGTCGTCGCGACCAGCGTGAGGAAAAGTCGGCCTGAGTCGTCGCCTCTGGCCGGCTCGTCACCCGGCCCGTAGGCTGCCAGCATGCGTGTCGCCGTGTGCCAGCTCAACGCCCGTGACGAGCCGCAGGAGAACCTGAAGACCGCCCACGACCTGCTGCGCCGGGCTGCCGCGGCCGGTGCCGACCTCGCCGTGCTTCCCGAGTACGTCGACTACCTCGGCCCCTCGGCGAAGCAGCCCGAACCGCAGCCCGTCGACGGGGAGTTCGGCGCCTTCTTCGCCGACGCGGCCCGGGAACTCGGGATGTGGGTGCTGGCCGGATCCTTCCACGAGGCCGGCCCGGACCCGGAGCACACGTACAACACGTCGCTGGTCTTCGACCGGGCCGGCAGCCTCGCCGGCACCTACCGGAAGATCCACCTGTACGACGTCGAGATCCCCGGGCGGGTCTCCTACCTGGAGTCGGCCGGGGTGGCGCCGGGCACCGAACCCGTCGTGGTCGACGTCGAGGGCGTCCCGGTGGGCCTGTCCATCTGCTACGACCTGAGGTTCCCCGAGCTCTACCGCCGGCTGGCGGTCGCCGGCGCCGAGATCCTGGTGGTGCCCGCGGCGTTCATGCTGCACACCGGGCGCGACCACTGGGAGATCCTGCTGCGGGCCCGGGCGATCGAGAACCAGTGCTTCGTGGTCGCCGCCGGCCAGATCGGTGACCACGACCCCGGCCGTACGTGTTTCGGCCGCAGCATGGTCGTCGACCCGTGGGGGACGGTGCTCGGCCAGGCGCCGGACGTCGTCGGGGTGACGGTGGTCGACCTCGACCTCGAGCGGCTGCACCGGATCCGGCAAGAGCTGCCCAGCCTGGCGAACCGCCGCCTCTGATCCGCCGTCCTGATCCGCTGTCCGGCGGGCCGGGTGGCCTGCCCCCGGTCCGGGGGAGCGGTCAGCCCTGCAGGAGGACGCCGAGCACGGCCAGCCCGACGATGGCGCCGCCGGTGACGAGCAGTGCGGTCGTCATCCTGGACTGGCCACGGCTGGCCAGCCGCCGTACGGAGACGACGACGGCGAGGAGCACGAAGATCCCGATGAGGATCTGCCAGAAGGGCAGCAGCAGCCCCAGCAGTGCGTCTTCGGCGAGAACGACCGGCGTGTCGGGCATGGCTGCCACTGTGGCACGCAGCGGCGCCGAACGGCAGTCGCGGCCGTCAGGATGGCATCGCGGCGCCGCCGAGCGACGTAGCGATGAACGCTGATTTGTGTTCTGTGGGCGGGGCGCGTAACTTTCTCTCTGCAAGCGGGACACCGGACAAAACGGGCCGGGACAGCGGGCAGCCAGGCCGAGGCGAGAGATCGCCGAACCGGACTGGTCCGGGCAGGGCAATCAGAATCGGGATACCGATGACGGGTTGCGCACCTGACCGGGACAAAGCTGGATGATGCGGTGTTGATCGGAAATATCGGGTTGACACGGTAGAAACTAGCGGGTAACGTAGTAAAAGTGCCTGGCGCTGAGCGCGGGGTGCGGATGAGTGTGAAGCCCCGGGTTCGGG
>NZ_JBFAKM010000086.1:0-7106 GCF_040655695.1 Polymorphospora sp. NPDC050346 | reverse complement strand
CCGTAGGGCTTGACGGTGATCGCGGCGTTGACCCGGATGACGTACGGCTCGCTGGCCGAGGCGTACCGTTCCAGGTCGGCCTGGTTGGTCACGGTCACGGTCGCGCCACCGGCACCACCGGTGGTGCCGGCCGCGCCGGCGAACCCGTCCGGGGTGTTCGAGTACGGAACACCCGGCGGCGGCGTGGTCGGCGGCGGCGTGCCGCCGGCCGGGTTGAACCGCCACTGCATCCGGGCGATGTCCGCACACGGCTCCTGCACGATCGGGTTGTTCCCCGCCGTCGAACCGTCCCGGTTACTCACACACAGACCACTGGACGCACTACGGATCAGATACCGGTCGGTGGTCGCCGTGGACGCCGTGAACGTCCACGTCTGGTTCGCGCTCGCACCACACGTCCACTGCCACAGTTGCTCACCAGACGTGTTGGACGAGTACGGCACGTCCATACAGCGGCCACTGTTGACATTGATCAGACCGAAGGCACCGTTCTGCGCGCTCACCCGGAACTGCTGGTGCCCGGCAGCGCCGTCACAGGCCACCTGGGTCAGCAACGCCGCGTTACCGGTCCCCGCACCGGCGACCTGCACACACTTACCACTCGACGCACTGGCCAACGTGTAGACACCACTGTTGACCGGGACGGCGGCCGCGGACGGCGACGCCGACAGGACGACGCCGACGACGGCGGCGGGCACGACCGTCAGCACCGCGCCGAGCGCGGCCAGCCTGGACCGCAGAGGGAGCTGCTTCATCATCGCTTTCCTGACTGCTGGGGGGTTGTCGAGGGTCACAGCGGGTTCCACCCGTCGGAGCCGGCGAGGTAGCGCTGCGGCGTGTGGTTGGCCGCCTGCGAGTCGCTCAACTGTGGACGGTTGCTGTTCGTGCCGGCGCCCGGGCCGGTGTTCCGGTACTCGAAGAACCGGGCGTCACGCCAGGAGTTGCCGGACATGTCGGTCCACGGCTGCGCCGTCTTGATGGTCGCGCCCAGCGTCGACTCCCGGTACACGACCTGGCCGTCCGGCCGCCAGGGCCGGCCCAGCGTGGTCACGTTGTTCGCCGTACCGGTGATGGTGGAGCGGTAGAACAGGAAGCCGTACGCCTTGCCGGCCGCCGTGCTCGCGGCGGTGATCGGTCCACCCGTCGACCGCTTCTCGTGGACCGTCGACCGGTCGATGACGATCGTGCCGCCGCCGAAGATGAAGTCGACGGTTCCCTCGACGTACGAGTCGACCATGTACGCCCGCGCACTGTCGTTGACCAGGAAGGTGTCCTGGTCGCCGAGGAGCCGTACCTTGCGCAGCACCGCCCGGTCGGCACCGAGGTTGAGGGCGACGGCCTGGTGGCCGCTGCTGGTCGAGCTCTCGTCGAAGTCGTTGGAGATCGTCAGGTTCTCGGCGACGAAGTTGGCGCCGTCGACGAACATGCTCGCGCTGCCGGAGGTGCCGTGGCTGTTGGCGGAGTTGTGGTAGACCAGCACGACGTTCGACGGCGACGAGCCCAGCCCCTGCAGGGTGATGTGCGGCTTGTTCCTGGGCACCCGGACGACCTCGCGGTAGGTGCCCGCCTTGATGGTGATGGTGACCCGCTGGGTGTTGTTCGTCGGCACCGCGTCGATGGCGGCCTGGACGGTGCGGTACGTGCCGGTGCCGTCCGCGGCCACCGTCGGCCGGCCGGCCGGTGGCGGGGTGGTCGGTGGCGGGGTCGTGCCGCCGGCCGGGTTGAACCGCCACTGCATCCGGGCGATGTCCGCACACGGCTCCTGCACGATCGGGTTGTTCCCCGCCGTCGAACCGTCCCTGTTGCTGACACACAGACCACTGGACGCACTACGGATCAGATACCGGTCGGTGGTCGCCGTGGACGCCGTGAACGTCCACGTCTGGTTCGCGCTCGCACCACACGTCCACTGCCACAACTGCTCACCAGACGTGTTGGACGAATACGGCACGTCCATACAACGCCCACTGTTGACGTTCACCAGACCGAACGCACCGTTCTGCGCGGTGACCCGGAACCGCTGATGGGCGGCGGCACCGTCACACGCCACCTGCGTCAACAACGCCGCGTTACCGGTCCCCGCACCGGCGACCTGCACACACTTACCACTCGACGCACTGGCCAACGTGTAGACACCACTGTCCGCCGGGGTGGCGGCGTGGGCGGACACGGCGGCGATCACGCCGCCGACGAGGGTGGTGACGACGGTCGCGGCGAGGATCGCCGCTGTTCGTCGTCTGGGATCGACTGTTCTCACGTGACTGGTTCTCCTTTGTCCTGGAGCCGCTGTGGAGTACGTACGACGGACGGTCGCGCCATCGTCCGGGCAGGCCGGACGGGGCGCGGCGCGACGCCCCTCGAGTTACAGACGGGTTACCGGGTCACGCATAACAAAATCTTCAAGAAATTTTCGGGGCCGTCCGGCGGGGTTCCGGCGGGCCGTGGACAGGCGACGGTGCCGGCGGGCCACGAGGGGCCGCCGGCACCGGATCGTCCGGTCAGCCGGTGACCGAGAACGCGTTGGTCACGAAGTCCCGGCCCCCGGCGGCAGAGGTGATCTCGTAGCCGAGTTGGACGTCGCCGATGGTCACGTCGCCGAACCAGCCCCGGGTCCGGATCCACTGCGCGACCGCGGTGACGTCGACCGTGCCGGCACTGGTGTTGGCGGTCCGGACGAACGAGTAGACCTGGTTGTGGCCGTTGGAGCCGCGGTAGATGTCCCAGGTGTGCCCGCCGACGGTGGCGGTGGTCTCGAAGGTGCCGAGCGGTCCCACCGGGCCGTACCTGTTCATCCACAGCATGATCTCGTGGGCGTGGTCGGCGGTCCAGATGTCGTACGCGGTGGTGAAGGCGACCCCGCTGGTCGGTACGGTGACGTCGAAGCTGCTGGTGACCGGCCCCAGCTCGCTGACCTTCCGTCCGATGTGGCGGGTGGCGTTCGGGTAGGACTTGATGCCGCCGGTGTTCGGGTGGTCGGCGCGCACCCACCAGTTGGCGGGCGAGTTCGCCGAGATGGTCTGGGTGCCGTGGCCGGATCCCCAGATGTTGTTGTAGAGCGTGTAGCCGCCGCTGCTCCAGGTGCCCCAGCGGTCGCTGGACGACCAGACGGCGGCCTGCGCGGGGGTGCCGGTCGGCACGGTCGTCGCGGCGGTCAGCAGCAGCGCGGCGACGCCGGCCGTGACGAGGCGGATGAGACGCATGGACGTACCTCCTCTGCGGTCAGTGTCTCCATCCGCTACCCGATTTAGTTGGGGTTCAAAACTAAATTTAGCGAGGAAAGTCGATGCGCATCACGACCCGCCGTACGGTCGGGTGGCTGACCTGGGCGAACCCGGCACCCTCGAAGACCTGCCGGGCACCCACGTGCAACTCCCCCCAGGTGATCTCCCGCCCCGGCTCGGTGATCATCGGGTACGCCTCCAGGGCCCGGGCACCACAGTCCCGGGCGAAGCCGACCGTCGCCCGGGCCAGGAGATAGGTGAGCCCACGCCCCCGCCACCCCTTGCGGACCACGAAGCAGGTCACCGCCCAGACGTCGGGGTCGTCGCGGTCCTCCGCCCGGCCGCTCCACGGGATACGGGACGTACGCAGCTTCGGGTACGCCGTACGCGGCTCGACGGCGACCCAGCCGACCGGCTCGCCGTCGACGTAGCCGACCAGGCCACTGGTGGTCGTCGCGGCCGGGTCGCCGCAGCCGGTCTGCGCCCGTAGCATCGCGGTCCGCTGCTCCAGCGTCGAGTCCCGCCAGATCCAGCCGGCGACCTTGAACCGCTGGCACTGGCACCGGCCGGCATCCGCGCTGCCGAAGATCGCGACGAGGTCGTCCCACGCCGCCTCGTTGGCGGGTACGACGGTCAGCCGGTCGGCCGGTACGGGATCCTGCACAGCCGCCATCATGACTGCGGTGGGTCCTCCCCCACCAGGCCGTCGACGGCCTCACGCAGCAGGTCCGCGTGGCCGACGTGACGGGCGTACTCGTCGTGCAGGTCGACCAGGAGCCGCCGCAGGTTCGGCGACTCGCCGGAGGCGGTGACGAACCTCGTCGGCCGGTCGGGCCCGCCGTCGGCGAGCGCCTTGGCGACCGCGGCATCCGTCCGCTGCGCGGCACCCTGCCAGAGCGCGTACAACTCCTCGGGCGGGTCGTCGGCCGCCGACCGCCACACCCAGTCGGGATCGGCGTCCCAGTCGACCGCGTTCCACGGCGCCCCCATCGGCTGCCCGGTCAGGTCCCGGGCGGTGTAGTAGTCCTCGACGAGGGCGAGGTGCTTGATCAGACCGGCCAGGGTCATCGCGCTTGGCGGGTGCCGGCGGTTCAGGCCGGCCGCGTCCAGACCACCGACCTTCCAGGCGAACTGCGCCCGGGACCGCTCCAGCGCGAACAGGAGCATCTCGGCCTCGCCGGCGGTCATCGACGGCTCGTGGATCCTGGTGTTCAGGACGATCTTCTCGGTCATACCCGGCATGCTAGGTTCGGTTCCGGACGTTCTGCTTCCGGATTGCCGAGGTGTCGTGAAATCCGACGCGAGTCCCACCGCACGCGCACTACTCGCCCTCGAACTGCTCCAGAGCAGCCCGGGCATCACCGCGGACCGGCTCGCCGACAAGCTCGGCGTCTCCGAACGGGCCGCCCGGCGCTACGTCGGAATCCTGCGCGAGGCCGGCATCCCGATCGAGTCCGTGCGCGGCCCGTACGGCGGCTACCGGGTGGGCCGTGGCCTGCGGCTCCCGCCCCTGATGTTCAGCGCCGCCGAAGCGGTCGGCCTGGTCATGGCCGTACTCGACGGGCACCACCACGCCAGCGATCCCGACAATCCGGCCGGCAGCGCCCTCGGCAAGATCGTGCGGGCCCTTCCGGAACCGGTGGCCGCCCAGGTCGAGACCGTCCGCCGCACCGCCGCCCCCGCCCCCGACCGGGCCGCCGCCCGACCCGACCCCGGCGCCACGACCGCGCTCGTGCAGGCCTGCTCGAACCGGCGCCGGGTCCGCCTCGACTACCGCTCGCAGGCCGGCTCGGAATGGGTCGTCGAGGTCGACCCGTGGGCGGTCGTCGTCCGCCACGGCCGCTGGTACCTGCTGTGCCGCACCCACCCCGCACACGCCGTACGGACGTACCGGATCGACCGGGTCCGGGCGGTCGAACCGCTCGACGACACCTTCACCCCACCAGTCGACCTCGACCCGGTCGCCCTTCTCGAGGAGCACCTCGCCGCCGGCTGGGAGTACGAGGTCGAGGTCGTCGTCGACGCACCCGCCGACGACGTGGCACGGTGGCTCCCCCGTTCCATCGGGCTGCTCGAGCCGGTCGACGCCGGGACCACCCGCCTGGTCGCCAGCACCAGCAACCCCATCTGGTACGCCGGACAGCTCGCGTCGATCCCGGTGCCGTACCGGATCCTGAACGGCCCCGAACTCCGGCAGGCGTCGCGGACCCTCGGGCAGCGGCTGCTGGCGGCGGCCGGAGAGCCACCGCCCTGACGCCGCCGGAGGGTCGCCACGGTCCGACCGAGGACGGCCGCCGACTCCGAAGGGCGGATTCCTATCGGATCATGGTGCGGGTCGCACCATGATCCGATGGGTCCATTCCAGGTGCCGCGTGACCAGATAGGTGGCCACGGTGCCGATCGCGGGTGGCACCTCGTCGTATTCCACGAACGAACCACCGCCGACGAACCGGACGGCATACTCCCGGCCTCCCGGGAAGACGTCAGTCACGGTGCCCGTGACCATCGAACCAATCGGGTAGCGCTCCGTCATCGCAGCCCACTGCTCACCAGACCAGTTCGATGCGTGATAGTGCCGCGCGCGCATCCCGGCATCCAGTGGGAAGAGACGGACCTGCCCCGGCCGATGCGAGAGGACCTCGAAGAAGCCCTCCCGGCCGACCGGAGGCCACCGGCGCGGATCTTCAGGCAGGTGCAGGACATCGACGAATCCCTCGGGATGGGCGCCCATCTCCACGAAGAGCCCGGTGCGACCCGGCCCGAAGGGAACGGCAGCGACCCGGCCACGAACGCGGTCACCACATGGAAATCGACGCCGCGCCGTGGCCAACTCGTCAAGCTTGGACATCACTCCGGAACCCTCGCCGTTCGGCGGAGTGGTGCCCAGTAGTCCCGTGCCGGGTCGAGCGAGGTCAGCCAGCGTTCCATCGCTTCGACCGACGACCGGTGCGACTCCGAGGCGACCTCGTACCACCTGTGCAGCAGCAGCTCGTGGATCCGGACGGCCCGGACAGCGAAGTCGAGCAGCCATGCGTCCACGGCCCGCACGGCGGCGACCTCCTCGGCCCGCGCGCGCAGCAGTGCGGTGCAGTCGATGTCCGTGGCGATCTGGTAACCGTCACCGACCGCCACGACGGCGAACTCGATGGTCCGGTCCCCCGGGTCGACGTCGAGCGTCTCCGCGAACCCGAGGATCTCGTCTCCCCTCGGCGCCGGCATTCCGTCGCCGGCCGCGTCACTCGGAACGACATAGTGGACCCAGAACGTCATGTTACCAACCATAAGCCATCTCGAACTTGTCATTACTTACCATAAGTAGGCATTGACCTGCACAGACACGGCCGGACGCTTGTTGCTTCTTGTCACTGTTCGTCAGCATCAAGCCAGGGTTTTCGGGGGTAAACGGGGGGCTACGGGGGCATCACCGGAACGCTTTCACGCATCACCGCGCACGCCCACTCCCCCACCACGGAGGTGTCGTTCGATCGCCGCGACCCGACTTGGCTCACGTTGGTGCGCACGTCGGGTGGTTCGGGTGATGGCTTCGAGGGCGTCACGGAGGTCGTCGGGTAGGGGGTCGGCGGCGGTGATGGTGGTGTGGGTGCCGACCTGGATCTCGATGGTGCGGTAGCGGCGGGTGGTGCGGACGAATTTCTTGATCGACCAGCCGGTCCGGTCTTCGATCCATCGGCTGACCGCGAGGGCGGCGAACACGATCGTGAGGTGGGCTTCGATTGATTCGCGCTGGTGGTGGTAGATCGGTCGGGCTTGCAGGTCGTGTTTGGACATCCGGAACGACTTCTCGATCTGGAACAGCCGGTGGTAGGCGTCGATCACGAACTCGGCCGTCACGGGGGTGCCGTCGGGGCAGGCGGCGAGGTTGGT
>NZ_JBFAKM010000085.1:0-7261 GCF_040655695.1 Polymorphospora sp. NPDC050346 | reverse complement strand
GGTACCCTCGTTGACCAGGTGTTTTGGACAAACTGGCGCGATCTCTGGCAGCCTTCCAAACTGATTACGCGAGTTCGATTCTCGTCGCCCGCTCCGCGTCTCGTCTCGTACCGTCCAGGGTCCTCCCCCCGTGACACCCGCTCGCCGATGGTCCCCGCGCGACCGTGCCGAAGGTCCCGTCAGGAGCGGTCTCCCGGCACTGATCGCAGCCCCTCTCCCGGTGGTCGAATTGATTCGTCAGCGAGAGTCAGGAAGGCGTGAACGGCCATGACGACGACGATCGAACGCACCGCCAACCACCGGGTGACCACCAACGCGGTGATCCCGCCGGTCACCGGAGCCATCCGCCCGGCCGAGACCACCGGCCGCAAGGCCACCCGCTACACCCTCGCCGGACTGCGGCTGGCGCTCGGCTGGATCTTCCTCTGGGCGTTCCTCGACAAGCTCTTCGGCCTCGGCCAGGGAACCGCCGCGGAGCAGGCCTGGGTCAACGGCGGCAGCCCCACCAAGGGCTTCCTCGGCAACGCCGTGGCCGGTCCGTTCGCCGACCTCTACCGCGGCTTCGCCGGGGCGGCCTGGGCCGACTGGCTCTTCATGATCGGGCTCGCCGCCATCGGCACCGCGCTCATCCTGGGCGTGGGCATGCGGGTGGCCGCCACGGCCGGTGGCCTGATGATGGTGCTGATGTGGACCGCCGTCCTGCCCCCGGCGAACAACCCCTTCATGGACGACCACCTGATCTACGCGGGTGTGCTCCTGGTCCTGGCGCTGACCGCGGCCGGTGACACGCTCGGTCTGGGCCGGCTCTGGGCCCGCGTCCCGATCGTCAAGCGCCTTCCCTTCCTCAGGTAGCGACCCGAACACGAACTCGCCGGCGGCTCGAGCCGCCGGCGAGTTCGTGTGTCACCGCCACCTGCAAGATCCCGGTGGTCAGGGAGTTCGCCGGCGACACGCTCGACTCAGTCCCTGATCACGCGGATCCTGGGGGGTTGGTGGTCGGGGAGGTGTCGACCGTCTGGGGGGTCGGCAGGCGGGGGGTGTGGGCCGGGCCGGCGTGCTCGGGGTCGGCCACACCCAGGCGGATCACCAGGTAGGGCCAGCCCAACTCGGCGACCAGCCGGCGCAGCGCCGCCCGGGTCGCGGTCACCTCGACCACCGCGCTCAGCGGCAGCACCGAGGCGCCGAGCCGGGTGGCGGTCAGCCAGGCCGCGGAGAGCGCCTCACCGGCCCGCAGCCACCACAGCGGCTCGTCGCCGTCGCCGTACAGCAGGCCGTAGAACGCCGCCCGGTCGTGGCCCGGCGCGATCGGCAGGGTGCCCGGCTGGCCGAAGTCCCGCCCCGGCACGGTCGTCGCCGGCTGGACCTCGGGCAGGGCGTGGGCCGGGACGCCGAGCCCGTCGCCGCGCCCGATCCAGTACGCCAGCTCCTCCTGGACCGCCGGGTCCTCCCGCTCGGCGGTGCCCGCCCGGTCGGCCGCGGACGCCAGGTCGTAGACCTGCTCGTCGGTGAGCACATGCAGGTGCGGCCCCTCCGCGCGGACCGCCTCCGAGATCGTCTTCAGGACGTCGTCGGTCAGCACCTCGTCGCTGAGCGGGCGCCGGTCGGTGTGCCGTACCGACATGGTCTGGACCAGGCGCACCGCGGCCTGGTCGGGCGTACCGTGCCCGCCGGGGGTGAGCACCGCCAGCAGGTCGGGGCGGTCGGGGTCGGGCAGCCGCCGCACCGTGCAGTCCCAGCCGTCGGCGGCGAGCGCCGTCCGGGCATGGTGCAGCGCGGCGCCGCAACTGATCATCAGCAGCCGCCCCTCCGGGTCCGTCGCGGCGAGCTGCCGGTCGCGTACGGCGGACAGTTCGAGCCGGTCCGGATGGACCGTCCATCGCCACGGTTGCGTGTTGTGCACCGACGGGGCGTGCCCCGCCATCGCGGCGGCCCGGGCCAGAGCCTCCGCCGCCTTGTCGGTCTGGGTCACAGCCGTCCCGCCTCAGTCTCGGATCGGATCCCTGCTTCGGTCAGTATCCCAGCAGCGCCGGTCCGGAACCCCGGCTACCCGCCGGAGCCGGCGGTCGCCCGTGCGCCGTCCGGGTGTCGCCGGGGTGGGCCGACCCGCCGTACGGACACGGGTGGCGACCCGGGGGTGGTGCGGCTACGGTCGGGCGGCCAGGGTCGCCGGGGACCGCCGTCCCCGTTCCAGGAGGGCGTCGCCGTGTCACTGCTGAAGCGGTTGTCAGAGTCGCCGGACGAGCGGCCGGACGCGGTCCGGGTTGCCGGCAACGCGCTGTCCGGCGCCGAGCTGCTGCGGTGCGCGGCCGCGGTCGCCGACCGGGTGCACGGGCTGGAGCGGGTGGCGGTCGAGGCGACCCCGACGATGGAGACGGTGGTCGGCGTCGTCGGGGCGCTGCTCGCCGGGGTGGCCGTGGTGCCCGTACCGGCCGACGCCGGGGCGATGGAGCGCCGGCACATGTTCGCCGACTCGGGTGCGGCGGCACTGCTGGCGGGCAGGGGCACCGACGTGGCGCCGGGCGGGCCGCCGGTCGTACCGGTGGATCTGGCCCAGCGGTCCGACCGGACGTGGCCGGAGCCGGAGCCGGAGCGGGCCGCGCTGATCCTCTACACCAGTGGCACCACCGGGGCGCCGAAGGGCGTGGTCGTCTCCCGGCGGTCGATCGCGGCCTGTCTCGACGGGCTCGCCGACGCGTGGGCGTGGACGCCCGACGACCTGCTGGTGCACGGGTTGCCGCTGTTCCACGTACACGGTTTGGTGCTCGGGGTGCTCGGGCCGTTGCGGCACGGCAGCCGGCTGGACCACGTCGGACGTCCGCAGCCGCGGCGGTACGCGGCGGCGGCCGGCACCCTCTACTTCGGGGTGCCGACGGTGTGGTCGCGGGTGGCCGCGGACCCGGATTCGGCGCGGGCGTTGCGGGGTGCGCGGTTGCTGGTGTCCGGCAGCGCGGCGCTGCCGGCGGCGGTCTTCGCCGACCTGCGGGAGCTGACCGGGCACCGGATCGTGGAGCGGTACGGGATGACCGAGACGCTGATCACGGTGAGCGCGCGGGCGGACGGTGCACGCCGGCCGGGCACGGTCGGGATGCGGCTGCCGGGGGTACGGACCCGGCTCGCCGACGAGCATGGCGGGCCGGTGCCGGCCGACGGCGAGGCGATGGGCGAGCTGCTGGTGGCCGGGCCGACGCTGTTCAGCGGCTACCTGAACCGGCCGGACGCGGACGCGGCCAGCACCGCCGGGGACGGCTGGTTCCGCACCGGCGACGTCGCCACGATCGGGCCGGACGGGGTGCACCGGATCGTCGGCCGGGCCTCCACCGATCTGATCAAGAGCGGCGGTTACCGGATCGGGGCCGGCGAGGTCGAGGACGCGTTGCTGGCCCACCCCGGTGTTCGGGAGGCGGCCGTGATCGGCGTACCGGATCCGGACCTGGGGCAGCGGGTGACGGCGTACGTGGTGGCCGACGGGGTCACCGGCCCGGAACTGGTCGAGTTCGTGGCCCGCAACCTGGCCGTGCACAAGCGGCCGCGGGCGGTGCACCTGCTCGACGCGCTGCCCCGCAACGCGCTCGGCAAGGTGCAGAAGAAGCTACTGGGCTAGCGTGCTCTCCCGGGGCACGAGGTGGAACGGCGGCTGCACGTCGTACGGGGGGTGGACCGGTCTGCCCTCGATCCGGGCGACCAGTGACCGTACGGCCAGCCGGCCGATCCGCTCCTTGTCGGGCGAGATCGTGGTCAGGGTCGGGTTGCTGAACCGGCCCTCCTCGATGTCGTCGAAGCCGATGACGGCGATGTCGTCGGGAATCCGCCGGCCGGCCTCGCCGATGGCCCGCATGGCGCCGATGGCGATCAGGTCGTTGTAGCCGAAGACCGCGTCCGGCGGCTCGTCGAGGGCGAGCAGGTCGCGCATCGCGCGCAGCCCGTCGACGCGGCGGAACTGTGTGGTGGCCGCGACGAGGGTGGGCTCGAACGGCAGCCCGGCGCCGGTCAGGGCCTCCCGGTAGCCGCGTAGCCGCAGGTGGGCGGATTGGCGGTCGTCGGCCTGCGCGCCGACGAAGGCGATCCGGTGCCGGCCGATGGACACCAGGTGTTGTACGGCGGCGTGGCTGGCGGCGATGTTGTCGATGGCGATGTGGTCGTGCGGTACGTCGTGGACGCCTTCGCCGATGAGCACCAGCGGGGTCGGGTCGGTGCGGGCGAGGATCTCGTCGCGGCCGATCCGCACCGGGCTGAAGATGAGGCCGTCGATGACGGGTCGGCGGGAGCCGTCGGTGAGGGCCAGTTCCCGGTCCCGGTCGGCGGCGGTGTCCTCCAGGACGAGGGTGTAGCCGAGGCTGGCCGCCTCGCGGATGGCGGAGCCGGCGAGTTCGGCGAAGTACGGGTTGTTGAGTTCGGGGATGGCCAGGGCGATGAGACCTGTCCGGCCGCGGCGCAGGTGCCGGGCGCCGAGGTTGGGCGCGTACCCGAGTTCGTCGATCGCCCGCTGCACCCGCCGCCGGGTCTGTTCGCCGACCGGGCGGTAGCCGTTGACGACGTTGGAGACGGTGGCCAGCGACACTCCGGCCCGCTGCGCGATGTCCTTCAGGCTGACGCCCACCTGCCAGCTCCCTCCGCCGTCCGGGGTCACCGTAACCGGAGGTCCCGACATCCATTGACGACCATCCATCTAAACCTCTATAACGTTATACATCCGCATCGGAATGCCTCGGACGGCCTCCCGGTGCCGGCTCCGTCCCCCACCGCGCCGAGGTTCGCGGGGACTTCCCCGCGTCTCGGCCGGCCCCGTCCCGAACGGAGAAGCCATGTCGAGACCGATCCGCGCCCTGCCCCGGACCTGGCTCCTGCTCGCCGCCACGGCACTGGTCACCGGGTCGCTGCTGACCGCGCCGGCGGCGGCCCAGGCCGCGCCCGCCCGTACCCCGCCGCTGACCACCCCCTGGACCGGTCAGGCGCTGGCCGGCACTCCCCTGCCGGAATACCCACGGCCCCAGATGACCCGCCCCGACTGGCTGAACCTCAACGGCGAGTGGCAACTGCGCCAGTCGGCGACCGACGACCCGCCGCAGTTCGGCACCGACCTGCCGGAGCGGATCAACGTCCCGTTCCCGGTCGAGTCCGCGCTGTCCGGCGTGATGCGCCCCGCCGGCGACAACCGGCACTACCTCTACTACCGCCGTACGTTCACGGTGCCGGGCGACTGGGCCGGACGGCGGGTGCAACTGCACTTCGGCGCGGTCGACTGGCAGACCACCGTCTGGGTCAACGGCACCGAGGTCGGCCGGCACACCGGCGGCTACGACGCCTTCACGTTCGACATCACCCCGCGCCTGAACGGCGGCAGCAACGAACTGGTGGTCAAGGTCTGGGACCCGACCGACAGCCGGCAGAACGGCAGCCTGCCGGCGATCGGCAAACAGACCAGGACACCCGGCGGCATCTTCTACACCCCGTCCTCCGGCATCTGGCAGACCGTCTGGCTGGAACCCACCCCGGCCGCCTCGATCAGCGGCGTCGACCTCAGGCCGAACCTCGCCGACAACACGCTCCGGGTGCGGGTCTTCGCCCGGGGCAACGTCAGCGGGCACAGCGTGCTCGCCGAGGCGCTGACCGGCACCACCGTCGTCGGCACATCGACCGGCGGCTTCACCGAGTTCTCCGTACCGGTGCCGAACGCCCGCCGGTGGTCGCCGGACGACCCCTTCCTCTACAACCTGCGGATCACGCTGCGCAACGGCGGCGGCGCCCAGGTCGACCGGACCACGCACTACTTCGGCATGCGGGAGATCACCACCGGCCTAATCAACGGCGTGCTGCGCCCGAAGCTCAACGGCCAGTTCGTCTTCCAGGCCGGCACCCTCGACCAGGGCTACTGGCCGGACGGCCTCTACACCGCCCCCACCGACGCCGCGCTCGCCTTCGACCTGCAAAAACACAAGGACCTCGGGTTCAACATGGTGCGCAAGCACATCAAGGTCGAACCGCAGCGCTGGTTCTACCACGCCGACCGGCTCGGCCTGCTGGTGTGGCAGGACATCCCGTCGCTGACCGCGCAGGACATCGATCCGAACGACGCCCAGCAGGCCCAGTTCGAGGCCGAGGCCCGCGAGATCGTCGACGAGCACCGCAGCTCACCGTCGGTCGTCGCGTACGTCGTCTACAACGAGGGCTGGGGCGAGCGGGCGCTGGCCGACACCCGCCGGGTCGGCCAGAACGTCAAGAACCAGGACCCGACCCGCCTGGTCAACACCCACAGCGGACACAACTGCTGCCAGTCGCTCGGCAACCCCGGCAACGGCGACATGGACGACTGGCACATCTACGTCGGCCCCGACTCACCCCCGGCGTCGACCACCCGGATCTCGGTGCTCGGCGAGTTCGGCGGCCCCGGCCTGCGCACCCCCGGGCACGAGTACAGCCCAAACGGCAGCTTCAACGCGTACGAGTGGCAGCCGAACCCGACCGCGCTGACCGACCGGTACGTCGGCCTCGTCGCCGGCACCCACAACCTGATGGTCGGCAAGGGGCTGAGCGCGTCGGTCTACACCGAGATCACCGACCTGGAGGGCGAACTGAACGGCTTCCTCACGTACGACCGGCAGGTGGTCAAGATGGACCAGAACCGGGTACGCGCCGCCAACCAGGCGCTGATCGCGGCGTCGAAGGCGCTCAGCAACTCCGGTCCGGTCACCCTGCCCGTCCACACCCGACGGTCGTTGCAGGTGACCACACCCGGCTTCACCAACCGCTACCTGCGACACATGAACGGACTGGCGTACACCGAGGTGGTCGACGCGGGCAGCCCGACGGTGCTCAGGCAGGACGCGACGTACACGATCCGGCCCGGGCTCGCCGGCACGGGCTGCTACTCGTTCGAGTCGGTCAACTTCCCCGGCCAGTTCCTGCGGCACGTCGACTCCCGGGTCCGCAACTCCCCCGACGACGGGTCGGCGCTGCTGCGCGCCGACGCCACCTGGTGTGCCCGCACCGGGCTGACCGGCGGCGGGGTGTCGTTCGAGTCGTACAACTTCCGGGGGTCCTACCTGCGGCACCACGGCGCGCAGGTGTGGCTGAGCAACGGCGCCGGCGGACCGGCGTACAACTCGCCGGCGTCGTGGCTGGCCGACGTGACCTGGAACGTCACCGGCCCCTGGGCGCCGTGACCGGCCGGGGGGGGGGGGGGGGGGTAGTGCGCGGGGGGGCGGGCCCGCGGTTTAGCAACACAGGGTGGCTGGTGGGGGGGGGTGGTATAGTGGGGTGGTGT
>NZ_JBFAKM010000084.1:0-7462 GCF_040655695.1 Polymorphospora sp. NPDC050346 | reverse complement strand
GCCTCCGCGAACACCCGCGACTCCACCAACAACCGGCCAGCCATCCCCTCCCACTGCCAACCCTGACCAGCGAACACCCACACCACACCACCCGGCGTCGCCGGCACCGGCGGGACTTCCAGATCATCCACCGAGCCGCCCACCGCGACCGCCCGATACGGCAACAACGCCCGCCGCGCCAAACCAGCCGCCACCGCATGCGCCGACACCTCCGGCCGCCCCTCGACGTACGCGGCCAGCCGCTCGATCTGCGCCTGGAGCGCGGCCGGTGAACGCGCCGACAGCAGCCACACCGCCGGCCCCTCCGGCGTAGCGAGAGGCTCCGGCTCCACCTCGGGCGCCTGCTCCACGATCACATGCGCATTCGTGCCACTCACCCCGAACGACGACACACCCGCCCGACGCGGACGCCCAGTCTCCGGCCATTCGCTTGCCTTCGCCGCGAGTTCCACCGCGCCGGCCGACCAATCCACCTGCGGCGTCGGGGCATCGATATGCAACGACCGCGGCACCACACCATGCCGCATCGCCAACACCATCTTGATCACACCGGCGATGCCACCCGCGGCCTGGGTGTGTCCCAGATTCGACTTGACCGACCCCAGCAGCAAAGGCTGCTCCCGATCCTGTCCGTAAGTCGCCAGCACTGCCTGCGCCTCGATCGGATCACCCAACCGCGTCCCCGTCCCATGCGCCTCCACCACATCCACATCGGCGGAGGACAGGCCGGCCGTGCGCAGCGCCTCCCGGATGACTTTCTGCTGCGCCGGCCCGCTCGGCGCGGCGAGGCCGTTGGACGCGCCGTCCTGGTTCAGGGCGCTGCCGCGCACCACCGCCAGCACCCGGTGCCCCGCACGACGGGCGTCGGACAGCCGCTCCAGCAGCACCAGGCCGACGCCTTCGGACCATCCGGTGCCGTCCGCCGTGTCCGCGAAGGACTTGCACCGGCCGTCCACGGCCAGCCCACGCTGCCGGGAGAACTCCACAAAGGCGCGGGGGCTGAACATCGCGGTGACGCCGCCGGTGACGGCCATCCGGCAGTCGCCGGAGCGCAGCGCCTGCACGGCCAGGTGCATGGCGACGAGCGAGGACGAGCACGCCGTGTCGACGGTCACCGCGGGGCCCTCGAAGCCGTACGTGTAGGCGACCCGGCCCGAGACGACGCTGGCCGCGTTGCCGATCAGCAGGTGGCCCTCGACCTCTTCCGGTATGGTCCGCAGGCCGATCGTGTAGTCCTGCCCGTTGTTGCCGACGAAGACGCCGGTGGGGGTACCGCGCATCGTGTCGGGGTCGATGCCGGCGTGTTCGAGCACTTCCCAGCAGGTCTCCAGGAGAAGCCGCTGCTGCGGGTCCATGGCCAGTGCCTCGCGCGGGGAGATGCCGAAGAAGCCGGCGTCGAAGTCGGCCGCCCCGTCGAGAAAGCCTCCCTCACGCAGGTACGTGGTGCCGGGGTGTTCCGGGTCCGGGTGGTACAGGGCGTCGAGGTCCCAGCCACGGTCGGTGGGGAACGGCGAGATCACGTCGCCTTCCGCGATCAATACCTGCCACAGGTCCTCGGCGGAACGGATGCCGCCGGGGAACCGGCAGGCCATGCCGACGATGACGATCGGGTCGTCGTCGGCCGCGACGGTGGGCTCGTCGCCGGCCGGCGTCGAGGCGGTCGCGCCGAAGAGCTGGGCCTGGAGGTGATTGGCCATCCCTGCCGGAGTGGGATGGTCGAAGACCACGGTCGTCGGCAGGGTGAGGCCGGTGGCCCGGCACAGCCGGTTACGCAGCTCGACCGCCGTGAGCGAGTCGAAACCCTGCTCCTTGAAGGCGCGCCGGACGTCTAGCCGGTCCGCCGACTCGTGCCCGAGGACCGTCGCGGTGTGGCCGAGCACCAGGTCGAGCAGCGCCTGCCGCCGCTGGTCCGGGTCGAGGCCGCGCAGTCCCGCGGCCGTACGTGTGGCTTCGGTGTCGTGCGGCTCGGGGCCGGCCGTGCGGCTCTCGGCGATGGCGTCGAACAGCGGCGTCCGCCGGGCCACCGCGAACGTGGCGGCGAAACGTTCCCAGTCGATGTCGGCGACCGTCGTGGTGGTCCGGCCCGCGCCGAGCACCGCGCCGAGCGCGGCCGTCGCCCGTGCGACCGGCATGGTCCGCAGGCCCCAGTCGTTGAGCTGGTCGCGGGCGGCGCCTTCGGCCATGCCCGGGCCGTCCCAGGCGCCCCAGGCGATCGCGACGGCGGTGCGCCCGGACCCGCGCCGCCAGGAGGCGAAGGCGTCGAGGTAGGCGTTCGCGGCGGCGTATCCGCCCTGGTTGCTGCTGCCCCAGACGCCGGCGCCGGAGGAGAACAGCACGAACGCGGTCAGGGGCTGGTCTCGGGTCAGTTCGTCGAGGTGCCGCGCGCCGTCGACCTTCGCCGCGAGCAGGTGCCCGAGGGTGGCCGGGCCGGCCTCGGCGAGGGATCCGGTGTCGCCGACGCCGGCGGCGTGGAAGACCGCCTTCAGCGGGACGTCCGGGTCGAGGCCGGCGATCACCCGGGCGACCTGGTCGCGGTCGGCGACGTCGCAGGTCGCCACGGTGACCGTCGCGCCGAGTGCGGTCAGCTCGGCCTCCAGCTCGGCGGCGCCGGGGGTCGCCGCGCCGCGGCGCCCGGTCAGCACGAGGTTGCGGGCGCCCTCCCTCGCCAGCCATCGGGCGACGTTGGCGCCGACGCCGCCGAGGCCACCGGTGACCAGCACGGCGCCGTCCGGTCGCCACGACGCAGGACCGGTGATCGGGCTGCGGACGAGGCGGCGGGTGAGGACGCCGCCGGCCCGGATGGCGATCTGGTCGTCGTCGGCGATGCCGCCGGCGAGGACGTCCGTCAGGCGGCCGGCGGCGTTCGTGTCCGGCGCGTCGGGCAGGTCGATCAGGCCGCCCCAGGAGCGGGGCGCCTCCAGGGCGGCGACCCGACCCAGGCCCCACAGCATCGCCTGGGCGGGCCGGGTGACGTGCTCGGTGTCGCCGGCGGCCACGGCGCCGCAGGTAATCGTCCACAGTGGCACGGGTGTCGGCGCGGCGCGGAGGGTTCGCAGCAGGTCGAGGGTCGCCGCGAGCCCACGGGGAACGACGGCCGCGGCCGGGTGGGGCGACTCGTCCAGGCCGAGCAGGGACAGCGCGCCGTCGAAGCCCCACTCCCCGATCGGATCGCCGGCTGAGGCGAGGGTCACCACCTCGGCGCCGGCCCGGGTCAGGGCGGCGGACACGACCGGCGCCCAGCCGTGCCGGTCGTCGCCCGGTGCGATCAGCAGCCACCGGCCGCCGAGCCGTCCGGACGGCACGGGCCTCGGCACCCAGGTCACGTCGTACATCCACTGGCCGACGCCGGCGCGCTCGCGCTGCCGGCGCCGCCACGAGCTCAGCACGGGCAACAGCCCGGCGAGCGTGCTCTGCTGGTCGGCGCCGAGGCCCAGGTCGGCCGCCAGGCGGTCGACCTCGCCGGCCTCGACCGCGGACCAGAACTCGCCGTCCGGCCGGCCGGCGGCCTCCGCCGGCGCGGCCGGGTCGGGTTCCAGCCAGAAACGCTCCCGCTGGAACGGATACGTCGGCAGCGCGACCCGCCGTGCCCCCGATCCCTCGAACAGGGTCTCCGGAGCCGCGGACACCCCGCACACGTACGCCTCGGCCAGCGAAAGCAGAAAACGGTCCGCTCCGCCGGAGTCGCGGCGCAGCGAGTGCAGCGTCCGAACGTCGGCGCCGGCTTCCTCGGCGGTCTCCTGCACCGCAGTGGACAGGACCGGATGCCCGCTGATCTCGAGGAACGCGTCGTACCCGTCGGCGAGCAGCGACCGCACCGCGCCGATCAGGTCGACCGGCTCCCGGGCGTTGCGGAACCAGTACTCCGGGCCGAGCTCGGCAGTGTCCAGCGGGCCGCCGGTCACGGTGGAATGGAACGGCACCTCGCCGGTGCGGGCCGAGACTCCGTCGAGCAGTCCGACGAGCCGGTCGTGCAGGGGATCCACCTGCTCGCAGTGCGACGCGACAGTGGCCGGCACCATCCGCGCCTGCCAGCCCGCGGCCTCGCGGTCGGCGACGAACGCCGTCAGCGTCTCCACGTCCCCGGCGACGGTGATGGACCGCGGCCCGTTGACACCGGCGACAGCCAACCGGCCCGGCCAGCCGGCCAGCGCCTCTGTCACCTGCTCCACGGTGGCCGCGACGGACGCGACCGCGCCGTGGCCGACCAGCGCCTCGGCGAACAGCTTGCTGCGCTCGGCGATGATCCGGGCGGCGTCCTCCAGGCTGAGCGCCCCGGCGACGTACGCCGCCGCCACCTCACCCTGGCTCGAGCCGACCACCGCCGCCGGCCGTACGCCGTGCGAGCGCCACATCGCGGCGAGCCCCACCATGACCGCGAACAGCGCCGGCTGCACGACGTCGATGCGGTCGTACCCGGGAGCGCCGGCCTCGCCGGTGAGCACGTCGCGCAGCGACCAGTCGACGTACGGCGCCAGCGCGGCCTCGCAGTCGGCCACGGCGCGGGCGAAGACCGGCGAGGAACGGAGGAGTTCGGCGCCCATGCCCGCCCACTGGGCGCCCTGCCCGGGAAAGACGAAGACGACTTTGCGGTCCCCCTCGGCGTCGCCGGTGACGACCTGCGGCGCGGGCTCCTGCCGAAGCAAGGACTCCAGGCCGCGTACGAGATCCGCCCGGGTACGCCCGCAGACGACGGCCCGGCGCTCGAGCGCGGCCCGCGTGGTGACCAGCGAGTAGGCCAGGTCGGTGACGTCGGCGTCCGGCCGGTCGCGCAGCACGTCGAGGACCCGCCCCGCCTGTGCCCGCAGCGCCGGGCCGCTGCGCGCGGTGAGAACCCACGGCAGCGGTCCGTCCACGCCCGGGCCCGGCTCGGCGTCGTCCGCCGGAGGCGCCTGCTCGAGCACCACGTGGGCGTTGGTGCCGCTGATGCCGAAAGACGACACCGCGGCCCGGCGCGGGCGGCCGGTCTCCGGCCAGCGCACCGCCTCCCGGAGCAGCGCGACCGAGCCCGCGCTCCAGTCGACGTGCGGCGTCGGCTCGTCGATGTGCAGGGACTGCGGCAGCGTGCCGTACCGCATCGCCAGCACCATCTTGATGACACCGGCGATGCCGGCGGCCGCCTGGGTGTGCGCGAGGTTCGACTTGACCGAGCCGAGCCAGAGCGGCCGGTCGGCCGGCCGGTTCTGGCCGTACGTGGCGATCAGCGCCTGAGCCTCGATCGGGTCGCCGAGGTTGGTGCCGGTGCCGTGCGCCTCGACCGCGTCGACGTCGCCGGCGCCGAGCCGGGCGGCCGCGAGGGCGTCCCGGATGACGCGCTGCTGCGCCGGCCCGTTCGGGGCGGTGAGCCCGTTCGAGGCGCCGTCCTGGTTGACCGCGGAGCCACGGATCAGGCCGAGGATCTCGCGACCGTTGCGTACGGCGTCGGAGAGCCGCTCGACGAGGACCAGACCGACGCCCTCGGAGAAGCCGGCGCCGTCCGACGCCGCGGCGAACGGCTTGCACCGGCCGTCCTTGGCCAGGCCGCGCTGCCGGGAGAACTCGATGAACACGTCGGGCGTGGACATCACGGTGACGCCGCCGGCCAACGCGAGCGAGCACTCCCCGGATCGCAGGGCCTGCGCCGCGAGGTGCAGGGCCACCAGCGAGGACGAGCAGGCCGTGTCGACGGTCACCGCCGGACCCTCCAGACCCAGCGCGTACGCGACCCGGCCGGAGGCGACGCTGCCCGCGTTGCCGTTGCCCAGGTATCCCTCGACGTTCGCCGGCATCTCGGGCAGCCGGGCGGCGTAGTCGTGGTACATCAGGCCGGCGAAGACGCCGGTGCGGGTGCCGCGCATCGCGTGCGGGTCGATGCCGGCCCGCTCGATCACCTCCCAGGCCGTCTCCAGCAGCAGCCGCTGTTGCGGATCCATGGCCAGCGCCTCACGCGGCGAGATCCCGAAGAACTCCGCGTCGAAGTCCGCGGCGTCGTAAAGGAAGCCACCCTCCCTGGCGTGGATGGTTCCCGGCCGTTCGCCCGACGGGTCGTAGAGGGAGGACACGTCCCATCCCCGGTCGGCCGGGAATGCCGAGACGACGTCACGCCCCTCGGCCAGCAGACGCCACAGGTCCTCCGGCGACGTGACACCGCCCGGGAAGCGGCAGGCGACACCGACGATGGCGATCGGTTCGGTCGCCCTGGCCTGAAGCCGTTGCAGGCGTTCGTCGGTGCTCTGCAGCTCGGCGGTGACCCGCCGCAGATATTCCCGGAGCTTGGCTTCGTTCGACATGTGATTTCCCGAATCTCTGCGAGGACGGGCCGAAGCCGTCAGGAGTCGCCGAATTTGCTGTCGATGAACTGGAAGATCTCGTCGTCGCTGGCGGTCTCCAGCCGCTCGCCGATGTCCGTGCCGTCGTCGCCCCGTTGCAGGTCGCCCCACATCGCGGTCAGCGCCTTGAGCCGGACGGTGATGTCCTCGCGCAGCCCCGCGTCGAGCCCGTCGACGCTGCCGCCGGTTGCCACGGCCATGGCGTTCTCTAGCTGTGCCAGATGGTCCACGATCGACGGCCGGGCGCCGGCGCCGAACAGCTCCGCCCGCAGGTGCTCGGCCAGGGCGGCTGGCGTCGGGTGATCGAACACCAGGGTCGCCGGCAGCCGCAGGTCGGTCACCGCCCTGAGGCGGTTGCGCAGCTCGATCGCGGTCAGCGAGTCGAAGCCGAGATCCTTGAACGGCCGGCCGGCGCCGACGGTCGACAGCGAGGCGTGTCCCAACACCTGAGCGGTCTGCGCACGGACCAGGTCCAGCAGGCCGGAGAGCTGACCATCGGCGTCCCGTCCGGCCAGCCGCGCCCGCATCGCGGCGGTCCGGTCCGGCGCGTCACCGCCCGCGGTCCGCCGGTTCGGCGGCAGCAACGTTCGCAGCAGCGGTGACGGGTCGGTTCGCGGGCGCAGGTCGAGGGTGGCCGTCACGAGGGCGGGCTGTTCGGTGCGCAGGGCGGCGTCGAACAGGGCCAGTGCCTGCCGGTCGGACATCGGCAGGACTCCTTGGTACGCCTTGGTGGTGTCGAGGGCCGCGGTCATGGCGCTGCCGGTTTCCCAGAGACCCCATGCGAGTGACTGCGCCGGGAGGTTCTGCGCACGCCGTCGACGAGCCAGCGCATCCAAATAGGCGTTCGCGGCCGCATAGTTCGCCTGCCCCGCCGAACCGAACACCCCCGACGCCGAGGAGAACAACACGAACGTGCTGATGCCGTCGGTCAACTCGTGGAGGTGTTGGGCCGCCACGGCCTTGGCCCTGAGCACCGCGTCGAGCTGAGCCTCGGTCAGATTCGCCACCGTCGCGTCATCGAGCACCCCAGCCGCATGAATCACCGCGCTGGGCCGATGCTCGTCGAGCAGCGCCTTCAACGCCTCCCGATCAGCCACATCGCAGGCCACGATCCGCGCCTGCGGCACCTCCTCACACAACCGGCCGGCACCCGGCGC
>NZ_JBFAKM010000083.1:0-8597 GCF_040655695.1 Polymorphospora sp. NPDC050346 | reverse complement strand
CTTGGCACTGGCTTACAAGCACCCTGTTGAGTTCTCAAAGAACAAACACACACCAAACCCGAACCCCACCAACAAGCAGGACCCGAACCCGGGGCAACTCCTCTACGCTACCCGTCGCACTTGCCTGTGTCAACTCAGTGTTTCAAGTTGATCAAAGGTTCGTTTGACGGACCCCACGCTCACGCTCGCCATGATTTGGCGCTCGTTTCGAGTCGAGGGAAGATCCTGCAGCCCGGCCGAAGCTCGCTTTCGCGTTTTCTCCGTCCGGCTCGCTGCCGGCCCCGCTACGCTACCTGGTCTCTGTTGCCGCGTCAAGCCCTGACTTTCTGGCCTTCTTCGACTCCATCTGACCCTCCCCACAGTGACTCCCACCGGTAATTCCGGTGCTCCTCACTACGGGGAACCTGCAGAACCGGCCGGACCACCACTTTCGCGGTGTTCCCGCCCGGCTCCCTGCCGGCCCGCAGAACATTACCGAAGGCCCACGTGATCACAAAATCGGGGGGTGACCGCCGGCGGGCCAACAGTCCACATAGGTCCGGTTGGAGGCCGTGACCCTGCCCAGAAGGCTCATCCGACCCCGCCGTGCACGACGATCGCCGCGAAGGTCCCGAGCACGATGAACGGTCCGAAGGGCAGGTGTCCCGACCAGCGCACCCTGCCGGCCGCCATCATGGCCAGCGCACATACGGCCGACGCCACGAACGTGAGCAGAAGACCACCGACGAGAACGCCCCAGCCGAGCCAGCCGAGCACCGCCCCACTGCTCAGGACGAGCTTCGCGTCCCCGAGTCCGAATCCCCGTCGGCCGAGAAGGAGAGTGGACGCGGCGAACAGCGCCGCAAGAGCCGTACCCGCTATCAGTGCTCGCCCCCATCGGGCCGGGTCCTCTTCCGAGACTGCGGCGAGGGCCAGCAGGGCCCAGGTTCCTGCGGTGGCGGTCCAGGTGAGCCGGTCCGGCAGCCGGTGCACGGCGACGTCGACGAAGGTGAGCGCTACGGCGCAGCCCGCCCACCAGGCGAAGGCAAGCGTGGTCAGGATCGGTTGCCCGGCGAGGACGAGGCCCACCCCCGCGAGGACGACAGCCAGCTCGACCAGCAGGGCAGGTGCGCCCACCCTCGTTCCGCAGCGGTCGCATCGACCTCTCGGCAGCAGTACACCGGCCCCGCCGTCCAAGCCGACCGGCGCGGCGCAGCTCGGGCAGCCCTGGCGTCGTGGCTGACCTGGCGGTACGGATTCGGTGGCCACCACCGCCCGGAGCAGCGGTGTCAGGGTGAGGATCCGGAGCAGACGTACGGACCAGCGGGGCGGGTCGAGGGGGCCGGCTTCGGACACCTCGGTGCGTTCCGGAGGTGGCCCCACCTGCGGAACAGTCCTCGATCGACGTACGGAGCGATCACCATCAGTAGTTGGCCCATTGCGCTCCTGCGGCACCACGGGACCGCCGCCCGCAACCCCTGGCTCATCCTCGGAAAACGGCCACATCATGACTCTCCCTTGCATATCCCACCGTCACCACCGGCAGAGTGGCCGCTTTGCGAATCTCGAAGATCATGAAAAAGTGACCGTGGGTAATATCCGGCGGATTCAGCGCAACTTTTCATGATCGTCACAGTACGTATTCCTCGTTTGTGACCTCTTCTGCACAAGCGTCGACCAGCCTATGCTGCCCCCTTGGGTGATGAGCTACCGCCGGGAAACATCTGCCGAACCCGGCGTTAGCGCGAAAAGGGTGGGGGAACGTGCGCCGCGTGGAGGGCGGCGGCACGCGATTCGGACTATCGTCCGTAACGCGTAACAGGTAATCCAAGCCGACAAATGTGCAACGTGGGGACGCCTTGGCGCCGAGCTGGCCGGAAGGCGGCTTCCGCCGTACCCACTGAGTCGGCGATACGTCTCTGACCAGCCCTTATCCGGGCGGCATGGCTCATCCGAGCTGTCCGACCGGCGATGGTTCAGAGGAGGGAAAGGCCTTTGCGTAGACCGCATGTGGGTCGGCTTCGAGCCGGTCTCACCGCTGTCGTCGCCGTCTTCACGCTTGCCTCTTGCGGGTCGGCCGGCGAATCTGCCGATACTCCGGAAATCCGTGGCGACACCGGCGCCGCGCCTACTACGGACCCACGTAAAGAGCAGGCCGCTGAATCCGCCCTGACCGCGTACGCCGGTTATCTCGCCGCCTCGAAGACGGCCGAGTCGGTGCCCGATTACCAACACCCCGACCTGAGGAAGTATCTGGCCGATCCGTTGCTGACCCGGGTACGGCTTGCCATTCGCGACGTGAAGGACAACGGTGCCATGCGAACCGGCTCTCTTGTCTCCGATCCCACGGTGACCTTCGTCGACCTGGACGCGGTACCCCCGACCGTGTCCATCCAGGACTGCCTGGACGGCACCGGCTACAAGCTGGTGTACGCCAAGAACCGCAAGGAGGTTCCGGGCACCGCGAGCGGGCGATACGTCGCCACCGCGACCGCCAACCTCTACCCCGACGGACGCTGGCTGATCAGCACCGGTGCCGCACACCCGGACCAGCCGTGCTGACCCGGCGGTTGCTCGCGATCGGGGCGGGCCTCGCCCTGCTGCTGGTCGGCACGCCGGTACTCGCGGCGAACCCGAACGGTGGTGCGCAATGCCCGCCCGGCCAGACCACCTGCCACGCGTGGGGCGGAGGTCCGGGCACCCCGGGAAATCCGGGTGGCGGCGGGAACACCGGCGGCGGCAACAGCGGTGGCGGTGGCAACCGGAAGTGTTACGACCAGGGGCAGGAGATTCCCTGCTACGACGACGTCCTCGGCTGGTGGAACCCGTCGGACGGCTGCCGCTACAAACTTGCCGAGCCGCAGGGGTCGGATGTGCCGGCAGGCAAGACTCGCTACTGGCGCACTTGTGCCGGCGACGGCATGGGCAGCTTCGAGGCGGTAAACCTCGACTCGCCACCGACCGGCTTCGAGGCGCCGCCGTCGCCGGCAGAGGTCGCCCTCCGGCTGCTCGCGACCATCGAGATGAAGCACCCGGTCATCTCGACCGCTCCGGGCGTGGACGGCGCCGGCCTGGTCGGGCTGCCGGTCTGGCTCTGGATCGATTCGGGCCTGCCCTACTGGGGAAGGATCGCGGACAGCCGCACCGAGCAGAGCGTGAGGGTCAGCCTGACCGCCAGAGCCCACAAGGTCGTCTGGGACCTGGGTGACGGGAGCCCGCCGATCTCCTGCGACAACCCTGGCGAGCGCTACACCCCGGCGAAGGCGTCGAAGACACCGAAGTGCGGCCGCCCCGGCGGCTACCCGAAGTCGAGCAAGGACCGGCCGGGTGGCCACTACACAGTGACCGCGACCGTCTACTGGGAGGTCGACTGGCGGAGCGGCGATTTGGAGGGCTCCTTCGCAGACCAGACCCGGCAGAGCTCGGTCAACATCCAGATCGACGAGTTGCAGGTGGTCACCGGATGACGCTCACGACGACGCGCAACGAACCGCTCGACGCCCCGATCGCGCCACCCCGGGTGGTTCGCCAGCGCCGGATGCGGCCCGGCCTGCTCGGCCTCGCGGTACTCCTGGTTGCTCTCGGCGGCCTCGGCTCGGCCTTCGCCGTGACGTCGGTACGCGCGACCGGCTCCTACCTCGCCATCGCGCGGCCGGTCACGGTCGGATCGGCGCTCAGTGCCGACGACCTGGTCACCGTGCAGGTGGCAGGCGGCCAGGGCCTCGTTCCGGTGCCGGCCGGCCGGATCGACGACGTGATCGGCAAGCGGGCTGTCGTGGGTCTGGCCGCCGGCACGCTGCTCACCATGTCGCAGCTCACGGATCAGCCGATGCTCGGTCCCGACCAGCAGCAGATCGCGCTGGGCCTCGCCGCGAGTGAGGTGCCGGCCCGGAAGCTGAACCCCGGCGACCGGCTGCTGCTGGTGAGCACGCCGGCGAAGAACAGCGAGGGAAACGCCCCGAGCACCCGCTTCGAGGCGACTGTGATCGACATGGCCGCCGACCGGAACAACGTGGTGCTCTACATCGCGCTGGCGAACCGTGACGTGGCCGCCGTGGTGGCGCTCGACGCCAGCGACCGGATCGCGGTCGTTCTGACCGGGGCAGCCTGAGCATGGCTGTCATCGCCCTCGTCTCGGCCAAGGGGTCGCCCGGCGTGACGACGGCCGCGCTCGCCTGCGCGCTGTCGTGGCATCGCCGGATGGTCCTCGCCGAATGTGACCCGGCCGGCGGCTCGATCATGGCGGGTTACCTGGCCGGCGCCGTCGAGGGACCCCGGGGTATCGGCGAACTCGCCGTCGCCGAGCTTCGTGACGGCAACCTGGAGACCGACTTCTGGTCGCAGCTCATCGACCTGGACGCGCCCCGCCGGGAGCGGCTGCTGCTGCCCGGGGTCGTCGATCCGGCCCAGGCGGGCAGTGTCATCCCGCTGTGGCAGCGGTTCGCCGACTTCTTCACGGATCTGGAGAAGGGCGATCCGGCGTACGACGTGATCGTGGACTGTGGGCGGTTGCAGGTCGTCGGGCCGCCCTGGCCGGTGTTGCGGGCCGCCACGGTGGTCATGGTCGTCACCGGGGCGCATCTGCCCGAGCTGTCCAGCGCCCGCGCCACGGTGAAGGCGATCCAGCGTGACTTCGCCGAGCATCGGGTGCCGCCCGGTTCGCTGCGGCTGCTGCTGGTCGGCGCCGGGCACAGCCGGGGCGAGATCAGCAAGGCGTTGCAGTTGCCGGTCATCGGGGAGCTGCCGCGTGATCCGCGTACCGCGGAGGTGCTCAGCCACGGTGGCACGGTGCGGGCCGGACGACCGCTGATGCGCGCGGCCGGGGCACTGGAGGTCCCGGTACGGGCGTTGCTGGACCGGCGGCGGGCCCGGCTGTCCTGGCCGGCGGCCATCGGGGAGGCACCACATGCGGTTTGAGCCGGTTTCACATGATCCACGCAACGGCTCGCACGGTGCGACCTCGACGGTGCCGCCGGCCGCGAACGGACGGCACCACCCGCCGTCACCGATAGTGCCCGTCCTGCCCTCGCCACCGCCCGTCGCGGCGCCGCCGCCCCGGCCGCGACTGGACTTCGCCGTGGTGCGTGAGCTGCGCCGCGAGCTGAGCGAACGGCTCACCCTGTGGCAGCGCGGACGCGAGTTCACCGTCGACGAGGAGGACGTCGAGCGGGCCCGGTTGGCGGTGGCGGTCGTCGCCGAGTACGCCGACGCCGTCCGGCGGGCCGGCACCCCGATGCCGGCCGCCGAGGAGCGGGTGCTGCTCGACCAGGTCACCGCGGAACTCGTCGGGCTGGGTCGGTTGCAGACGTTGCTCGTCGACGACTCCATCGAGGAGGTCCACATCCTCGGCTGCGACCAGGTGCGGATCACCCGGCGGGGCGGTGGCGTCGACTGGGGTGACCCGATCGCCGACAGCGACGACGAGATGGTGGAGATCCTGCAGGCCGCGGCGCGGCGGGCGGGAGCCACCGAGCGGTCGCTGTCGACGTCGAAGCCGACCCTCGACCTGCAACTCCCGGACGGCAGCCGGCTGGCCGCGGTCTACCTGGTCAGCCACCGCCCCTACGCGGTGATCCGGAAGCACAACACCCTGGACGTGACCCTCGACGACCTCGCCGGCGGCCGGTCCGACCTGGACGAGATGGTCGACGTACTGGTCCGCGACTTCCTGCGGGCGTCGATGCGGGCCGGGCTGAACATCATGGTCGCCGGGTTGGCCGGGGCAGGGAAGACCACGGTGGTCCGGGCTTTGATGAACGAGATCCCGCCGGACGAGCCGTACGTGCTGCTGGAGGAGAGCCGGGAGTTGCTGCCGGCCCGGCGGCTGGCCAAACACCGGGCGGTGATGAGCTTCGAGTCCCGGGAGGGACACGGCGAACGCGGACTGGACGGACGCCCGGCCGGCGAGGTCACGATCGCCGACCTGATCCCGGTGGCGTTGCGGATGGGTGTGCTGCGGATCGTCGTCGGCGAGGTCCGGTCGCGGGAGATCGTGCCGATGCTCCAGGCGATGACCACCAGCCGGGGGTCGATGTGCACCATCCACGCCCGTACGCCGGCCGGGGTGAGCGAGCGGATCGTCGAGCTGGCGCTCGCGCACGGCCGGGAGATGACGGTCGACCAGGCCCGGCGGATGGCGGGCAACGCCCTCGACCTGATCGTCTACGTCACCGTCGAGGACGAGACCGCGATCGGTGGGCGCAAGCACCGCTTCGTCTCGCACGTCGAAGAGGTCATCGGCGCTGCCGAGGGGAGCCGGATCAGCACGACCAGAGTCTTCGGCCCCGGCCCGGACGGGCGTGCCGTGCCGCAGCACCTGCCGGAGCGGATCCGTGAGCAGTTGCTGCGGATCGGCTACGACGCACGGATGCTGAGCCGTTACATCGAGGCCGGCACGGGGGCCTGGCGGCGGCCCCGGCACACCAGGGTGAGGCGGTCGTCGTGACGCTGCCCGCCAACATCGAACTGATCGCGGTGATCTCCGGTGCGGCCTGCGCCGGTGGTCTGGTGCTGGCCGTGGTCGCGCTGGTCGGCACCAGCCGGCCGGCGGCTCCCCGGTCCGGCAACGAGTGGCTGCACCGGCTCTGGCTCGGTTCGAGCAGCAACCGCCGTGACCAGCGCCGTCACCAGGCACTGCTGGCCGGCGCGCTGATCGCCGGCGCGGTCGCGTTCCTGCTGACCGGCCTGCCGATCGTCGGTGTGCTGGTCGCGATCGCGGTGCCGGGTGCCCCGTGGCTGTTCACCGTGGGAAAGGCGGAACAGCGAACCATCGCCCGGATCGAGGCCGTCGGCGAATGGACCCGCCGGCTCAAGGACGTCTCCAGCACCGGCCAAGGCCTCCAGCAGGCGATCGTCGGCACGGTCACCAGCGCGCCGGAGGAGATCGAGGAGGAGGTGCGGCTGCTCGCCGCCCGCCTCCAGGCCGGCTGGTTGGGGCGTACCGCGTTGCTGGCCTTCGCCGACGACATCGGCGACCCGGTCGGTGACCAGGTCGTCGCGGCGCTGATCCTGCACCTGACCGACCGGGGCGAGCGGCTCGGCGACGTACTCGGCTCGATCGCCTCGGCGGCGGCCGCCGAGGTGGCGACGCGCCGCGAGGTGGAGGCGAAACGTACCCAGCCGCGGTTCGCGGTGCGCTTCCTGACCGGGATGACGCTGCTGGTGCTCGGCTACGGCCTGCTCAACCCCGAATACATGCAGCCGTACGGCACAGCGGGTGGGCAGATCGTCATGGTCGTCCTGGGCGGGCTGTTCGTCGCACTGCTCGCCTGGGTGCGGTCGATGAGCCTGCCGCCGAAGCCGGCCCGGTTCCTCGCCGCCCCGAGCGTCGACGAGGTGTTGCGATGATCCTCAACCTGCACCTCACGATCGCGGTGGTCGGGGGCGCCCTCGTCGGTCTCGGCATCTTCCTGGTGATCCGCGAAGCGCTGCCGGCCACTCCCGCGCTCGCCCCGGCGCTGCGCCGGCTGCATCAGCCGGCGACCGGCGGCCGGCAGTCGGTGAAGGGCGGCCGTGACCTGGAATGGCTCGGCGGGCTGACCCGTTGGGTCCGGCCGCCGGTCCGGGATCTGGCCCTGCTCGGCCGTACGCCCGAGCAGTACACCCTGTCGCTGCTGCTCTCCGCCCTCATCGGGCTGGCCACCCCGGCGCTCGGCGCGGTGCTGCTGACCGCCGGTGGGGTCGAGCTGCCGGTCACCGTCCCGGTCCTGGCGAGCCTCGGCGTCGCCGGTGCGATGGCGCTGATCGCCCACCGGGACGTGCTCGCCAAGGCGGAACGGGCGCGGCGGGAGTTCAGCCGGGCGGTCTGCACCTATCTCGACCTGGTCGCGTTGCAACTGTCCGCCGCCCACGGGCCGGTGCAGGCCCTGGAGCAGGCGGCGGCGGTCTGTGACGGCTGGGTCTTCGAACGGATCCGCGAAGCGCTGCGGATGGCCCAGCTCCAGATGCACTCGCCGTGGGAGGAGTTGCGCGACCTCGCCGACGAGATCGGCGTACCGGAACTCGGTGACGTCGGCTCGATCATGCAGATGTCCGGCGCCGAGGGCGCCCAGGTGCACGAGACTCTCCGGCAGCGGGCCGACTCGCTGCGTGACCAGATCCGCACCGACAACCTCGCCCGCGCCGAGGCGGTCACCAGCCAGCTCGACATCCCTGGCGCGCTGCTGGTCTTCGTCCTCATCGGATTCGTCCTCTATCCGTTCATCACCCGGATCTGACCACTGCCCCGAAAACCCTCGAACCCCTGAACTCGAAACTGGAGGAAGACGATGGCCGTCCTCTACTACCTGCAGGCCAGACTCGCCCAGCGGCTGGCCGAGCTGCGCCGCCCCGAGGAAAGCGACCGGGGTGACGGACCGGTGCCGACCGCGATCATCATCGCCGGACTCGCGGTGCTCGGCGTCGCGGTACTCATCTGGGCCACCGGCCTGGTCCAGGAGTACATGGACACCCAGGTCCCCGACATGCCGGGCGCCCCCGGTGTCGGAGACGGCGCCTGAGCCGTGGTTCCACCGTCACTCAGCGGTCCGCGCCGGGGCGCCCGGCATGTCGGGGACCTGGGTGTCCATGTACTCCTGGACCAGGCCGGTGGCCCAGATGAGTACCGCGACGCCGAGCAC
>NZ_JBFAKM010000082.1:0-8754 GCF_040655695.1 Polymorphospora sp. NPDC050346 | reverse complement strand
ACCAGACCGGCGACGGCGAGGATCGTGGCGAGGTAGGGCAGCATCGCCAGGAACTGGCTGGGTGCCTACATTCGAGACACGAGACGTCAGGGCCAGAACCACCGACAGAGCAGCTCTTTGGGCGTGCTGTTCGGTAGGCCCCCGAAGAGGCAGACCCAAACGTAGGCCGCACCGCCCGGCCGGTCGGCCTGGACGGTGAAGTCGAACGGGAAGTCCCAACTGGACGTGCCCGCGCATCCGTTTGCAGTCTTACCCACCCCGAGCAGGACATGACTGCTGCCGCGCGTCTCCACCACCGTCTGGCGGCAAGCTCCGGCGGTGGCCCGGGTGTACCCCAGGACCCTGACGCTTCGGTTGTAGAAGGTGAGTGTGCCGGTAGTGAACGTGTTGCCGGTCTGGACGTGGAACGAGGTGGTCGAGGTGGTCGAGACGCTTGCCTGGGCTGGTACGGCGAGACCTGCGGCGACCACCATGGTTGCGATTGCTGTCACGAGGATCATCCGGGTTTTACGCAGCATGTAGTCGTGAGCCCTCTCTGTGTAGTGGGGCTTGCTGTGCCTGCCCCTAAGAGGAGGAGGTCTCGTACTCAAGGGCTTAGAAGTTCGCCACTGCCTCCTTTGGCCCGCGTGATCTATGACCCGACTTAGGCAACCCTCGGTAGGCGGTGCCGCCACCAGGTCGGCGGGGCGCGCCGGCACCGCCTACCGAGGAACGAAGACCCGATTCTGGACTGCCGAACACAGCTGGTCAATGGCCGGCATCTCGCCACTCAGCCATACCGGCATCCGCAATTCACCCGGGGCAGAACATCTGATGTTTTCCCGCGACGCCGGTCGGACGTCGGCCTGCGATACGGCATTTCGTGGTGTGGACCTACGATCGGCTTGCAGGGCTCCCGGACAACGGCATCGCACCGAATCGACAGACCATAGACGGAATTCCGGACTGCCGAGATCAACACGACATCCCGCGCACTTCAAGCCGCGTGGGCCCAATCTTCGGGCGCCGGCTCATGATTTTAAGTTGTGACACTTCAGGCGGCGGTCAGGTTTGTAACAAACTTGACATTGGGATCGGAGGTCACCAATCATCGGAATGCGGCCGTAACCCTCCCGGAGATCTCTTTTCGACACATGCCGAATGATCACTCGCACCGGAAGGATGGATTGTGCGGAGAATTCTTGCCGTCGTGATTGGCGCCGCGATTGCCGTCGCGTTGAGCCCGTCCATGGCGCAGGCAGCGCCAGCAGAGGCATCGAAGTCCGACCGACAGGTTCTTGTCGTCGAGGCGTTCGCGAAACAGCCCAAGGCTCGGGCGTCGTTCACCCACCGCAACGCGCTGATGCAGGATCCGCCGCTCGGCGGCTGCGACTACGGCGACATCTCCGGCCAGGTCACCGGCTACTACGTCAACGGTGTCCTGTCCGGAACGGAGAGTGACTGGAGTTCGAAGGTGCTGTGCACCACGACGGCCCCGGGGCAGTCGATGGGCGGCATCATCGTCGAGTCTGCGGAATGGCTCAACGGCTCGAACGTCGCGGCCGGAAACATCTTCACCTGCTCGAACTGCATCCTCGGCAACTCCGTCGGCGCCAACATCGGCGGCCCGTCCGCCTCGGGCACCTACTGGTGGTCCGGACTGGTCACCCTGGTCCTGCCCGCCGGCTGGATCTGGAGCAGTACGCCCCCTTCCTGCCTCCTGCTCGCCGACGACATGCTCCAGTGCTCCGTCACCACCGACACCGCCTACCTGCCACCGATCTACCCGTGACCCCGAACCGCTAACTGCCGCGGCCGCCCCCGTACGAGTCGTACGGGGGCGGCCGTGAACCCTAGACTTGCGGGCGTCACCGTACGCTAGGGAGCGACCATGGACCCCCGCCGGTACCTCGAAGACCTGATCTCGTCGTTCCACCGACGGGTAGCCAGCGACCCCCATTCATCCCACGCCGTCACGCGGGCCGAAATACACGGAGTGGCCTCCGGACTGGTGGCGTCCGGGGTCCTGACCCAACAGGACAAGGTCGCGCTGTTGGCCGGCCTCGGCGCTCCATCCGGGGCGGATGGCGTTCGCACTCTCACACAGACCGCCACCCCCTCTCATGAGCAACGCATTCGAATGCTGCGGCATTCAGCCGCGACGGTGACCCGCGACACTTCCCAGCCGGCCGCCGCCGGTTACGCCGCCCATTCCGGGGCGCGGCTAACCCGGGTCGTACCGTTGCACGACCTGGCCGAGGAATCCGACGTCACACTGATAAGCCTGGAACTGTGGACCACCTGCATGGCACTGCGACTCGCCCCCAGGAACGTCGACAGTGATCCAATCACCAGACTTGCCAGCCACTCGAAGTGGCGAGCCGTCGATGACACCGGCGGTGAGTACGTCGAGTTCTCCTACTACTCCTCCGAGGCTGCCGGCCTGCTCGTGGAAACCCGGATGTTCGGCCCTGCCCTCAACGCCTCGGCCCGGACCCTGACCATCTCCGCGCCGAACGCGACAGGACCGCTCGGACTCGCCATCCCCCTTCCCTGAGCCGCCCTGCCAGATGGCGACCAGAACGGGCCACACAGGCGCGCGGATGCCGATGTTCCACGTCGTACAACCGCCCACGTCCAGCCGGGGGACAGGTCCCTCGTGACTGGGTGGAGCAACGGCACCACGACATCACCGACGTCGACCCGGGCTGCCCGCCGGGTCCGGTGCCATGTGAGTGCCGGATCTCGGCGCGACCGGACCTGGCGGACCAGTCCGGCCTACCGTTGCGCGGCCCAGGGCGACACACGCACCACCGGCCGAGCCCCACAGTGATGCCGGCGGCATCACCTTCGCGCAGGACAGCAGCGCACCACACCAACCGACTGGAGCGCACCATGACGACCGAGCCCAGCCCGCTGCGGGACAACGGCCCCTACGGCAGTCACACGCAGGCGCGGGCGCAGTTCGCCGCCGTGTCGCACGGGATCCCCACGCCAACCACCGGCCACCTCGCGTCGGTCAGCTCTCTGGTCCTGGCCGAGGCCCTGATGCTCACGGGCGTCGACACGACCCCGTTCGAGGACCAGGCACGCGACAGCATCGCCCGTACTCTCGACCCCGAGACGGTGCAGGTCATCGCTGGCTGGATCATGCGCGCCCGCTTCCGGCCCGACATGCCCGAAGCGGAGGCGTCCTAGCCGGGATCCGCACCAGGCGACAACCGGCGTCATCACGGCATCGTCGATGGCAGCACGCATCCGGGCAACGGCGCCGGGCGTGCCGTAGACGGCCGGCACCGTCCGCAGAGATGATGACGTGCTCATACGGTCCGCCCCTGCGAGAGGAGCACAGTGGTCGACTGGATCGAGCAGTGGCACCACGACATCACCGACGTCTCCCGGCTCCCGCTGCCCGAGGAACTGGAGCATCCGCCGTGCATGGTCGACCGGCGGCCATCCGCGGCGCGACGACGCGCCCGCCAGGTCGCGCCAGCCTCCCGGCTACGCGACTGCTGCGATTACCACGGCCAGGACTGGGCGGCGGCGTCCGAGGCCGCCATCCGGCTCCTCAGCCGGGCCACCGCCGAGGGCCTGACCGGCGAAGAACTCGCCGAACGTGTGATCGCCCTCGCCGTCGCCGAGGGAACCGGCGACAGGGATGTCGAGGCGATCCGCTGCCTGGTCAGCACCGTCGACCCGCTCATGCTCGACGACGACGGGGGCATCTACGAGGGCCGGCACCGTATCCAGGCGATGATCGACCAAGGGGTACGCCGGACCGTGCTGGTCCGCCTGGTGCTGATCGATCCGACGACCGGCCAGCCTGCCTGACGCACCGGACGCCGTGCACGACCGGATCTGCACGGCATGCCGCCCGGCCGGTCCCCGCCGGCGTACTGATCCGATCGACCGTGGCCCGGCCGCTGTCACGCGGGGCAGCGGCCGGCTTCGGGGTAACGATCGAGGATGTCGCGTGCCAGGCGGATGTCATCGTCGCCAGCATCGGCAGGCGGCCGGCCGGCGACGTGGCACAGCAGGGCGATGGCCGCCGGCCGGTAGTCCGGCGACATAACCATCACCATGTGGAGGCCACCGACACCTTCGATACGGACGAACAACCTCTCGTCACCGATCTCCTCCGCGGACGAGTAGAACAGGTCGGCCGTGGCCTGTTCAAGCGACCGGTCGGCGCGGGCCTGGCTCACCTGGGACAGGCCGACCTGGACAGCCGACACCGCGAACAGCGCCACCATCGATACCACCAGTACCGGCATGGCGTCACCGCGGCGTACCGCATCGCGGGTCCGCCGAGCAAGCGGCGATGCCGCCAGCATCAGCACACCCACGACACCGAACAGCGCCGGAGCCCACCAGTCACGGATCGCGTCGACGTAGACGGCCGGTTGGGACCAGGGCGACGGCACCTCCATGACCAACCACCACCGGTGCGCCGTCATCGCGACCGCGACCACCAGGCCGGCCACCGCGAGCCACCGCGTTACCCGCCGCCAGTCGACAGACCGATCCGACCGCATCTTCTCGTCTCCCCGTTCGGCGAAGCAGGCCCGACGACGTTGGGTCTACTGTAGACCTGAATCGCGTGTCGTTCGGCCGTGGCCCCTTGACACGGGGCTGGCGCATGCCTGTCTCGGGTACGCGCCTGGAGTCCAAGTCACCGCCAGACCCGCGCGCATTCAAGTCCCTTCCGACCGTGGTGGCCGCAACGACTCCGAATCGGCGCGGCCCGTATGGTTCCATCATGGACAGTCTTCGTGGTGAGGGCGCCCCGCTTCCGCTGCCCGCGTTCTTCACCGTGTGGCGGGACGGCTGGGGAGCGCAGGCCGCCTCGTGGGTGCCGGTCGACTTCCTCAACCAGGCGCCCTCGTTGCCCGCGACGATCGCGGCGGGCTGGCTGTTCAACCCGCCGACGGTCGAGTACCGGAGCGGGGTGTTCCTGGCTGACCGCTTCGACGCCTCGACGGTCGACACCTGGTTCGCCCGGTACCCGGGCGAGACAGCCCGGGTCGAGGCTGTCGTCAACCGGTGGGCGCTGCCCGACCTGTTCGCCAACTGCGACCTGACGCCGTACGAGGACGCCCCTGCCAACCCTCGCCCGAGACATCGCCGCCTGCTGGCGGGCGGTCCTGGTCCAGCACTATCCCACCCGGGCCATCTATGTCGAGATCAACAACGGGCCGGCCGTCACCGTCTGGACTGCCCTGGGGAAGCCGGGCGAGACCGGCAGGACGGGGTCGGATGTGTTGGAGGGATCGTCCGGGCGTTGACTAGCCAACGTCGACGTCCTCGTCACGCTCGGGCAGAGGACGCCACTGCGGGGAAGCCGGGGTCGCGATGAGCCGGGCGGCGGCGGGGCGGGAGCGGGCCCAGGCGAGCACGGTCGCCCGGTCGCCATCGACGTGGTGCGAGCCGGGCGGATCGCCGTCGCCGGGGTCGTCGTCCCACGTCGCTTCCCACACCGGGTTCCGGCGGGTGTCCATGCCGAGGCAGACGTAGACGGTGCCGTGGCCAGGCCGCGGCGCCCGAGGCTCGGACGGCGGTGCGATCGAGCCGTCACGGTCCGGCTCGGGCAGGTAGAACGCCTGTGCGCGACGGGACTCGTTCACCTGCCCATCGTACGGCCGGTGCAGCCAGCACCTGCGTTCTTCGCGTGGGGGAGGGGCGGGCCACCGCGCGGTGGCCCGCCCTCCCGAGGTGCGCTCGGCCTAGCTTGGGCTCCATCCAGAGCCGTACCAGGCGGCACCCATTTCCGGCGGGTTGGCGAGGATGTAGGCGCCTGCGGAATTGCGGGCGAATTTCGGGCTCTTGATGAAGAACCACCAGCGGCCGGGATAGGCGCTGGACGGGTCCATCCAGTCCCACTGGTGTGCCACACCGGCATGCGCGACCGACGCGGCCGAAAGCGAGTAGCCACCCGATCCGAACGCGTTGATCAACGTGTAGGCGGAGTAGGTGCCGCCGGTCCACGTCCGATAGGTCGCGCCGTCACTGACTGGCCACCCTTCCGGCCGAGCGGAGGAGAAATAGATTCTCTCCCCGGTCGCCCGGACATTTCTTGTCCCGCGCGTCGATTCCAGTTGGAAGGGCCGGGATGTGGAGGTCGAGCCGGCGAACCGGACCTGGAAGAAGAACTCCACCGCCCCCAAGTGGGTGCCGCCGTACCCGTACAGGCCATCACCGGAGAACTCCGCCCAGTAGTTGGCGTTGTAGTACCAGCAGCCCAGCGTCGAGCACACCCCGGCGTTGACCTGCGGCGGCGTCTCCGGATTCCCGCACAGCCACGGCCCCTGACGCTCACCGACCGGCAGCGCGCACTGCGCGGTCAGATCAGCGCCGGTGGTTGTAGCGGCCATCTCGTAGTACCTCGGCATCGCCGCCCCGTTGCCCGACTCGACCGGGCCGGCGGCCGCCGGGGTAGCCCCCACGACCACCCCGACAGCCACCACGACCAAGGCCGCGAGCATACGCCTCACCAATTTTTGCGACATTCACCATCTCCTTCGCGCAACGAATATGACGACATTCTCACCAGGTCGAACAGATCAACACAAGGCATCGACAGAACAGTTTTTAGACCAGGCAGAAAACGCATATGAGAATCACCGCCCGTTATCATGTGGGCCGATTGTGCGCAACGGTTCCACAACGCAGGATCCAAAAGTTTGTTCAGTCATGATCTGTCTCCAAACGGGGTGCGGCGGATAATTGGTATCGGGATGGCACCGGTACGCTGCCGGCATGCCTTCGATCGGCGCCGCATCACCGGCTGATGCCGGCGGCATCAGCCGGGCCACCAGCGGTTCCCTGGACGGTATGCGCAGGCCGCCCGGGCGCCGGTGGCGATCGACATCCCGCCGGCCTGGGCGGCACGGGTGGTGGTGGGGGTGTCGGGTCGGCGTTTGCTGGGGTGATGCCGGCGACATCACCCCAGCCAGGGCCTACCGGTTCGTCATGACCGCGCACACCTGCGCATGTGGCCCCAGCCCCACGCGGTCGCCAATGTCTGACCGAGAATCAACGGCGACGTTGTGTACGCTCGACCCCGCGACCGTGCAGGTCATCGCCGGCTGGCTCATGCGCGCCCACTTCCGGCCCGATACCCCGACGCGGAAGGGCCCTAGCTAGCCCGGCCCCTCAGCCACGCCCCTCCCGCACACCGATCGACGTTCCGGGCCGGGCACGCCCGTCAGTGCCGCCCGGCGCGGGCGTCGCGTTCGTCGGCGAGCTGGCGCAGGGTCTTGGCCATGGCGGCGGCTTCCTCGACGCGTTTAATGTCGTCGTCGTCGTGGACGGCTTTGCCGTACACGCGGTCGGCCATGTAGTCGTAGTGGTCGGCCTCGGCCCGCAGTTCCGCCGGGGTCTTGCCGCCGTGGCGAAACCGGGCGGCCAGTGCGGCCCGCTCGAGTTCGGCCGGGGCGGACAGGGTCCGGGTGCCGTCGGGCTGGGTGTGTAGGCGGGCCTCGAGGGCGTGGTGCTCGGCCTCGCTCTGGGCCCAGCTTCGTGCGAGCCGGTCGGCCTCGTCGGCCAGGATCCGGGCGAGCGACGCGGCGGGCTGGCCCGCAGCATCGTGGTCGTCCCACAACTCCTGTGCCGGGTCGGTACTAGGCCAGCAGGCCGGGTGGATCCATTCGCCGGACGTGGCGCTGCGGAACCCGTCGTCGGGCTTCAGGTCGACGACGCGGCCGAGTGGCCGGCCGTCGGTGTCGACGATGGTCGCGGCCAGCTCGGCGGCGCGGCGGCGGGCGTCGGCGATGTCGTGGCCGGCGAGGAACTCGGCCTGGTGCACCGCGCGCCAGATCCCGAGCCGGGTGCCGGCCGGCAGCGGCGCGGGGTCGGGCAGGTCGGTCGGGGTCCGGCCGGCGGCGCGGGCGGCGCCTCGGCGCAGCGCGGCGGCGTAGTCGGTGATGTCGAAGGACTTCTCCGGACCGTAAGGTGCAGGCCGCACCGGCCACGGCATCGGTCTGCGCGGGTAGTCGGCTTCCAGGCGGCGGCGCTCGGCCGGGTCGACGTCGGTGTCGGGAACCGGGGCGACGTCGTGGGTCTGGTCCGCGTCGTCGGACAGTGACACGGTGTGGGTCTGCACCCCGGCCACCCGGTGCAGGGGATAGCGCATGTAGCCCAGGGCAATCCGCCACCATGCCTCGTCCTCGCCGGTCGCGGCGCACCGTACCTCGATCTCGGCCTGCCACAGCCGCACCGGCCGGCCGGCACGGCGCTGCTCCCAGTACCGCAGGGCGTTCGCGGCCTGGCGGGCGCTGCGGGCCTGGTAGCTCCAGTCGTCGGCGGCGTAGCCGGCGGCCGGGTCGACGTCGGCGGCTGCCAGCGCCTCGACCGGGATCGGTGGTGTGGGCTGGCCGCCGAGGCGACGCAGCGCTGCAGTGTAGGGGATGCCCTCACTGGTGGCCAGGGTCCGGGCGGCCCGCTTGCGCGAGTTGCTGGCCTGGTTGTCTCCGCGTGGCATGACGGTCTCGTCTCTGGCGGTGCTCCCACGCCGCGCCCGCCGAGTCACGCCGGACAGAAGGATGTCGTCTACGCGGGTCCGGTGGACCTTGACCGACGGCGCCGCCCCGGCGTGGGCGGGGGCTGGCAGCGGCGTGGCGTGCGCGTCCTGCTCTGCGCCGATTCTAGGCGACAGGTGCGACAACGATCGCACCCGCCAGGGCACCGCCGTCCTCTCCGCCCGTCACCCCGTGACGCTTGCCATCTTCGATCTCGACGGCTTCAAGAGCGTCAACGACAACCACGGGCACGAGGCCG
>NZ_JBFAKM010000081.1:0-9124 GCF_040655695.1 Polymorphospora sp. NPDC050346 | reverse complement strand
GCGGCCGCCGGCCGGGTCAGCCGGCGGGAGCGGTCAGGGCTGGTAGAAGTTCCGCTCCCAGCGGTGCTTGGCCAGCGTCGCCCGCTGCTCCGCCGACAGCGGCTGGCCGTCGCTGACCGCGACGTTTCGCTGCACGTTGCGGACCGAGCGCATGCCCGGGATGATCGTCGACACCTCGGGCGCGTCGAGGACGAACCGCAGCGCGAGTTCGGCGAGCCGGTCGCGGGGCACCCCGAGGTCGGCGACGAGCGCGTCGACCCGCTGTTCCACCTGGGCCGGCCGGTCGCCGGCGAAGTAGTTGTTGCGGAAGTCGTCCGCGGGGAACGTCGTCGACGCGGTGATCTGCCCGGTGAGGCCGCCCTCGTCGAGCGGCACCCGGACGACGACACCGACGCCGTGCTCGGCACACGCCGGCAGGAAGCTCTCCTCCGGGGTCTGGTGGAACACGTTGTAGATCAGCTGTACGGCGTCGACGTGTCCACTTCGGACCAGGTCGAGGACGCTCTCCGGCTGGTAGTCGTTGATGGACACCCCGAAGAAGCGGATCTTTCCCTCCTCCTTGAGCGCCGCGATCGTCTCCAGCCAGTCGCCGCGCCCGATCCACTCGTCCTGCCAGACGTGGAACTGAAGCAGGTCGAAGGCTTCCAGGCCGGACGCGCGCAGGCTGGTCTCCAGGCTCTCGCGGATGTGCGCGCCCGGGAACGCCTCGTCGGGGTGGACCCCGGTGGGTGCCGGCCAGATCATGTTCGCCGGCGGGACCTTGGTCGCCACGTAGACCGGGTCGCCCCGGTGCTCGCGTACGACCTGACCGACCAGGCGCTCGCTCTCGCCGTATCCGCGGGCCGTGTCGATGAAGTTGACGCCCTGTTCGATCGCGGTGTGCAGGGCGCGTAACGACTCCTGCTCCTGCGCGCCGACCCAGTAGAGGCCGCCGATACCCCAGGCGCCGTAGCCGATCTCGGAAACCCGCAGGCCGGTCCGGCCCAGTGGACGGTACTGCACGTGGAACCTCCAGGGGATTGGATGACCGGGAAACTGACCCCGCCGGGCGCCGACGATAGCAACGGTGACACCACTTTCAGTGACCTGACTCGCCATCGGCGGTGATGATTCCGGCGGCCGCCGCGCGGTGGACCGCGTCCATTCGCGACCGTGCGTCGAGTTTGGCGTAGATGTTCGTCAGATGCCGTTTCACGGTCGCCTGGGTGACCCCCAGCCGCGCGGCGATCTGTGCGTTGTTCATCCGGGCCGCGACCAGCCGGAGGATCTCGCGTTCGCGGGCGGTCGGCGCGCGGTCGGCGGCCGGCCCGCCGGCACCGGGATCCGGTGGCGGGCCCGCCGGGTGACCGCCGAACCGGCCCAGGGTCCGGCGGGAGACCGACAGCAGCACCGTCTGCGCGTCGCGGCAGACCGACCGCGCGGCGGCCAGCAGTTCGTCGAGCAGGATCGCCTTGGTCAGGTAGGCCGCCGCGCCGCTCTCGAACACTTCGCGCATCAGGCCGTCGTCGTCGTGCATGGTGAGCACGATGACCCTGGTCTGCGGCCGGGTCCGGTGCACCTGCCGGATGACGGCGGCGGCGCCCGGACCGGGCATCTCGACGTCGAGCAGCAGGACGTCCGGGCGATGCTCGACGGCGACGGCGACGGCCTGGTCACCGGTGGCGGCCTCGCCGACGACGACGAACCCGTCGTCGGTGGACAGCAGTTCGCGGATTCCCTCCCGGAACAGGGCGTGGTCGTCGGCGAGCGCGACGCGGATGGGGTCCGCGACGACGGGCGCGCTCACGGCCGCGCCCCGGGCACGGGTACGGTGACGGCGACGGTGGTGCCGTGGCCGGTCATGCTCGACAGGCGCAACCGGCCGCGCAGCAATTCGGCCCGGTCCCGCATCGACAGTAATCCGCCGTACGAGGTGGCGATCGCGGCTTTTTGATCGAATCCGCTCCCGTCGTCGGCGACCGAGGCGTCGACGCGGTTTCCGTTGATTCCGAGCTGGATTCGAAGTGTCGCCGGATGCGCGTGACGGACGGCATTCCGGATGGCTTCGCAGAGAATCAGATACAGTTCCTCGGCGACTTCGGGCGGTAGTGTGTCCACCCGGTCCGAAACGGTCAGGTCGACCCGTACCGGTGGCGGGACATGGTGGTCCAGATAGGTCCGCAGGGCGTGTTCGATTCCGCGGTCGCTCACCGACCGGCGCAGTTCCGAGGAGAGTTGCTGGATGGTCCGGGTGGTCTCGCCGATGGTGGTGATCGCCCTGGTCAGCCTGGCCGCCGCCCGGTCCGCGTCGGTGGCGAGATAGCGCCGGTGCAGGTCCAGGTTCTGCAGCGCCAGCGCCATGCCGTGGCCGACCCGGTCGTGCAACTCGCAGGCGATCCGGCGCCGTTCCTCCTGGCGCGAGGTGCGCAGGCGCGCGGTCAGCAGGCTGTCGTGGGCGGTCGAGGCGAGCGCGGCCCACTCGGTCACCGCCCGGTGCAGGGTGATACTGGCCCTGACCAGCAGTTTCTGGTCGCCGCCGGCCCAGCGGGCGGCCAGGATCGGCAGGGCCACCTCGAAGAGCAGCGTGCCGGCCCGCAGGTAGTCGACCGGGTGGCCGGGATAGTCGGTCTCGTCCGGGGCGTCGCCGGTCCGGGCGCTGTTCCTGATGGGGCCGGCGGCGGGTGGGACGGTCCCGCCGCCGGCCGTCCCGGCCGGTGCCCCGGCGCCGTCGACGCCCGGCGCGGTGCCGAGTTCGCGGAGCACCTCGTGCACCACCCGTGCCGCCCCGCCCGCGATCGGGCCGGAAATGTCACCGGCCGGCAGGCGTCGGAGGAATTCCCGGACAACGTGCATGGCGATCGCCGTCCCGTCCACATGGGTGATTGCGTCCGATTGTTTCACCACGAAACGGACCTCCTTGGGCGGCGCTGAACGGCGTCGCCTGACACTCTGGGACACGGTAGCAGTCGTGCTGACGAGCGTCGATGAATGTCCCATTGGTGGCATGGTCCGATGTATCTACGGTGAAGCGCTTTCCGAGCGTCGGCGGGGTGCGTTTCCGCGTGTACGCCCGCCGGGTGGCAATAGTGGTTGATGAAGCTGCATAAGCAGTGAAACGGGTGGATATCAGGGGTTGCCGCCGCCGGTCGCCGCGGTCGTCCCCGGTGCCGGACCGTGCGGCTGCGGTGCCGCGGTGACCAGGGGATTCACCCGACGGGAGGATCACGTTCACCTGGCCGGGAGGACCTGGACAGCCGGCTCCGGTTGGGTCCGGCCTCATGACCGATCCAACCGCGAACGAAACCCTTCCGACGACGGAAAATCCCGCGCCGGGCAGCCTGTCCCGCCGTACGGTGCTCGGCGCGCTCGCCGGCGGCGCCGCGGTGGCGACCGGGGTGGCCGTACCCGCCGCGCCGGCCGTGGCGGCGGCCCCCGGCACGGACCCCGACGACGTACCGGCGCCCCGGCTGGGCGGCCGGCCGCTGCTGTGCGAGCCCTACCTGCTCGACCCGCAGGCGTCCACCGTGTACGTCGTCTGGCACACCGAGGAGGCCGGCACCGCACAGGTGGTGCTCGTCGGCGCCGGTGTGACCACCCTCGACGACCAGCAGGCCCTGGACGCCGCCACCGGCAGCCGCCGCAACGGCCCCGGCTGGCGGCGGATCACCGCCACCACGAAGCGGCTGACCCGGACCCGGGAGGACAGCGCCTCGGCGGTGCCCGGCCGCAGCTTCTCGGCGGTCGTCGACCGGCCGGTGCACCGGCAGCTGGCGCTGGTCGACAAGCTGCCCGCCGGCCGTACGCCGTACCGGGTGGTGTCGGTCGACCACGCCGGCCGGGCGACGGTCACCACCGTCTACACGCTGGCCCCGGTGGCACCCCGCAAGCAGGCGGTCAAGCTGCTGCTGACCAGCGACCACCAGCTCAAGAACATGACCCCGGCCAACCTGGAGAAGGTCGCCGAGACCGTCGGCGTACGCCTCGACGGCGTGCTCGTCGCCGGTGACCTGGTCAACGTGCCGGACCGGGCCAGCGAGTGGTTCGACAGCACCACCGGGCTCGCGTTCTTCGCCGGCCTGACCGGGCGGGCCAGCAAGACGCTGCACGGCCGCACCTGGCGCGGCGCGCCGCTGCTCCAGCACACCCCGATCTACCCGGCGATCGGCAACCACGAGGTGATGGGCCGCTGGTCGGACACCGCCGGCCTGGACAGCCAGTTCAACGACCCGCAGCCGCTCGAGGTGGCCCGCCAGAAGTGGCGCGGCAGCCGCCCGTCCGGTGTGGACGAGGCGACCTGGCTGGCCGAGCAGTCCTGGGACGTCACCACGTACGAGGAGATGTTCCCGTACCCGAGCAGCCCCAACGGCGGCCAGCGCTGGTGGGCCCGGACGATCGGCGACGTGCACCTGGTCACCCTCTTCGCCACCCAGATCTGGCGCTCGGCGTCGCCGACCGCCCGGGGCAAGTTCCAGGAGGCGCCGGCCGACCTGGAGAACGCGGAGAAGTGGGGCTACGGGCAGTTCATCTTCGAGCCGGTCAAGCGCGGCTCACGGCAGTACAAGTGGCTGGAGCGCGAGCTCGCGTCGCCGGCGGCGCAGCGGGCCCGGTACCGGGTCGTCATGTACCACCACCCGGGCCACGGCCTCGGCGACAACTCCGCGCCGCCGTTCACCGACCCGGTGCAGACCGTCACCCGCGACCCGCTGACCGGCAAGGTCACCGCCGTCACGTACGACTACCCGCTGGCCGACGACCACATCCTGCGCGACCTGGAGCCGCTCTTCTCCGCCAACGGCGTGCACCTGGTCCACAACGGACACTCGCACCTGTGGAACCGGTTCCGCAACGCGGCCGGTGTCAACTGGCTGGAGACCTCCAACGTCGGCAACAGCTACGGCGCGTACGACGTCTCGTCCGGCGCCAGCCGCAACCTGCCCGAGGACCCCGACCACATCCGGCAGGGCGACCCGGGTGGGCTGGCCCCGATCGTGCCTACGGTCGCCCCGCTGACCGACGCCGCCGGCAAGCCCCTGCCGTACGTCGCCAGCAACGACATCACCGTCTTCTCGGTCCTCGACTCGGGGGCGGGCGTGGTGCGGTCGTACCGGTTCGACACCCGTGACCCGGGCTCGGCCGTCGTGCTGTTCGACGAGTTCCCGCTGGCCTGACCCGACGGGGCCGGCGCGGCGTCCACCGCGCCGGCCCCGCCGCGACGGTCAGCTCGCGCAGATCGCGAACGCGCGGACCTTCCAACTGCCGCTGAAGCCGTCCTCGTCCTCGACCGCGCTCGCGGTCACCGAGGTGGTGTCCGGGGCGTGTGCGGCGGTCAACCGGACCTGTCCGTTCCCGCCGAGGATCTCGGCGCCGATCCCGTGCACCTGTCGGCCCGGCGAGCAGGTGACGGTCACCGACTTGCTGGAGACGGAGTCGTAGTCGCTGTCGTCGAGCAGCCGTTCGTAGCCGGCCGGCTGGTTGGCGCACATCGCCCGGGCGTGGATCTGCCAGTTGCCGGCGAACCCGGTGCCGTCCTCGGCACCGGCGACCGTGACACTGCCGGTGTCGATGCGCAGGTCCTCCAGCAGCACCTCGCTGTTGTTGGCCCCGATCACCGCGCCGCCGACCCCGAGCGCCACCTTGCCGAGCGGGCAGGGGATGGTGAGCCAGTCCTCGTCGACCGACGTCGGGCTGGAGGTGCCGGAGACCACCTCGAAGCCGGCCGGTGCGGGGGCGCACAGCGCCGTCGCGGTGACCGACCAGGTGGCGTTGGTGCCGGTCTCGTCCTCCCGGCCGGTGACCGAGAATCCGGTGCCGTCGACCAGCGGCAGCATGAAGTCCATGCCGACCTGCTCGGGCACCGTGCCGCCGATCCGGCCACCGCCGCCGAGCACGGTGTCGCCCGGAGCGCAGAAGGCGGTCCGGCTCTTGGCGTCGCTGTTGCGGGGGCCGACCGAGTTGACCCGGTCCAGGCCGGGTACGGCCGCCGCCGGTGCCGCGCCGAGCAGCGGCGTGATCAGTACGGCGGTCGACAGGACCGCGCCGGCGATGATCCGGCGGCGCCCCTGGGTCGTCTCGTGCTGCATCTCTGTCCTGGTTTCCCTTCGTGGTCGCCGGCTGTTCCGAAATGGACGGTCGAACGCCGGGCGGTGGTGGGGGTGCGACCCGGTCAACCCCGGGCACGACCCAACGTAGAAGGCCCCCGCCGGTGCCGACGGCCCCCGTGTGCCGCCCGACCAGCCAAGACGCCTATCGATCAATCTGAATCGGCAACCCGACTGTCGTCCTCTCGACATCTCCTTGATCGCGGTGATCAGGGACTCCGTCTCGCGTTTCGTCGGCGTGTCGTGCCACGAACTCCCTGATCACGCGGATCTTCGGGGGAGCGGGGTGCTATAGGCTCGATCACATGTCGACCGTGTCCGCCGACGGCGGCCGCCCGCCCACCCTGGAGCAGGTCGCCCGCTACGCCGGCGTGTCCCGGTCCACCGTCTCCCGGGTCATCAACGCGGTGCCGACCGTCGCCCCGGAGATCCGGGAGACCGTCGAGCGGGCCATCGCCGCCACCGGGTACGTCCCCAACCTCGCCGCCCGCTCACTGGTGACCCGGCGCACCGACTCGGTCGCGATCGTCATCTCCGAGCCCGACCGCACCAGCGGCACCCCGTTCCTCAACCGGATGTTCACCGACCCCTACGTCGGCCGGGTCACCGCCGGCGCCCAGGAGGTGCTGCTGCCGCAGAACATCCACCTCGTCGTCATCCCGGTCGACCCACCGGCCCGGCACCTGGTGCTGCGCTACCTGCGACAGGGGCACGTCGACGGCGTACTGCTGGTCAGCAGCCACGTCGACGACCCGATGCCGGGCCTGCTCGACGACCTGGACATCCCGACCGTGCTGTCCGCCCGGCCCGGTCCGCCGGTACGCGCCAGCTACGTCGACGTCGACCAGCGGGCCGGCGCCCACCTGGCCGTCGAGCACCTGGTCGGCCGCGGCCGCCGGCGGCTGGCGACGATCTGCGGGCCGCTGGACATGACCGCCGGCCAGGAACGGCTCGCCGGCTTCCGCGCGGCCCTGCTCGGGTACGGCCAGCCGGACCCGCCGGTGGTCGAGGCCGACTTCACCCGGGCCGGTGGCGAGGCGGCGGCCCGACGGCTGCTGGCGACCCACGCGGACGTCGACGGCCTGTTCGTCGCCAACGACCTGATGGCCGAGGGCGCGGTACGGGTGCTGCGGGAACTCGGCCGCCGGGTGCCCGACGACGTCGCGGTCGTCGGCTTCGACGACAGCTCGGCGGCGGCGGAGGCGCACCCGGCGCTGACCACGATCCGGCAGCCGGTGGAGGAGATGGCCGCCGAGATGGCCCGCCTGTTGCTGGCCCGGATCCGTGACCCGCGCCGCCTGTCCCGCGCGATCCTGTTCCACCCCACCCTGGTGATCCGCGCCTCCACCTGACCACCCCCACCCGCGCCCGCCCCGCGCGCGCCGGCCCACCCCGCCCACCCCGCGCGGGCTGCGCGCCCGCACCCCACCCCGAGAGCGCCGCGATCATGGGGATCAATGCCGCAAATTGGGGCGCGATCTTGGCGACAACTCCTCGATCAACGCGGCCGGCGGCCACCCCACCCCCGGGGCAGCCTCGGGGCGGGGCAGAACGGGGCAGGGCAGGGGGCCGCGCCCGTGCCCTCGGCGTGGGCACGGGCGCGGCGGCTTGGGGCGACCGGGGTCAGGGGCGGCCGTTCACCCCGCACTTGATGATCGGGCGGATGCAGTCGTTGACCCGGCGGGCCATCTCCGCCTCCGGCCAGGCGTTGAAGAAGTCGCCGTGCATGGTGTAGCCGGGGCCGGACGCCAGCCGGAACCGGGCCGGGTCGCCGTTGACCGGATAGCGCAGTACCTGGCGCAGTTTCGGCACCGGGACCGGGTGGCTGGCCGGGCAGGCGCCGGCGACCGGATAGGCCATGTGGCTCTTGTGGTCGGGCGAGTCGAGGTCGCGGCCGTTCCAGCACTGCGGGAAGTCCAGATAGGACTCCAGCATGGTGCCGGTCGGGCAGTTGACGAAGTTCGTCGACGACCCGACGTGGCCGGCGTGCAGGCACGACCAGCGGGCGATGGTGTTGTCGCCGGGGCCGGTCGCCCGGGCGTTGCCGGCGACGATCCGCAGGCCCAGCGGCAGTGGCTGGGTGCGGGCGATGATGTCGTCGCGTACGCCCTCGCCCAGGTAGTAGAAGGTGGTGCCGGTCGGTTCCACCGGCGCGTTGTTCACGTACAGGGTCGGTACCCAGTACGACGACACGTCGATGCTGGGCGAGCAGGTGCTGGTGCTGCCGAGCAGGTCGTCGAGGTCGGTGTGGGCGTTGGTGACCCGGCTGCCGAAGAAGCTGTGCATGTGCGAGGCTCCGGGCAGCCCGGGGAAGATGATCGGGTCGTCGGGCAGCCGGTGGCTGTACGGGCACTCGGCGAGGAACTCGGCGACGCGGACGATCGGGCCGCCGGGCGGTGGTGCGCCGCCGGTGCCGTACACCTGGAATTCCCACAGCGAGACGCCGTACGGGGTGGCGCGGGCGGTGGTGTGGACGCGGACGTACCGGCCGGTGCCGGAGACGGCGAGGTCCTGCACCCCGCCGTTGCCGTTGGTGGTGGTGTGGACGGTGGTCCAGTTGGTCGCGTCGGCGGAGGTCTGGACGGTGAACGCGCGGGCGTACGCGCTCTCCCAGCGCAGGACCACCCGGTTGACGGTGGCGGTCCCGCCGAGGTCGACGCGTATCCACTGTGGATCGGCGAACCCGCTGGACCAGCGGGTGCCGTTGTCGCCGTCGACGGCCGCGCTGGCGGGCGTGCCGCCGTTCTCCGTCGACGACGCGGTGGCCGACCGCCCTTGCGAGAGCAGGGTGTCGGCGGCGCCGGCCGGTAGGGCGGTGCCGGTCAGGTAGCTGGCCAGCAGGACGAGCAGCGCGCCGGTGGCGGCCGCCCTCCTGGTCCGGATCTTGCGAGGTGCCCGTCGCATGGTTGCCTCCTTGGCTTCGATGGCATACGAGGGGGCCCGGTGGCGGTGGCCCGCCAGGTGATGGCCGCCCTCGCCCCGCACCTGCAGGGGGCACTGCAGGGCAAGCGCACGGCCGCGGAGGCGCTCGGCGACGCGGCCACCGA
>NZ_JBFAKM010000080.1:0-9834 GCF_040655695.1 Polymorphospora sp. NPDC050346 | reverse complement strand
ATGCGGCTGACCGCCCGCCGCGCCGCGGTCGAGGCCAGCTCCACCGCCCAACGACAACTACACGCGATGGTCGTCACCGCCCCCGAACAGGTCCGGACCCGATTCCGCGGCCAGACCACCACCACGATGATCACCACCGCCAGCCGGCTCCGACCGACCACGACCAGCGGCGACATCGAGACCACCACAGCCCTGACCGTGCTACGCGACCTCGCCCGACGCATCCGAGCACTACAGGCCGAGGCCGCCGGGCACGAAGCGGCGATCCTCGCGATCGTGCGTTCCTGGCGCCCGGACCTGCTCACCCTGACCGGTGTCGGTCCGATCGTCGCCGCCACCGTCCTGACCGCCTGGTCCCACCCAGGCCGCTGCCGCGACGACGCCGCCTTCGCCATGCTCGCCGGGACCGCACCCATCCCCGCCTCATCCGGCAAGACCGTCCGCTACCGACTCAACCGCTCCGGCGACCGGCAACTCAACCGCGCCCTACACACCGTCGCCCTGTCCCGGCTGCGATACGACGAACGCACCCGCGCCTACGCCGACCGACGCCGCACCCAAGGCAAAACCGACCGCGAGATCAAACGCTGCCTCAAGCGCTACATCGCCCGAGAGCTGTACCGACGCCTCGAAACCCCACCATCAACCACTTGACGCACCATAGGAGCGTCGCCGGGCGGCCCGCCGTCACCGGCGCCGGCGGGCCGCGTCGCCGGGCCCGGCTCAAGGCGATGGAGCCGTACGCGACCGCGACGAGCGCGTTCCGCAGCCACGATCAGGGCTGTGGGAGCCGGGCGAGCGCCCGGCGGAGAAACGCGTCGCGGCGCCCGTTGAGGGTGGTGGCGGTGAGGTCCCGTCTGCCCTGATCGTGGATGGCGGGGGCGAACACGGCGATGTCTCCTGGCATGTTGAGCGCGGTGACCGCGTCCCAGAACGCGACGTCCCGTGCCGGTTCCCCGGTCGCGTCTTCCCATCCGGCCAGCACCTGTTCCGCCGCATCGCCGCCGAACATGAGCGCCGCGTCCAGGCGCAGCGAGGACAGGTCGATGCCGTTGTGGCCGACCCCGGCCATGTCCCAGTCGACGATGCCGGTGAGCGTGTCGCCGTCCCACAACGTGTTGCCCTGCCAGAGGTCACCGTGCACGAGCACCTGCCTGCCCGCCGGTATCGGAAGCCGGCTGACGTGCGCGTCGGCCGCCTGGAGCAGCGGTGTGGTGGGGCCACGGCCGAGCCGGCGCTGCCGGGCGAAGTCGCTGGCCGGGATCGGGCGGGTGCGTACCGGCAGGTCCGGCGAGGGGACGGCGGCGACAGCGTGGAGCGCGGCGGCCGCGGCACCCAGCGCGCGCAGCCGTTGCGGTGTCGGCTCGACCGGAATCGTGCTGCTGCCGGGCACGACGGTCTCGACTACGGCCGCGGTGCCGTCGGCGCCGGTGTCGAACCCGAGGATCGTCGGTGCCCCGACGTGGCGATCCCTGGCCACGCCCAGTGCTGCGATCTCGGTGGCGAAGCCGCCCGGGTCGTTCGGGGCGGTTATCTTGAGGACCGCTTCGCTCACGTGCCCGTCGTGCCGGATCCGCAGCAGCCACGGGTTGCCGCCCTCGCGTAGCCCTTTGACCACGACCGCTGTCGCCTTTTCGCCCACCTGCCGGGCGGCCCAGGCGAGCACGGCGCCGGTGGGCTCCGGGGGTCTCATGGTGGCAGCCTATGCGTGCCCTGTTCCTGTCGCCGTACCGTCGACCGCGGCGCCGAGCCCACCGCCGGCAGCACGACCTGGTCTGGTGCGGCAACCCGGGCGGTTCACCTGCGCGACGCCAGGTGGCTGAACGGCGACGTGCCGTTCAGCCACTGACTGTCCGTGCTTCGCTGATCGTGATGCGACGCCGGAGGGATCTCGCTCCTCGGATTCCTAGGCGCGGGCCCGTTGGATGGCGGAGCAGTACTTCGAGGTGCCCTTGACCATGCAGACCCGGAGTGCGACGAGAGCGTTCTCGGCGATGTTCCCGCTCTGCCAGCCACTGCAGTAGGGGGAGTTGTGGCCCTGGGTGGTGGCGATGCGATCGACCTGGAAGGAGGCTCCAGGGTTGATGTCCATTTGCATCTCGACTCCCCAGCCGTCAGCGTGCCGGTCGCAGGCCCGGATGGCGTCACCCGGAATGCCGCCAAGGGGGTCCGAGTTGAAGTCGCCCCATCCCACGTCGTTGGTGACCGCGTTGGTGATCGTCAGGTAGGCGTCGTAGGACTCTGACCAGTCCGCCCCCCGCAGTTCGAACTGCACGTACAGGTGGTGCCCGTCGGGCAGCGCCGCGTGTGCCGGCGACTGGACGACCAGCACCATCAGGGCGGCGACGCAGGCGGCGAGCAGTGCTCGCATCGGTGACAAGGTGCGCTTGACCATCAGGAGTCCTTCCTCGATTGGATGTTGAATGACCGTTCTTCCGCCGTCCGGCCAGGCGGGCGGACGCGGCTGGTTCGGTGGTCGGGTCGCCCCGGGGCGCCGCGAGCGGGGCGGCGTCGGCGACGAGATCGGCGTGTGGCCGAGGGGTCACCAGCAGTTCACCGGGCCGGCCGCCGGCCAGACGAAGGTCCGGTCCGGGGTGACACCGTCGGCATCGGCGATCGGCAGATGGAGGTGGCGGCGCACGTCCACGGCGACGGGCCGGGCGCTGTTGTCGGGCGTGTCGTCGGTCATCGCATCGTCCGGATGCCAGCTGGCGGTGGGGCGTCCGGGGCGGGCGCTGATATGGACAAGGTCGGGTGCGGGAGGGGCCCGTCGTGACGCGCACAAGATCCCTACTCCGTTCTCCAGACCTCCGGGCCGGTGTAGCAGCGCTGCCATCCGGACGAGGAGGACCCGTTGTAGTAGAGGTCGACACAGACTCGTCCCCGTGCGACGTCGCCACTGGTGGAGCCGGACCAGTTCGGCCACCAGTTCACGACCGCCGTGCCTGTGTTGTCGAGGGCCCACCGGCAGTTGAAGGTGTTGCGGGGGCCTTCCCATGTGCTCGTCTGACCGGCCCGCCGGAGGATCAGCCAACCGGTGATCTTGCAGGCGGTTGCCGAGGTCGCGCTCGATCCGAAGGAGACCGAAGTCTGCAGGCCGACGTACTGGTAGAAGGAGACATCGACGCCGAGGTCGATCCAGTTGCGTTGCTCCAGGCTCCCGCCTACCCGGTGCCAGTTCGTCGATCTCGCGGCGAACGCCGACGTGCTCGGTATCAGGATCGCCGCGGACGAAAGAAGCACGACGATAATCGCGTGCGCGAACGACTTCCTGCCAGTCATCGTTTCTCCCGTGGTGATGAGCGTTTCCGTCGGTGTCCGGCGGAGAGGCAAGCATGGTTGCCGGCGGTAGCGGCACGGTTGCGCGACGGTAGCGGCGCATGATCGACATGCGGCTATACTCCCTACGGCCGGCGGAGGCAGGTCGTGCCAGGAGGTGAGCAGGAGTGGTCTCCTTCGCTGTTCTCGGACCTCTGGCGGTGTCGCGCGAGGGCCGTCCCGTGGGTCTGGACGCGCCGATGCTGCGTAGGCTCCTGGCGCTGCTGCTCTGCCGCGCGGGCCAACCGAGTTCCGCCGACTACCTCATCGAGGCGCTGTGGGGCAGCGTGCCGCCGGCGAGTGCCCGCAAGACGCTCCAGGTGTATGTGCGCCGCCTCCGGCAGGCACTGGGCGACGCGGAACGGATCCGGCACGGCTCGGGTGGCTATCTGCTCTCCGTGGACCGCGACGAGGTCGACGCGCGCCTGTTCGAGCATCTCCTGACCACCGCGCGATCGGTGCGCGGCAGCGACCTGGGCCGGGCCCGTGCGCTGCTGGCCGAGGCACTGGATCTGTGGCGTGGCGAGCCGTACGCCGACGTGGCGACCACCTGGCCCGTCGCCCGCGAGGCGCAGCGCCTGAACGACGTACGAATCGGCGCGGTCGAGGAGAAGGCGTCGCTCGACCTGGAGTCGGGCGACAACGCCCAGGTGATCGTCGACCTGGAACCGCTGGCGACGGCGCATCCGTTCCGGGAGGACATGCACCGTCACCTCATGACCGCGTTCTACCGGATCGGCCGGCGCGCCGAAGCGCTCGAGCTCTACCGTCGACTGCGCGATGTCCAGGTACGCGAACTCGGTGTCGAGCCCGGGCCGGAACTTCAGCGCCTGCACCAGGCCATGCTCCGCGGTGACCCCGAGTTGTCCCGGCCGGACAGTGCCCCGGCGACCGTCGGGCACGGAGAGGACTCCGCGGGCCGACGACCGCCTCAACTCCCGGCCCCCGTGCCGATCTTCGTCGGTCAGGGTGCCACCCTGGCCTGGCTCGACGAACAGTTGGACCGTCCCCGCCACGATTCGGCGCCGACGGTCATCGCCCTCGATGGTGCGGCCGGCGTCGGGAAGACCGCGACCGTTCTCGTCTGGGGACGAACCGTCGCACACAGGTTCCCCGACGGCCAGGTCTACGTTGATTTCAGGGGATATGCCCCGGAGGTGCCGATATCGGCCGTCGAAGCGATGGCCACCGTCCTGCGGGGGATGGGCATCGCCGCCGAGCAGATACCGACGACCGCCGAGGACGCCGCCGCGCTGCTGCGCGCGTCCACGGCCGAACGGCGGATGCTGCTGCTGCTCGACAACGTCCGCACCGTCGGACAGGTGCGGCCGCTGCTCTCCGCCGGTGGTCCCGCCGTGATACTCGTGACCAGCCGGGCCCGGCTCACCGGACTGGTCGCCCAGCACGACGCGAGCCGTCGGACGGTCGACCCGCTCGCCCCCGCGGAGTCCCGGGAACTCCTGGTCCGCATCATCGGCCGGACGCGGGCGGACACCGCACGGGAGCCCATCGAGGAGCTGGCCCGAGCGTGCGGACACCTCCCGCTGGCGTTGCGGATCGCGGGCGCGAACCTCGCGGACCATCCACGGTGGACGACAGCGGACTACGTCGCGACGATCGCCTCCGACAAACGCCTCGCCCGGCTGACCGTCGAAGGGGAGGAGAGCATCGCCGTCCGGGTGGCCCTCGACCACTCGTACGCGGTGTTGACGCCCGAGGAACAGCAACTGTTCCGTCTGCTCGGCGTGCTGCCGACGCCCAGCTTCGACCCGGCCACCGCCGCCGCACTGTCCGGCGCGACCCGAGACGTCACGGAACGTCTGCTCGACCGGCTCGTCGCGATCAGCCTGGTCGAACCACGAGCCGGCGAACGGTACGCGTTCCACGACCTGGTGCGGCTGTACAGCAGGGAACGCGCGCAAAGCAGCGAGTCCGCCGCCCACATCGACCACGCCTGGGGCCGGGTGCTGGAGCACTACCTCGGCCTGGTCGACCAAGCCGCCCGACTGCTCTACCCCAACCTGCTGCGGCCGGAGACCGGCCGTGCCCCGGCACCCAGCACGTGTTTCGCGGACGACTCCGGCCAGGCGATCGCCTGGCTCGACGCGGAACGCGCCAACCTGGTCGCGGCGGTCCGACATGCCACCACCACCCGTCCGTACGACGGGTGGATACTCGCCGACGGGTTGCGCGGATACTTCTGGCTACAGCGCCACATGGTGGACTGGCTGGCCGTCGCAGAGGCCGGCCTGGCCGCGGCGGACTCGATCCACGACGACCTGGGACGTGCCACCGCCCACCTGAACCTCGCGACGGCGCACCTGTGCCAGGGCAACTACGCCGTCGCGACGCGCCACTACACGCTGGCCCACCGCGGCGCGGAGGCCGCGGACTGGCTGGAGGGCCAGGCCGCGGCCATGGGCGGACTCGGCACCGTCAACCTTCAGTCCGGTCAGCTGGAACTCGCCGTCCGCAGCTACCGCGGGGCGTTCGAGGCCAACCAGAAGCTCGGCCGTATCGCCAACCAGGCAACCAATCTCAGCAATCTGGGGCTCGTCTACCTCGATCTCGGCCAGGCCCGGGTCGCGGCGGATCACTTCGGCGCCGCGCTGGCACTGCACCGTGAGGCCGGATCGGTCACCGGACAGTCCTACACGCTGACGAACCTCGGCGAGTCCATGCGGATCCTCGGCGACTTCGCGCAGGCGACCACATGCGCCGAGGAATCCCTGGCCCTCGCCCGCGCGGCCGCCTACCGCTCCGGCGAACTGGTCGCGCTGGGCGTCCTGGCCCTGATCGACCGGGACACCGGGGCGCTGGATCGGGCGCTCGATCGAGCCAGAACCGCGCTGGCCGGTGTGGAGGAGAGCGGCGACCGGTCGAGCGAGGCAGACATCCGAAACACCATCGGCTCCATCGAACTGCTGGCCGGCGATCACCCGGATGCCGAAGAGACGTACCGGTTGGCTCTGGACATCGCGTTCGCGGCCGGCACCCGGTATCAGGAAGCCGATGCCCGGATCGGGCTCGCCGAAACCGCGCTCCGGCAGGGCGACCTCAAGGCAGCCCTGTTCATGATCGACGGCGCGATCGAGATAGCGACCGCGACGGGCTATCGCCACATCGAAGCCCGCGCCCGCGCCGTCCTCGCCGAGGTGCACCGCGCCACCGGCAGCATCGCCGAAGCGCGTACCCAGGCTGCCCAGGCACTGGCTCTCCACGAGCAGGTCGGGCACCTGCTCGGCATCGACCGCACGCGTGCACTCCTGCGCCGGCTGGCGGCCGACGAGACGGCCGACGAGACGGCCGTACGCGACACCGGGGGCTGACCGGCGCTGGTGTCGTGCTAGCCGATCCCCACCCTCATGCCGACAGACGCCTAGCAGTAGGGAGAGCCCACTCCGTAGCGGTCGGGATGGTCGACTGGAGTCAGTGTGAACCCTGTCGAGAGCTCCCAGATTTCCTCGTAGCGGGCATGGCCTTCGCTGTAGATGTGCCTCTGCGGATCATGCCGGCTGCGTTGCGTGCAGTTCAGGGCGGTAAGCGCGAACGGCACGCCTTGGTTGTCTATGACAAGACGCTTGGCCTGACCGCCGATTCGGTAGTCGACGCCTATCTCGAACGTCGCCGCGCCCTGGCCGATGATCGACTCGATCACGACGACCTCCTCGGCCTGGTCGCCGACCTCCAACGTGTGGTGTTTGAAGAACAGATCTCCGGGCTCGTTGCCGACGCCCCCGTCGGGCACGGCGATCCGGGCGCGGGGGTCGGCCTCGTCGAAGTCGAACATCATTCGGATGGTCTGCCCGGACGATTGCGCCGGGATGTCGAGCAATGTGCCCGAGTGGGGATCGGTACGCCGCAGACTGATCGGCCGAACGTCGTCAATGCGAATCGGCTGATTACGGCGCCCCTCAAGCGTCACCCGGAGGGTCAGGGTGTGCGGGTTCGCGGCACCGGCGGCGCGAAGGTCGGCTTGCAACTGACGGAAGCCGTCGAAATCGTCAGGAAAACTCCTGAGGACCTGCCGCTGCGGGTCGGTCAGTCTGAAACCGTGCGGGAGGACAAGACTGTCGCCTTCGTCGAAGAACTCGATGCTGTAGCGCAGATCGTCGTCGGACTGGAACGCCTCCCGTATGCGGTCCTTCGCCGCATCGCGGTCAAAGGTCTCGGGCAGTACCCAGCCGACGACGAACAGAGCGGCGACCACCAGTGCCCCCGCCGCAGCGGTGGCGAGCCGTCCGAGGGGAAGTGCCCCGCGCCCGCGTACCTCACCGTTACGCCCGCCAGATCGATGCACGATCAGCCCGGTCTGCGAGTCAGCGGGATCCCGCTCCTGCCCGCCGCCGACCGGCCGGACCTCAAGGTGCAACTCGTACCACGCCACCGCCTCCCCAGGTACGGTTCCGGCCGCCAGCGCTCTTCGCACCTGTGCGCCCAGGGAGTAGTTCCGCTCAGCGAGCTTCGCGAGGTATCCGTTGAGGGCATGCTCCGCGTCCATCAGCTCGCGAGCGCCACGCATGTGCTGGATGTTCTCCGCGTAGCTCCTGAGCAGGTTCAGGAACTCGACGATGAGAACCCCGTCCCCCGGGGCAAGGTGGTTTGGATAGGTGTAGCTCGTCGCCGGGCACTCCACGAACAGGTTCCAGAGCCGGCTGCCCGTTGCGAGGGTCTCGCTGGCCACCGGCTGGGCAAACCTCGGATCCGGCACGAGTACCGGCCGATTTCGTGGCGCGAGTGCGGCGTTCCACGCGGCGTGGTCGCGTTTGATTCTCCGTAACTCTTCGACCGGGTAGCGAAGTGGTTGATCGTCCACCTGCTTGTGGTGCTTGCTGCAGAGCAGGAGGAGGTTGTCGTGACTGTCGAGCCTGCCCGGGGCCAGGCCACCCGCGCGGGGGCCACCGGGGGAGCGAGCCACGATGTGGGCCTCCTCCCCAAAGACGGAAGGGTCATCTGTCTCGGTTCCCGGCGTCAGCACCAGAACCTTGCAGATGGCGCACCGGCCACCAGCCTCGACCCAGATGATCTTTCGCGTCTTCTCCGAAATGGACACCGAGGGACAGTAGCGAGCGAAGACATCGGGGACAACAGGGTGCCGATCCGATGACTGGATGCCGTCGCGTTTCCTAATAGGGTTGCCCGGTCCAGGGGGTAGCCCTACCGTAGAGATCAGCACCAAGACGAAACCGACCAGGTCAGGAGACCGACATGTTGTGGCACACCTCGATCACACCGCGATGGCTGACGCCGCGCGGCGAGGTCGCCACGACCTGTGCCGGCCGATCCGGCTTCCTGGCCGGCAGCGAGAAGAACCACCACCTGGGCAGGTGGCGTGGCTAGCGACCGTTAGCGATCCGCGCGCCGCCCACCCAGATCCGGGACCGGGCGGCGTTTCCGTTTCCGGACCTGCTCGACCAGTTCCTTTCCATCGACCTACGGGTGTAGCTCAACCGGCAGAGCACCGGTCTCCAAAACCGGAAGATGCGGGTTCAACTCCTGCTGCCCGTGCAACCGCCCCGGCCCCGGCCGGTGGCATGGCTCGTTGAAAACTCCACAGTGGATGGCACAGCATCGACGCCACGCACGAGTGCGTCGCGTCGACATCGTGTTCCGGCCGCCGGCACATCCGCCGGCGGCCGGACGATCCGGAGCGGGGGAGACGGCAACCCGCGCGCCTTGGGAGCGCGAGACACCCCGTTCGACTCGGGGGTTTCCGGACGTATGGGCTTGTGGCGCAGTTGGTAGCGCACCGGTTCGGCAGACCGGGGGTCGGCGGTTCGAATCCGCCCAGGTCCACGAGCGGTCGACCAGGACGACCGGCCGGGAAACCGGTACGGCACCTGGGCCAGACCGTGCGGCAGCCGGGTCGAGTCGCCGAGGAAGGCGTACCCGACCGCTTCCGTTTCGTCCTCGTAGCTCAGCGGATAGAGCACCGGATTACGGATCCGGGGGTCGGGAGTTCGAATCTCTCCGAGGACGCCGCCGGCATCGTACCGGGAGCCCGACACTCCGGTCGACGGCTCGTGCGTGGCTGTAGCTCAGCAGGTAGAGCGTCGCCTTGCCAAGGCGAAGGTCCCGGGTTCGAGCCCCGGTAGCCACTCCATCGGAGGTGCGGATCCGCCGCCCGCAGTTCACCCCGCCCTCGTAGCCCAACGGCAGAGGCCCGACGTTGAGGACGTCGACAGTGCGCGTTCGAATCGCGCCGAGGACACGCACCATGCCGGCGCAGCACGACAGGCCGTGCAGCCGACTTGTAATCGGCAGGCAGCGGGTTCGAGTCCCGCCGCCGGCTCCACGCCCGGGTAGCCCAACGGCAGAGGCACGCCGCTTAGTAGTGCTTTGTTAGGTCGTTGTGGCGTGTCGCTTGTATGTGGATCGTGGCGGTGTTTGGCTGCCGTGTGTGGATGAACGCGAGCTGGCTCGGGTGCGGGCACGGTTGGAGGACTTCGCGGCAGGGGTGTTCGCGGGGTTGCCGCGTGCGGATCAGCGTGCGACCGGTCTGCGGTATCTGCGGGG
>NZ_JBFAKM010000079.1:0-10713 GCF_040655695.1 Polymorphospora sp. NPDC050346 | reverse complement strand
GCCGGTCAGGCTACGGGCGTTCGACGTGCGTCGGCCGGTGGGGGCGGTGCTGTTCGGCCGGGCCCGGGCCCGGTCCACCACCTGCGTCGTACGCGACATCAGCGGTCCAGCAGCGGCTTGATCTGGGTGCAGACGCCGGTGAGTACGGTCCGTACGTCGGCGCCGGGCTGCCACAGCGGGTCGAGCGCGGCCCGCACCGCCTGGCTGATCTCGGCCTGCCCGGTGTGGCTCGGCTTCACCACGCCGGAGGAGATGCCGTCGATGACCACGCTCTGCAGCTGTTCCGGCTTGAGCAGCGGGTTGGTCTTGGCCAGGGTCTCGGCGGTGAGCTGCGACTGGCGCGGCGGCGGGAAGAACTGCGCGAGCTTCGCCGAGTTGGTCGGGTTGGTCAGGAAGGCCAGGAAGTCCGCGGCCACCTTCGCGTTGTCGCCCTTGCGCAGTACGCCCATGCCGCCCTGGCCGATGACGGCGTAGTCGCCGTTCGGGCCGGCCGGCAGCGGCACCAGGTCCCAGCCGAACTTCTGGTCGGCCAGCAGCGACGCCCGGGAGATCTGGGTGATCGTCATGCCGGCGTCACCGGCGAAGAAGTCCGCCGTGGTGCCAGGGGCCGGCAGCGCCTTGTCGGTGAAGATCGCCTTGTGCAGGAACGTCATCGCGTCGACCATCGGCTGCTGGTCGAAGCCGCAGGTCTTGCCGTCCTCGCTCCACGCCTGGGCGCCCCATCCGGTCCACACCGTCGACAGGTTGTCCCAGCCCTTGTAGTCGAAGTCGCGGATGACCAGCCCGGCCTTGCCGGTCTCGGCGTTGACCGCCGAGGCGGCCGCGACCGCCGTGTCCCAGGTCCACCGGCCGGCCGCGATCAGCTCGGCCGGCGTCTCCCGGCCGGCCTTCTCGAAGAGGTCGGTGTTGACGAAGACCCCGAACGGCGAGGTCGAGAACGGGTACGCGTACAGCTTGCCCTCGTCCTGCCACAGCTTCGTGGCGGCCGGGGTCAGCTCGTCGAAAACGTACCCGTCGGTGCCCTTGAGGGTGTCGTCGAGCGCGACCAGGGCACCCGACGAGACGAAGTCCGGCGCCGAGTTCTCGAAGATCCAGGCCAGGTCCGGCGGGTTGCCGCCGGCGATCTGGGTGGTGAGGGTGGTGGTGTAGTTCTCGAACGGGATCGGATCGAACTTGATCTCGGTGACGTTCGGGTTCGCCTTCTTGTATTCCTCGGCGATCTCGTTGAACAGCGCGAGGTGCGCCTCGTTCGCCGACCAGGTCGTCATGCGCAGCGACACCGGTCCGTCGCTGTCGCCGGCGTCGCCGCCGCCGCACGCCGTCAGGCCCAGCAGCGCGGCCAGTGTCACCGCCGCCGTCAATCTGGCTCTCATCAAACCCTCCCTCAGTAGCCGGCGATGTCGGGCCAGTGCAGCTCGACGCCCTCGCCGACGAGGCGATTCTGGAAATCGGCCAGCAGGCCGGGAGTGTCACGTACCGCCCGGGGGACGACCCCGCGCTCCAGACAGAAGTCCGCGAGCATTCCGGCGACCTCGCCGACGTTCCACTCGACGGGGTGCAGGCGGTACGAACCGTTGGTGATGTGGGTGGTGCCGATGTTCTTTCCGGCGGGCAGGAGGTTGTCCATGCGCCGGGGGATCAGTGCGCCCAACGGGATCTGGAAGGGGCACGAGGCGACGTCGACGTAGTTGTCGCCGCCGGTCGACGGGTGCAGGTCGATGCGGTACATGCCGACGCCGACCGAGTCGGGGTAGATGGCCGCGCCCTTGTCGCCGCGTACGTCCAGCGACAGGTCCTGCTCGACCACGGTGTATTCGGCGCGGATCCGGCGCGACTCGCGGATGTACGGCGCCTGGGCGAGTCCGTCCGCGCTGCCGGTGACGTCGCCGCGCAGCCGCAGGCCGGGGAAGCCGGTGCCGCCGTCGGTGCGCGGCGCCTCGGTCTGGAGCCAGTAGAGCACCGACCGGGACAGCTCGCGGGCCGCCGCGAAGTGGTGCGCCGGGTCCGGTACGTCGATCACCGGGCTCTCGAAGTAGTCGATCATCGGCCAGTTGACCAGGCAGATGTCGCTGTCGTACGCCCCCTCGCGGAACAGCCGGCGGGCCGCGATCCGCCGGAACGTCCACAGGTTGCCGTCGCCGGGGTTGCGCCGCTGGTCGGCGTCGACCAGCAGCGGGTCGTCGTCGGGATTCGGGGTGAAACTCCGCTCGGAGATCTCCAGCGTGCGCGGGTTCGGGGAGCGGAACGACAGCATCCGGTCGCCCCAGAACGCCGGCTGGTAGTCCCGCCAGAACGAATAGCGCTCCGGCCGGTCGATGGTGTGGTCGCCGTCGACGTGGTCGACCGCGAAGCACACCGACATCGCCTGCATGTTGGCCGGCTGCGCCACGTCCGGCGCGCTCGGCTCACCGGTGTCGGCCCGCGACTCGAACCCGGTGACGTATTCGGTGCCGGTCAGCGGCAGCAGCTCACCGGTCTCGGTCGCGTCCAGGACGTACCCGGCCGTCACCACGATCTCGTCGGCGCCGTCGCGGTGCGCGACCGTCACCGCGGTGACCCGGTCGCCGTCGACGGCGGCGGACACCGGCCGGTACGGCTGCAACACCCGCAGCCGCCCGGATCCCCGGTACGGCGCCAGCATCGACTCCAGGACGGCGACCGCCACCCGTGGCTCGTGGCAGAGCCGGCTGACGTGGCCGGCGCCCGGGTTCAGGTCCCGCCACGCCCGCGCGCGGTCGGTCAGCGGGTAGTAGCGGCGGTAGTAGTCGCGGATCCCGTCCCGCAGCGCCCGGTAGCTCGAGGTGATCCCGAAGCGCTCCACCCAGCTGTGCTCGTCCGGCGGCACCGCCTGGCTGGTGAGCTGGCCACCGAGCCAGTCGAACTCCTCGGTCAGCACCACCGAACGCCCGGCGCGCAGGGCGCCCAACGCCGCCGCGACCCCGCCGAGACCTCCGCCGACGACCAGGATGTCGGCTCGCATCTCCCGCAACGTGCTTCCCTTCACTTGGTGGACCTTCCCGACCCGGCCGGCGGCGCCAGCGTGGCGCCGTCGACGGGTTCACAGGACAGCAATCTCTGGATCTCGCTCCGCCCGGTCGGCTCGAGGAGGGTGGTGAGGACTTCGACGGCCTGCCAGCCCATCTGCCGGCGCGGGATCCGGAAGCCGGAGAAGTCGATGTCGGTCGGTGCCGGCCGGGTCGGGTCGCCCAGCGCGAGGATCGACAGGTCGCCGGGGATGGACAGGCCGCGCTCGCGGGCGAGGCCGGCGATGGCGGCCCCGTCGGCGTACTCCTCGACGAAGGCGGCGGTCACCCCGGCGTCCAGCAGCGCGTCGAGCAGGTCGGCGGGGGAGCGGTCGGCCGTCGGCTCGTGCCGGGTGGTCACCCCGGTGGCGGCCACCGCGGCGGTGAAACCGCGCAGCCGGTCGGCGTGCGACTCCGGCGCCGGGCGCCGGTCCGGGCCGGTCGGGCCGTCGCCCTGTCCGACGTACGCCAGCCGGCGGTGCCCGACCCCGACCGCCCGGTGCACCAGGGCGGCCGTGGCGGCGGGGTAGTCGGCGCCGACGTACGGCACCGGGCCGCCGGCGTCGTCGCGGCGGCCGACGGAGACGAACGGCAGCCCTTCGGCGACCAGCCGGGTCAGCTCTACGTGGTCGAGCGACCGTCCGAGCAGGACACAGCCGTCGGCGAGCCGGAGCCGGTTGTCCTCGTGGAAGACCCGGCGCCGCCCCTCGACCACCGGGGCGCTGGTGAACAGCAGCAGGTCGCAGCCGAGCTGTTCGGCGCACTGCTCCATGCCGACCAGGAACGGGTGGTAGAAGTCGCCGGTCCCGGTCGGGAACACCGGCTCGTAGGTGAAGACGCCGATGATGCGGTTGTGCCGGGCGGCCAGCCGGCGGGCGATCGGGTCGGCGACGTAGCCGGTGCTGCGGATCGCCTGCAGCACGCGGTCACGGGTCTCGGGCGCGATCCGTACGTCGGCGTCGGCCCGGCCGTTGAGCACGAGGGACACCGTCGCCTGGCTCACGCCGGTCATCCGCGCGATGTCCTGCTGCGTCACCCGTCTCCGCGATGCGGTCACGTTCCGTACCCGTCCGTTTCTCTGCTAATACGCATTAGTTACGTCGAGATGAAATCCTGCGGTCCCGGATCGTCGGCCGTCAAGCCCTCAGCGGCAACTTTTTCTCCGCGAACCTGCCTTGATAATTCGTATTAGCGTCTTGACGGCGCCATCGACGGGCGACGAAACTCAGCCATCACGAGCGGGTCCGGGATGGACGACCAGGTCACTGAGGGTGACGGTGGGTCGGCGTGCCCGCCTGCCCGCACCAGGCAAGTCCTTGATCGACGAGCGTCCCCTCACGATCGGAGGCACCACCATGGACCATCACCCCCGACCCGACGCCGGACCGGCCGTGCCGGACCCGGCCGGCGGCGCGGCCGTCCCGGGCGAGCGGTTCGCGCTCCGCCGCCGGGGCCTGCTGCGGGGTGCCGCGCTGCTCGGCTCCGCCGCCGCGGCCGGTGGCTTCGGCGGGCTGGCCGCGGCCGCCCCCGCCCACGCCGGGCCGGCGGGATTCCCCAACTACCGCTACGTCCGCGACGCGTTCGCCGGCCCGCTGCGCTACAACCCGACCGGCGAGATGATCTTCCCCTGTGTGCGTGGCGTCTACGACAAGATCAGCAACGCGCGCGGGCGGTACTACCTCTACTACGCGCCGCACGACGCGCCCGGCGGGATCTGCCTCGCCTATGCCGACCGGCTGGAGGGGCCCTACACCGAGTATCCGAACAACCCGATCATCAACCGGTTCCTGCAGGGAAAGGCGACGGTCAGCCACGTCTCGTCGCCGCACGTGGTCTGGAACGCCCCCACCCGCGAGTTCTACCTCTACTTCCACGGCGAGAACCACACGACCCGGGTCGCCCGCTCCCGCGACGGGATCAACTTCACGGACATCACCCCGATCCTGAGCACCCGGCTGGTGCCGAACACCACCGAGACCTCGTACGCCCGGGTCTTCGAACACTCCGTGGCCGGCAAGGGCAACCGGTACGTGATGCTCTTCATGGGCGCCCACACGATCCGGCCCGGCACCCGGAAGATCTTCTGGGGCTGGTCGCCCAACGGCTGGGACCAGTGGCAGTTCGCCCCCAACCCGCTGGTCTCGCCGGCCGGTGACGGGCTGACCGACATCGCCGCGCCCCACCTGCTCAAGCGCAACAACACGACGTACGTCGTCTACCACGGCAACGACGGCCGGATGCGGCTCACCGAGGTCGGCAACAACTTCGACCGCGAGGTGCACCTCGGCGTCTTCCACACCCCGATCGCCTCCGACAACGGCCGGGTCGCCTCGCCCGCGTTCGGCACCGACGGCGGCGTGTCGTACATGATCTACGAGGCCGGCCCCCGCCTGGGCGCCCGCATCTGCGTCGCCCGCGCCGTCTAGCCCCCGATCACGGTGATCAGGGACCGCGTCGCGCGTGTCGTCGGCGCGGCGCGGCTCCCGGTCCCTGATCACGCGGATCAAGATGCCGGCTCCGACCGTTTCCGCCCCGGCGGGTCGGGTAAGCGAGCGCCCGTACCCGCTGGTCCGCCGCGCGGACCCGCAGCGGATTGGGGGACGGGATGGCGGACAGCATCGCCAGGTTCTTCGAGGGACTCAACCACCACGGGCACGAGGCCCGGCTGGAGAAGCTGAACGGCACGGTGCGCATCGAACTGCACGACAACGGCCACTCCGAACACTGGCTGGTGACCGTGAAGCGGGGCGAGATCACCGTGACGCGGGAGGACCACGTCGCCGACGCCACCATCTACGCCTCGCCCGAACTGTTCGGGCGGATCGTCCGGGGCGAGGCGAACGCGATCTCGGCGCTCCTGCGCGGCGAGATGAGCAGCGCCGGTGACCTGCAACTGGTGGTCCGGCTCGAACGGATCCTCCCCGGCCCGCCGGACGCCCACGGCCCGTACCGGCGCACCGAAGCCGGGAGGGTCGCGTCGTGACCGAGGAGAACCTGGTACGCATCCTCGACGGCAGCACGTTCGTGGTCAGCGACGGGCGGGGCGACATCGAGGCGACCCCGACCTCGCCGACCGGGTTCTTCGCCCTCGACACCCGGTTCCTGTCGAGATGGGTGCTGACCATCAACGGGCAGCGGCTCGACGCGCTCAGCGCCGACGACCTCCAGTACTTCGAGACCCGGTTCTTTCTCGTCCCGGGCACCGCCACCCACTACGTCGACGCCGCCCTGTCGGTCATCCGGCAGCGGATGGTCAACGACGGGTTCGACGAGGAACTGACCGTACTCAACCACACCCAGGATCGGCTCGACCTCGACGTACGCATCGACGCCGGCTCCGACTTCGCCGACCTCTTCGAGGTCAAGGACGCGGTGGCCAAGAAGGGCAACTACTACCGGCGGATCGAGGACGGAAAGCTGCGGCTGGGGTACGAGCGCGAGCACTTCCGTCGCGAGACGGTGCTGTGGGCCAGTGAACCCGCCGAACTCGACGACGACGGCATGACGTTCCGGATCGGGATACCACCCAACGGCCAGTGGCACACCAGGATCCGGGTGGTCGCCGAGACCGTCGTACCCACCGGGCACGACCTGCGGATGGGACTGCAGGTCCACGGCGGCGAGAAGCGGGCCATGGAGGCCGACCTCGCGGAGTTCGTGGCCCGGGCGCCGACGATCTCCTGCGAGAGCGAGGCGCTGGCCAGCACCTACCGGCGCAGCCTCGTCGACCTCGCCGCGCTGCGGTTCGCGCCGATCTCGATGCCCGGCCAGGCACTGCCCGCCGCCGGCCTGCCCTGGTTCATGACGATGTTCGGTCGGGACAGCATCCTGACCAGCCTCCAGGCCCTGCCGTTCGTACCTGAGCTGGCCGCGACCACGCTCAAGGTGCTCGCGATGCTCCAGGGCAGCCGGCTCGACGACTTCCGCGACGAGGACCCGGGCCGCATCCTGCACGAGTTCCGGTACGGCGAGAGCGCCGCGTTCGAGGAGCAGCCGCACTCGCCGTACTACGGCTCGGTCGACGCCACACCCCTGTTCGTGGTGCTGCTCGACGAGTACGAACGCTGGTCCGGCGACGCCGACCTGGTCCGGTCGCTGGAGTCCGAGGCGCGGGCCGCGATCGCCTGGATCGACGACTACGCCGACCTGGTCGGCAACGGCTACATCTGGTATCAGCGACGCAACGAGACGACCGGCCTGGAGAACCAGTGCTGGAAGGACTCCTGGGACTCACTGTCCTATCGCGACGGCACACTGCCCGGCTATCCGCGGGCCACCTGCGAGGTCCAGGGGTACGCGTACGACGCGAAGCTGCGCGCCGCCCGGCTGGCCCGGCTCTTCTGGAACGACCCCGGCTACGCCGACCGGCTGGAACGGCAGGCGATGGAGCTGAAGGAGCGGTTCCACGAGGACTTCTGGGTCGCCGACGGTGAGTACTACGCGCTCGCGCTGGACGCCGACGGCCGGCAGGTCGACACCCTGACCTCCAACATCGGGCACCTGCTGTGGAGCGGGATCGTCGACGAGCGGTACGCGCCGAGGATCGCCGAGCACCTGCTCGGGCCGCGGCTGTTCAGCGGCTGGGGGGTGCGGACCATGGCCGAGGGGGAGGTCCGCTACAACCCGATCGGCTACCACACCGGCACGATCTGGCCGTTCGACAACTCGTTCGTCGCCTGGGGCCTGCGCCGGTACGGCTTCAGCGAGGAGGCGGCCACGATCGCCGAGGGGATCATCGACGCGGCGCAGTTCTTCGCCGGCCGGCTGCCCGAGGCGTTCGGCGGGTACGCCCGCTCGCTGACCCGGTATCCGGTGGTCTACCCGACGGCGTGCAGCCCGCAGGCGTGGTCGACGGGAACCCCGATGCTGTTGCTGCGTACGATGCTCGGCCTGGAGCCGCACGAGGGGCATCTCGCGGTCGACCCGGCCCTGCCGACCGGCCTGGGCCGCCTCGAACTGCTCGACATCCCCGGCCGGTGGGGACACGTCGACGCCTTCGGTCGGGGCCGGATCGACGTGACCGACCGCCGCCCCCTGCGCGAGACGCACGGCGGCGCCGTCACCTGACAGCCCTTCCCGCGATCTTGCAGTTGTCTCCTCCTTTTGTCCGTTGTGGAGGGCGACAAGTGCAAGATCGCGGGGAGACCGGGAGGCGGGTCAGGGCTTCAGGTGCTGGGCCACGGCGTCGGGCAACGGGGTCGTGGGGCGGCCGACGAGGCGGCTCAGGTCGCCGCTGTCGGTGTGCAGGTCGCCCCGGGCCAGGCCGGCGTCGCTGTCGGCGAGCATCCGCGCCACCGGCTCCGGCAGGCCGAACCCGGCCAGCGTACGGGCGTACTCGTCGACCGGCAGGTCGCGGTAGGCGACCTCGGTGCCGCTCTGCCGGGTCACCTCGGCGGCCAACTCGGCCAGCGTGAACGCCTCGTCGCCGCCGAGTTCGTAGACCTTTCCGGCGTGCCCGTCCCCGGTGAGCACGGCCACCGCGGCGGCGGCGAAGTCGGCACGGGTGGCGGCGGAGACCCGGCCCTCGCCGGCCGCGCCGAGGATCACGCCCTGCGCCACGGCGCCGGCGAGGTCGTAGTTCTCGAGGTACCAGCCGTTGCGCAGCAGCACGTACGGCAGCCCGGAGGCGCGGACCAGGTCTTCGGTCGCCTTGTGCTCGGGACCGAGCGGCACGCTGGTGGTGTCGGCGGCGAGGATGCTCGTGTACGCCAGCAGCGACACCCCGGCCGACCTGGCCGCCTCGACGACGTTGCCGTGCTGGCGCAGCCGCTGGCCCAGTTCGTTGCCGGAGACCAGCAGCAGCCGGTCGGTGCCGGCGAGGGCGGCGGCCAGGGTTTCCGGCCGGTCGTAGTCGGCCTCGCGGACCTGGACGCCACGGGCGGCGAGGTCGGCGGCCTTCTCCGGGGCGCGGACGGCGGCGACGATCCCGGCGGCCGGTACGCCGCGGTCGAGCAGCTGTTCGACGACGAGCCGGCCGAGATGGCCGGTCGCTCCGGTGACAGTGATCATGTGGAGCTTCTCCCGATAGGTGGCGGGCCGGCGGGGCTCGCCGGGCGCCTCCCAAACGATTGCACTAACTTTTCGAAAGTGCAAACCTTCGGGGAGTATCGTCGGGACCATGAGCAGCGCCCCGCCAACGGCCGCGTCGGTCGACCCGGACGACGCGCTGATCTGCGACGTCTTCACCCGAGCCTGCCCGTCCCGGGCGATCATGGAGAACATCGTCGGCAAGTGGGGGGTGCTCGCGCTCGCCGCGCTGCACGACGGCACCTACCGCTTCAACGCGCTGCGCCGCCGGGTCGACGGGGTGAGCGAGAAGATGCTGGCCCAGACGCTCCAGAACCTCGAACGCGACGGGCTCGTGCACCGCGAGGTGCAGGCGACCATCCCGGCCCGGGTCGAATACAGCCTGACGCCGGCCGGCACCCGGATCGCCACGCAGCTGGTCAACCTGCTCGAGCTGATCGAGGCCGAGGCGCCGGGGATGATCGCGGCCCGCGCCGACCAGGAGCCGGCAACCTGACCCGGTCACACCGGTCGACGGACGAAAGCCGGCCGGTGGTGACCGCCTGATCGGTCACCACCGGCCGGGGTTCAGCGGGCGAGATAGGTCCGGTGCAGCTCGGTGAGGATCCGCGCGCGGTCCCGGTCGCCGGCCTCGGCGAGCTGGTCGAGGAGCAGGCCGGCGAGCGCGGAGAGGCCGACCAGCAGCTCGGCGACCGCCCGGCCAGGTTCCGCCCCGGTCAGCGACTCGCCGACCACCCGGTGCAGGGTCTCCCAGTAGAGCGCCGGGTCGTCGCCGGAGGTGACGTACGCCGTGGTCAGCTCCAGCGCCGGCGGCAGGAGCGTGGCGATGACCTCGTCAGGGGTGGCCGGAGGCATCAGCCCACCGGGCGGGTGGCGGCGACCGCCGCCGCGTAGCGGGCGCTCACGTCGGGCCAGTTGACGACCTCCCACATGGCCTTGACGAAGTCCGGCCGTACGTTGCGGTATTGCAGGTAGTAGGCGTGCTCCCAGGCGTCGAAGGCGAGCAGCGGCACCGAGCCGACGCCCACGTTGCCGTGGTGGTCGTAGACCTGCTCGACGATCAGCCGCTTGCCGAGCGGCTCGTAGGACAGCACGCCCCAGCCCGAACCCTGCACGGCCGTGGTGGCGGCGGAAAGCTGCCCGTGGAACGCCTCGAACGACCCGAAGTGCTCGGTGATCGCGTCGGCCAGGTCGCCGTCCGGGCGGTCGCCGCCGTCCGGCGACATGTTCTGCCAGTAGAGCGAGTGCAGGACGTGCCCGGAGACGTTGAACGCCAACGTCTTCTCCAGCCCGACGATGCTCGAGAAGTCGCCCGTGTCGCGGGCCTCGGCGATCCGCTCGACCGTGTCGTTCGCGGCCTTCACGTAGGTGGCGTGGTGCTTGTCGTGGTGCAGTTCCAGGATCTGGCCGTTGATGTGCGGCTCGAGCGCGGCGTAGTCGTAGGGCAGGTCCGGCAGCGTGTACGTGCTCACGGAAGCGGTCTCCTCGTCGGTGTGGCCAGATGCCATCTTCTAGTAGTTGCCAATTATAGGCAAGAAGAGCCGTCCGGATACGCGAACGTGGGCGCCTCCCGTGTATCGGGAGAGCCTCGCTCCGGTCTTCGCCCGCAAGCAGAACACCCAGATCACACCGGGCATCGCCTGGTACACGCGGGCATCGCGAC
>NZ_JBFAKM010000078.1:0-10858 GCF_040655695.1 Polymorphospora sp. NPDC050346 | reverse complement strand
GGAGGACGGGCAGACCGTCAACGTCGAGCGACGCATCGCCGCCCGGATCTACCTGCGGGTCGCCGGCCGGGGACGCGGGGGGTTTTGTGTCGGGCGGTGGGGCCGTCCGAGGTCACCAGGACCGGGGTGCCGAGGTGCTGCTCCACCGCTGTCGGCCAGTCGGTCGGGGGCGGTTCGGCGTACACCGGGCGGCTGGTCAGCAGGCGGCGGGTCAGTGCCTCCTGGCGGGCCAGGTCGCCGGGCGGCCCGGGCACCAGCCGGTCGGTCCAGTCGTACCCGGCGCAGATCCTCGGCCGGTGCGTGCGGGCCACGTCCAGGTGGGTCAGCGCCAGCCCGTCGACACCGCCGGCGACCTCGATCGCGTACCGGTGGGCGACCGCGTCGAAGTGCCCGAACCGGAAGCGGCCCTGCCAGGCGTTGGTGTGGTTGTGCGGCTCGGCCGGCGCCAGCGCCGGGTCCTCGGTGACCAGCGGCCCCGGCCCGTGCCGTGGGGTGACGGTCCGCAGCACGCCGAGCCGGGTCGCCGTACCGGCGAGCCCGGCCTCGGCGAGCAGCGCCTCGGCGTTGGCGAACGTGGTCGTGCTCCACGTCGTGTACGGGTGGAACCCGTGCCACTCGTCGAGCAGCACCCCCTGGGCGCCCTCGAAGACGACGGTCCCGGCCCGCAGCAGCCGCCCGGTGAAGTCGCCGTCCACTACCGACACCCGCTCGGCGAAGGCGGTGAACGCGGCCACGCAGTCGTCGACCGGCGGCGCGTCGAGCGACCCGACCTCGGCGGCGAGCCGGTCGCGCAGCGCCGCCAGGCGGGTGCGCAGCCGGGCGGGGGACAGGCAGTCGGCGACCCTCGGCGCGTCGCCGGGGTGCGCGAGGGCGTACGCCATCGTCTCGCCGACCCCCATCCCGCACGACCCGTGCCGGTCGCCGCCCCGGGCCAGCTCCCGGGCCCGGTTCGCGGCCCGGTGCCACGGGGTGGCGAGCAGCGCGTCCCGGTCGACGGTCAGCCGGGGAAGCGCGTCGGTCACCCCGAGGGCCGCCAGGTGGTCGGCCTCGCCGGCCAGCGCCAGCGGGTCGACCACCATGTGCCGGGACAGGTGGGTACGCACCCCGGGCCGGAACGTCCCCGACCCGAACTGCGCGAACGTGTGGTGCCGCCCGTCCGGCAGGACGACGGTGTGCGCCGCCTGCGCGCCGCCGTTGAAGCGGACCACCGCGTGGACCGGCCGGCTCGCGCACAGCCAGTCCACGACGGTGCCCTTGCCCGCGTCGCCGTACCCGAGGTCGACGACGATCACGTGTTCCACGGTGCGCTCCCTGGTTGCCGTTTGGTTCGTGCTGCGGTGCTCCGCTGCGCTGCTCGCACTCAGCTGTTTGGTTCGTGCTGCGGTGCTCCGCTGCGCTGCGCTCCTCGCACTTAGCTGGTTGGTTCGTGCTGCGGTGCTCCGCTGCGCTGCGCTCCTCGCACTTACAGCCGGGTGACGCGGTCGGTGGTGCGGGTACGGGCCGGCAGTGCCGAGCGTGTCCTCCGGGCCCGGTCGGCGCCGATGCGGACGAGGGCCTTCGACACCGTCGCCGCCGCCGCGTCCGAGCCGATGTCGCGCAGGTCGTCGAGTGCCTCGTCGAGGTCGACGGTGCCCTCGCCCAGCCCGACGGTCAGCGCGATCGTCTCGCAGGCCGCGTCGAGGTCGTCGAGTTCGATGGCGTTCTGGCCGAGCAGGTCGCGCCAGAAGCCGAGCACCCGCGGGTCCTTGGCGTGCCAGCTGCCGGCCGGCAGCAGGAAGTAGGTGTTCCACTTCTTCCGTACCTCGTCGAGGATGCCCGTCAGCGGCACGTTCTCGGTGATTTTCTCGCCCAGCACCGCCTGCACCTCGCGCCGCTTCACCTGCGGGTACGCCATCTCGTCGCCGATGATGAACAGGTAGCCGCGCCGGCGCCGCTTCTCGTAGCAGTCGATCGTGGTGTGCCGGGCCATGAAGTACATGGCCAGCTCGTACGACTCCATCATCTGCCCGCCGCCGCCGCCCTCGAGCACCATGTTGCCGAGGTGCTCGTCCATCCGGTTGTCCGACTCGAACTGGCCGACCTGCAACGGCACCCGGTCGCAGGTGGCGTCGCCGATCGCGCCGAACATGATCTGCGGGTCGGTGGCGTAGCCCTTGCGCAGCAGCAGGCCCAGCAGTTGCGGCAACTTTTCCTGCAACACCCGGGGCACGTGACGCATCGAGCCGGTGACGTCGAAGAGCACCGCGATCGCGACCGACTCGGGGTGTTCGGCGCTGTCCCGGCTCTCCCGTACGTCCACCCCACGCGGGTCGAGCGACGGGTGCACCGTACGGGCACCGCCGTCGCTGTAGGCGAAGGCGCTCTTGCCGCTGGCGCGGCGGTAGCTCTTGGCGGCGTCGTAGACGTCGGTGGACCAGATTCCGCTTCCCATCTCGGGCCTTCCTCTCTAGAGCGTGAACGGTCGGAACGTGCGGGGGCCGTAGAGGTTCGCCAGCACGTCGTCGAATTCGTCGAGCAGTCGCCAGGCGTCGTCGGGACGCTGGCGCGGGGACGGCAGGGTGCAGCCGGCGACGAACCGGCGCAGCGCCGCCGGGGCCCGGTCACCCATCAGGTGGGCCATGCACCGGCTGGCCATGGCGATGTCGGTGGCCGGGCCGGGGCGTTCCCGCCGGGTCACCTCGACCGGATACCAGTCGGCGTACGCCGGCACCAGCGCCGGTATCCGTTCGCCCTCGTCGCTGGCCGAGTAGCACCAGTCGACGAGGACGACGCCGTGCGCGTCCGGTTCGATCAGTACGTGTTCGGGCAGCACCGCCCCGTGCACGACACCGGCCCGGTGGGCCAGGCCGAGGGCGGTGAGCAGCCGTCGCCACATCCAGGCGGCGTCGCGGGCGTCGAGCCCGTCCGGGCGGCGGCGCCGGACCTCGGCGAGGCTGTGCAGGTTGCCGACGGCGGCGACGACGTTGACCCGGCGCTGGGTGCCGTCGGCGGTATCGGTGTGCTGGAACGTGTCGACCAGCCGGGGCACGTACGGCAGGAACCGCGGGTCGCCGCGGTCGGCGAGCGCCCGCAGGGCCCGGGCCTCGCGGGCCATCAGGTCGTTGTTGGCCGGGTCGCGGGGCAGCTTGAGCAGCCGGTCGGCACCGACGTCGTAGAGGTCGGCGAGGTCGCCGCGGTGGGTCGGGCTCCCGGTGAGGCGGTAGCTGTCCCGGCGGGTCTGGATCACCACGCTCCGCCGGTCCTGCCACAGGCCGCTGAGCCGGACGAACGCCTCGGTGGCGGCATCCGGTCCGGTCCCGGCGGCCGGCCGCCCGTCGGGGTGCAGCACCCGGGCCAGGTCGCGGTAGCGGCGGGCCGGGTCGGCGTCGCCGAACAGGTCGTCGGCGTCGCGGGCCGACATGACCAGCCGGATCGCCTCGGCGACCGTCGTCATCGGACGGCCTCCTCTCGGGAGGGCCGCAGCAGCGCCGGGTGCAGCAGCCGGGCGTCGCCGGCCCGGTAGAGCCGGGCCCGTGGCCCGCCGCGCGCGCCGCCGCGGTCGGTGGTCGCGCCGACGCTGTCCAGGAACCCGGGTACGGACAGCACCTTGCGGTGGAAGTTGCCGGCGTGCAGGGTGTCGCCCCAGACGGTCTCGTAGACCGCGCGCAGTTCGGCGATGGTGAACTCGGGGCCGACGAACCGGGTGGCCAGCGGCGTGTACTCCAGCTTGGAGCGGGCCCGGTCGAGGCCGTCGGCGACGATCCGGGCATGGTCGAAGGCCAGCTTCCGGGTGGTGCCGGGCCGCTGCCGGACCGGGCGACCGGGCAGCGCGGCGGCGTCCGGCAGCCCGAGGCTGTCGACGGCCACCCAGGCCGCCTCGTCGGCGTCGGAGCCGGCCGCCGGGTCGGGCAGGTCGGGGGCGAAGGCGAGGTAGGCGACCGAGACGATCCGCATCCGCGGGTCCCGTCCCGGTGCGCCGTACGTGCCGAGCTGTTCCAGGTGGACCCGGCCGAGCCCGCCGGCCTGTACGCCGGTCTCCTCGGCCAGTTCGCGGCCGGCGCCGGTGGGCAGGTCCTCGTCGGGGTGGACGAAGCCGCCGGGCAGGGCCCAGTGTCCGGCGTACGGCGGGGCGGCCCGGCGTACGAGCAGCAGGTGCAGCCGTCCGTCGCGGATCGTGAACGCGACGACGTCGACGGTCACCGCGACCGGCGGGTAGGCGCGCGGGTCGTACGCGGCGAGGAACTCCTCTTCGGTCATCGGGCGTCCTTTCCGGTCGGGCGGTACGTCGAGAACGTTACTCTCACTCTGAGTCTTTCTCAACCCATGAATAACCCTGATCACAGTGGACGACTGCAAACCCGCCCGGCTCGCGCTGCAAGTTCCGGAGTCGCGCCGTAGGGTGGAAGTGGCGCTATTCGGACGCAACCCGGCAATTCGACGGCCGGGTTGGTCGATTAGCGCTAATTCCACCTCAAATTTCCTGCAATTCCGTCTTATTGACGCATATATTTCTGCCTGCCTACGGTGAATGCGAAGGTCCCGTTCGGATCGTGGGCCTTCATCCCACGCACGAAGGCAGTGCGGCGGTGGCCCGACGGCCCGCCGCCGCACCGGCGACCCCGCGTCGCCGGGACCCAGGCAGAGGAGAACCCATGCACACCACGCAACCCACCACCCGGCACCGCAGATCCCTCCCGGTGCTCATCGGCGCGTCACTCGCGGCGGCGACGCTCACCCTCGGTGCGGGAGCGATCGCGAACGCCGGCCCGGCGCCCGACCGCGTCGAGGCTCTCGACGCACCCGGACTCGTGGGCTGGGCGACCGAGAACGGCGGCACGACCGGCGGCGCGGGCGGCCCGACCGTGACCGTCACCGACGAGGCCGGCCTCGCCGACGCCGTACAGCAGGACGGGCCGGCGATCGTCCAGGTGAGCGGCACCATCAACCTGTCCGACATGGTCCGGGTCGGCTCCGACAAGACCATCACCGGCGGCGGCACCATCACCGGCAACGGCTTCACCCTGCGCGAGTCGCACAACGTCATCATCCAGGGCCTGTACTTCGACGACTGGGACGACGACGCGATCAACGTGGAGACCGAGTCGACCAACGTGTGGATCGACCACAACACGTTCGGCGTCGGCTACGACGGTGCCGTGGACGTCAAGCGCGGCTCCGACTTCGTCACCATCTCGTGGAACCACGTACGCGGGCACAACAAGACCATGCTGCTCGGCCACAGCGACGACAACGGCAGCCAGGACATCGGCCACCTGCGGGTGACCTACCACCACAACTGGTTCGACGGCACCGAGCAGCGCAACCCACGGGTGCGGTTCGGCAATCCGGTCCACGTGTTCAACAACTACTACGCCTCGGTCGGCGGGTACGGCGTCGCGTCCACCGAGGACGCCGGGGTGCTCGTCGAGGGCAACTTCTTCGAGGACACCGACGACCCGTTCCACCTCGGTGAGGGCTCGTCCGGGCCGGGCACGCTGGTCGCCCGGGACAACCACTTCGTCAACTCGGGCGAGGGCGAGCAGGGCGGTAGCGTCGCCGCGATTCCGTACGCCTACACCCTCGATTCCGCCGCCGACGTGAAGTCGATCGTCAGCGCGGGCGCCGGGGCGGGCAATCTCTGACCCGCAATCCCCCATCGTCGCGGCATCCCGTCCCCGGGGTGCCGCGCCGGGGTGTCCGGCAGGGTCAGCGCGGGCGCTGGGCGCAGGTGGCGGCGTGCTCGACCTGCCAGCGGTAGAGGGCCTCCTTGACCCGGATCGACTCGCTCGTCGCCTCGGCCAGCTCGCGCTCCAGGCGGAGCATCTGGTCGGCGACCTGGTTCAGGAAGGCGCGTACCTCGTCGGGGTTGAGGCCGCCGCCGCGGCGGGGCGCCGGTCCGAAAGCGGCGTCGCGGATCTGCTGATGGCCCATCCGCACCGGTCGTTCCGCTGTGGACCAGTCGTCTGTCCGCATCCGCTCTGCCTCCGGTGGTCGGTTGTCGTGGCCGTACGAGCGACACCACTCTATGTGCCTGGTAACGGTTGTGGAATGCCTCCGATCCGTTCCGTAACCGGTATGCGACCTGCGGTGTTGCCGGCCGGTCCCGGCGGCCGGCGGTCACCCGGCGCCGGACCCGTTGCGTCGCAAGGCTTCCCGTCGCCCCGGGCGGCCGGGGGAGTGGGCCCCGATCGGTGGTGATCACGCCACCGTCGCGGGTATCCGAGGGGAGCGCCGAACCGGCGGGAGGTGGTTCGAATGTGGCAAAACGTACGAAACCTCGCAATAACCGGTATAGCCGCGATAGTGCTGTCAGTCCCCGTACCCGCTCCGGCCGCGCCGCCATCCGGCCACCCACCGACCGGCGGCGCCGCCCCGACGGCCGGCACCGGACCCGCCGGTGAACGTGACCGCCCGGCCCGACACGACGCCCGCTACCTGCGCGCCGCCCACCAGGCCAACCTGGCCGGGATCGAGGCCGGCCAACTGGCCGGCACCAAGGACGTCGCACCGCAGATCGCCGACCTCGGCGCGCAGTTCGTCGCCGACAACACCCAGCTCGACGTGGAACTGCGCCGGACCGCCGCCGCCGTCGGCGTCGAGCTGCCGGACAGGTTGAACCGCGACCAGCAGGTGGTCCTGGGCCGGCTGCGCGACGCCGACGGTGACCGGTTCGAGCGGCTCTTCATCGCGTCCGAGGCGTCAGCCCACAAACGCGCCATCCGCCGCAACAAGACCGAACTGGACAGAGGGACCGAAGCAGAGGCCAAGCGGTACGCCCAGGAGTCGACGCCGATCCTCCAGACCCACTACGACGACCTGCGTGCCGTCGCGACCGAACTCGGCCTGCCCCGGCCGGGCTGACCGCCACCGGACCCGGTGGGTCGCGGCGACACGGCCGTCCGGTCCTGCGTACGGTAGGCGGAAACTTGGAAGGGGAGCGGCTTTGGGACGTACCGCGCTGGTGACCGGTGGGACCGGCGGGCTCGGCACCGCGGTCACCGCCGCCCTGCTCGCCGACGGCTGGCGGGTCGTCGTGCCGTGGCTGGTCGAGGACGAACGCGACCGGCTCGAACCACACCCCGACCTCGTCCTGGTCGAGGCCGACCTGTTCGACGCCGACGCCGTACGCCGCTGCGTGGCACTGGCCGCCGGAACGCAGGCGGCACCGCTGCGCGCGGTCGTCAACCTCGTCGGCGGCTTCGCGATGGGCGGCCGGGTGCACGAGACCGGCGTCGACGAGTTCGAGGCGCAGCTGCGGCTCAACCTGCGGCCGACGTACCTCGTCTGCCAGGCGGCGCTGCCGCACCTCGTCGCGGCCGGCGGCGGATCGGTCGTCTGCGTGTCGAGCCGGGCCGCGACCCGGCCGTTCGCCGGCGCGGCCGGCTACATCACGGCGAAGTCGGCGGTGCTCGGCTTCGTCGGCGCGCTCGCCGCCGAGTACGGCCGGGACGGGGTGCGCGCCAACGCGGTCGTGCCCGGCACCATCGACACGCCCGGCAACCGGGCCAGCCAGCCCGACGCCGACCGGCGCGGGTGGGTCGACCCGGCCGAGATCGCGAAGGTGGTCCGGCACCTGTGCGGCCCGGAGTCGGCGGTCGTCAACGGCGCCCAGATCCCGGTGCACGGCCTGACCTGATTCCAGGCCGCTCGCGCGGCAGCACCTGATCCCAGGCCGCTCGCGCGGCAGCACCTGATCCCAGGCCGCTCGCGCGGCAGCACCTGATCCCAGGCCGCTCGCGCGGCAGCACCTGACTCCCGGCCTCGATCCGATCCCGGCCCGACCGGGGGCCGCCGCCCGCCAGACCGCCGGGCCCGGGTCAGGGGCCGCCGTCGAGCAGGGTGTGCCCCAGCGGCGCCAGGGTGTGCCGGACCGTGTTGCCCTGCCGGGTGCTGACCACCAGGCCGGCGTCGCGCAACACCGTCAGGTGTTCGCTGGCGGCCGGTGCCGAGATGCCGAGCCGGCCGGCGACCGTTCCGGTCGACGGGCCGTCGGCGGCCAGTTCCAGCACCGCGGCCCGGGTCCGGCCGAGCAGCGCCGAAAGCGACGCCCGGCCCGCCTCGCTGGCGACCCGGGCCGACCGTTCGACGGGATAGACCAGGACCGGCGGCAGGTTGGGGTCGACCAGCGCCATCGGCCGGCTGGCCGCCTTGAAGTAGCTCGGCACCAGCACCAGTCCGCGGCCGTCGAGGTGCAGGTCGCGGTCTGCCCGGTAGTTGGCGATCTCGAGGACCCCGGCGGTGAACCGGGCGGCCGGGTGCAGCCCGTTGAGCAGCGCGACGGCGCCGCCGTCGAGCACGGTGCGGGCGCGCAGGGCCCGGTCGGCGTCGAACGAGGCCCGGATCCGGTCCCACATCGGTGCCACGGCGACGTCGTGGTAGCGGCGCAGCGCCCGGCCGAGGGTACGCAGCGCGGCCGGGTCGCCGTCGCCGATGCGTAGCGCGGCCGGGTCGAGCCGGTGCCGGTCGGTGCCGAGCAGCGCGATCTCGGCGCGCAGCCGGTCGCGCGGGGTGTCGAGCAGGGCCTGCAACCCGGCCTCGAACCCGTCGGCGGCCTCGGCCGGGGTGAGGAAGTCGGGGAAGTAGCCGGTCGGCGGGTTGAGGGCCAGTGCCGGCGAGATCTCGTGCCGCAGCGTGGTGTCGGGGCGCAGCCGGTGGGCGAGGTCGGCCTTCCAGCCGGCGAGCAGCGGCGGGGAGCCGCGCCGGCGCAACTGGTGCATGCTCAGCGTCAGCTCCCACAGCGGGTCCGGGGCGGTGGCGACCCGGGTGCGGTTCAGGTCGGCCACCGTGAAGTGGATTCTGAGCATCTGCACTCCTGGCCGGCGTGCCGTCGCCCGGCACCTTCCGGGCGGTGTCTCGGGGCACGCTCGCGTGGACTACGGGGTTCGCCACCCTACCCGCGGGGTCCGACAAAAACGGGGCCCGCCGGATCCGGTCGTACGGTTTCCAGCGCCGGCGGCAGCCCGAAGGCGGCGAAGTGGCCGGGGTCGAGGAACGAGGTGATCCCGGCGATGCGTTCGTCACGAAGCGTGAGGACCGTGATCGACCAGGCGAGGTGTGGACCGTCGTCGGCGCCGAGGTAGAACGCCACGGCCGGCTGGGCGTTCGCGCTGGTCGGAAGGAAACGCCAGCTCGGGCAGCGGGCCATCGGAACCCGTACGGCGAAGTCCGTCACCGCCGCGATGCCCTGGTACCAGTGCCGCAGCGGCGGCATCGACCAGCTCACGTCCTTGGTCAGCAGCGCGACCAGGGCGTCGACATCGCCGCGCTCCAGCGCGTGGGCGTACGCCAGGACCGTGCGGCGGATCCGATCGTCGCCGGTGGGTGCCCGGTGCCGGGCGCGGGGTGGGATCCTCTCGGCCACCAGCCGGCGGGCCCGCGCCAGGGCGGAGTTCACCGACCCGGTCGAGGTGTCCATCATCGCGGCGATCTCCGCGGCGGAGAAGCCGAGGACGTCGAACAGCAGCAACGCCGCCCGCTGGTTGCCGGGCAGGTGTTGCAGAGCGGCGACGAAGGCGAGTTCGACGGCCTCCCGCCGCTCGTAGCGGGCGTGCGGGCTGGCCGGGTCGTCCGGTAGGCGGGCGTCGGGGTAGGGACCGAGCCAGGCGACACCGGTCACCGGGTCGTTGCCGTCCACGACGGCGCGCTCGCTGGCCGGGCCGAGGTCGACCGGCAGGGCCCGCCGGCCGCGGGTCCCGACGAGGTCCAGGCAGGCGCGGGTGGCCACGGTGTAGAGCCAGGTACGCAGCGGGCTGCGACCCGCGAAACGCGGCATCGCCCGCCAGGCCCGCAGCAGGGCGTCCTGCAGGGCGTCGTCGGCGTCGTGGGGTGAGCCGAGGATGCGGTAGCAGTGGGCGTGCAGTTCGGCACGCAGCGGCCGCACGAGTCGGGTGAACGCGGCCTCGTCCCCCGCGCGGGCGCGGGCCAGGTCCGCGCCGTCGTCAGCCGGGGCCGCCGTGGACCGGGCGGAAGAAACTTTTCCCATGAGCGACGATTCTGCGTCAAGAGGGAAGTCCTACCTGTGACCGACCATCTCCGGCCTGGCCGGGAGGCCGCCCGTGGCCTCGACCGACCCGCCCGGCCGGGCCAGGTCGAGCCACGATCCGATGACAGGAGAACACCGACATGACCGGTTCGATCCGGAAGCCGGCCTCGAGCCGTCCGAGGGAGATCTGGCCGCTGATCCATGCCGAACGGGCGGCGCTGGCGGCCGACCTGGCGGACCTGACCGACGAGCAGTGGGCGACGCCTTCGCTGTGCACCGAGTTTTCGACGCGGGAGGTCCTGGCGCACCTCACCTCGGCTGCGAACCTCAACCCCGTACGGTGGCTGGCCGGTGTCGTCCGCTGCCGGTTCGACTTCGACCGGCAGGTGACGATGCGAACGGCCGAGTGGTTGGGCGACACCCCGGCCGACACACTCGACGGGTTCCGCCGGGCCGTCACCAGCACCACCAAGCCGCCGCTGCCGGCCATCGCGTTGCTCGGCGAGACGATCGTGCACGGCGAGGACATCCGGCGCCCCCTGGGCATCCACCGGGACTATCCGGTGGAGACGATCACCCGGGTCGCCGACTACTACAGCGGCTCCGACCTCGTCGTGCTCGCCAAGGGGCGGATCGGTGGACTGCGTCTCGTGGCGACCGACGGACCCTTCACCACCGGCTCCGGGCTCCTCGTGTCGGGAACCACCCGTGCGCTGGTGATGGCCATGACCGGACGTACGGCGTACTGGGACGAACTCACGGGAGACGGTGTCGCGGTCCTGCGGGACCGCGGCCCGGCCGGGAACGGGGCGGGCCGGGGCTGAAGGGCTCCCCGCCGGGGCGGCGAGGCGCGGGGGGGGGGGGGCCGCCCGGCGACCCCCCCCCCCCGGCCCGCGG
>NZ_JBFAKM010000077.1:0-12248 GCF_040655695.1 Polymorphospora sp. NPDC050346 | reverse complement strand
TGCCGTTCGCCGCCGGACAGGGCGGTGCCGGCCTCGCCGACGACGGTCGCCTCCCCGTCGGGCAGCCGGGCGGTCAACTCGTCGACACGGGCCAATGCGGCGGCCAGGGCGACTCGGTCAGCGTCGGCCACTTGAAGGCGCCAGGCAGGATGCTGATGTGCCGAGTGACGGCACGTCGACTGCTGAGGAAAGCCGTCGGCCTGTAGGAGTTCGGGAACGCCGCTCTAACAAGAGCCGTAGGCCGACATGCAGTGGAAGAGGACGATGTTCGGTCGGCCGTTCATATGGCTTCCTCCCCTAACCCGTGGGATGGTGCCTGCCCGTGCCGCCCCACGAGCGACAGTGGATGTCCGCACGTGCCCAAGAGGCTGCCCAGGTGCAGCCACGTTGGGAGTAGCGGATCGGCTGGGCGTGAACGTGCGCGGTTCGGTCCGTCGAGATCAGAACGGCCGCGCCGACGCCAGCGCGACCACGCGCCTATTGGAGGAATTCCATGAGTTGCGCGGTGAGTTCGGTCGGCTGTTCTTCGAAGATCCAGTGGCCAGAGTCTTCTATGACGCCGCCGGTTACCGTTGTGGCGTATTGCGCGACCTGGGCGGGTACCGCCTCGCCGAGGCTGGCTCGGGCGCCGAGTGCGAGAACCGGCATGGTCAGCTTCGTCTTGCCGTACTCGGCGTTGTCGGCGACGTCTTGGGGCAGTGCCCGGAAGTAGTCGAAGCTGGCTCGCAGGTGATCGTCGTCTTGCAGGTGCCGGGCGTACTCGCGGACGTCGTCATCGCTGATGCCGGTCGTCTGGACTTCCATCGAATCGGTGAACCGATCCACCCAGAGGGCCTCGCGACCGTCCACGATCTGTTCCGGCAGGCCGTTAGCAAGACTGAAGAAGCCGAAGTTCCAGAAGCCGGGCCCCTTCGGAGTCAGTGACGGGGCCTGGTACAGGCTCTGGTCAGGGATGGGTGCTTCCGTGAGCACGAGCCTGCGTACGTGATCGCGGTGAGCGGCGGCGTACGCGTACGCGACCATGGTCCCGATGTCGTGTCCGACGACGCTGACCTCGTCATCGAGGCCAAGCTGGGTGAGCAGGCCGTACACGTCACCGGCGAGGGTCTTCTTGTCGTAGCCCCCTGCCGGGGCGTCGCTGCCACCCGCTCCCCGAAGGTCGGGCGCGATGACCGTGTAGTGCTCGGCGAGTTCCGGCAGAACCTTGCGCCACATGTACCACGTCTGGGGATAGCCGTGCAGCAGCACCACCGTTCTGCCCCGACCGCCCCGAACATAGTTGATCGCGACGTCGCCGACCTGCGCCGTCTGCTCGGTGAAGGAACCCGGAATCCGCTCGCCACCCATTACCGCCCCCCTCTGCTGACACCCGCGGTCCGCGGGCTACCCAGCCCCAGGGCCCATACACCTTTCGAACACGGTGCAGGTCCACCACGAGGCGAGTCCCGACGGAGGAACATGCGGCAGCGAGCAGGGGCGTGGACACCGCGACGTGGTCGGCCACCTCGGCGACGACGGCGACTGGATCCGCGACTTTGCCGCATCGGCGGGCACTTGGCACGATCAGCTAATGTGACGGCCCATCAGCTCCGCGATCCGATCCCGGGCTCAGGCGGGTGTCCTCATACCTCGGTCTCGGTGACCGCCACAGCAGGCAACGATGCTCCCACCCATGGACTACCGCCTCGTACGCTGCGGCGACGATTCCGCGCCTCTGCCCGGCGTCCCGGTCGACCCTCTGCCCGAGCGGGAAACACGTCGACCGGACATCCGTCTCGCCGAACAGCCGGGAACGCCGGCGTGGATCTGTGGACGGATCGCCGTCGAAGGCCAGAAGCGATCTCACATCCGACCGCTCGAACATGCCAAAGCTCTACCAGGACCGCCGACGCGGATGCGCCGGGGCCAGCGAGCCGAACAGGCGCAGCCCCGCCAACTACTCCCCCATGCTTGCGGCCACCGCCGGTGTCCTCAAGATGCCGTCAGGCCGGTCTTGTCCGGCCTGACGGTTCGGCCGTACTGAGACAGAACCCTGCCTATTGCCTCGCTTTGCTGCGATTCGAGGCCCGGTTACCGCGCAGCCGATCCGGCGGCGCTGTAGCCCGATAGGGACGAGCGTTGCCGGCGGCAGCAGACGCGGACCGCATGCGTGGGGCGTTGTGCGGCTGACTGCCGACTGCCTGTTCGTCGTCTGCCATGCGGCTCCCCCTCGAACCCACCACCGGCTTCATCCACTCAACGAGCAAGACCGTTGCTGGAAACGCCCGGGTAACCACCAAATAAGGTTGATCGGCCCAGGACAGCGGGCCGACTGGAGCCCAAGGGGAAGACTCGCAGCTGAACCAAGTGACGACTAGCAGTAGGTCTGACCTGCTGAAACGCGTCCCGGGCGCCAGAAGGGCGGGGTACGTTGCTTGGTGTTGGGTAGCTGGCCGGGCACCTCCACGGGTTCTCATCGGCCGGCGGATAAGGGGTGCCGGGTCGCGACAACGGGTCGACCCGGCACCCCGGCACCCGGCACGCCTCACCCGAGACCGGCAACCGTCGGCTTAGCAGGTTGCCAGAGCGATCGACCTGGTGCTGCTCACCATCGGCCCTACCCGGTCGGCATGATCACCGTACCCGGCGAGCGGTTGGACAACTCGTCACCGCTGAACCTGGCCCTGCTGACCCTGGCCACCTGCCAACTCGGGCTGATCCTGCTCGCCCGCCCGCTGGTCGAGCGATGGCTACGCCGTGCCAGTCCCTGGCGGGCCGTGGCCGCGATGAACGCAGTCGTGCTCACCGTCTTCCTGTGGCACCTGAGTGCGGTCGTGATCCTGGTCGGCGTACTGAACCTCGCGCATTGGCTGCCATCCGCGGGAGAGGCAGGGTGTTGTGGGAGTCGACTTCTATGAGCCGCTGGCCTGGGCGGCGGGCGTCATCGTGGCCCCAGCGGCCTGCGACACGGCGTCTCGCCACCACCATGCGAGACCGTCGACGTACAGGCACGTTCTCTGAGGTCTATCAAGACCTACGCGCCCCGACCGGCGCCGCGGAGACAGCGGCCTCCACCCGCTGCGCCGGGGCCTCGCAGCCCCGTGCAGCGGTTGCTGGCAGATCCTGCAGCGGACCGGCGGTGTCGGCGGCACCGTCGAGCGGGCGCAGTTGATGCCAGTCGCCGCCGGCTCCGAGCAGCCGGTACGGATCCGTCGGCAGCCGGGAACCCAGGCGAGTTCGCCGTCGGCCGAGTGATTTTGGTGGGCAGAGCGCCGCACGGCATCGACGGCAGTGGGGCGCCACACGGGGGAAGGCGTCAGGTCGACGCGGAATCCGCCAGCCACGCGGGCCGCCGGCGCCTGGGCCGGTGGTGGCCATCGCGGGCTTTCGATGAGGCAGCGGTAGTCGACACCCAGCCTCCAGTTGCCCGCCGAGCCACCGCTTCTGGGCAGGGCGTATCCGGTATAGGTGGGTCGAAGTTGCCGAGGCGGTGGTACCTGAGTGGCTTCGCGACGCGGGACGGCAACCGAGCGCGCAGAACTCTTGAGCAAGGTCCTTGACGCAGCGTATCGAGCGCTACCTCCTTCGAGCGAGTTATCGCAGACGGCGATCTACGCGGCGGGCGGTGATACCGCCGAACACCGCCCACTTTACGCAGCAGTGAACAATGTTTCGTCTTGCTAAACCACCGTCGTCATGGACATCATCAAGCCGTGATCCAGCTCGAGCGTGTACAGACGCCCGCTCACCGAGGCCAACATCTGCTCTATCGCACCCCACAGGTCACGGTCGTCACCCCTACCTGTTCCAGCCACTCCGACAGGAGCCGCCATGCCGAGAATCCTGGTCATCAGCCCGAGCGGCACCGACCTCCACAACGAGCATGATCTCGCCATCGCCCGCGCTGCGGCGTCCCCAGCAACCGAGGTCGAAGTGCGTCACCTTCCCGCACTTCCGGTGAGCGCGTACATCCCGGCCGAGGATGTGCTGCTGTCCCCATTACTCGCCGCGGTCCGCCGTGGCCACGAGGAGGGATTCGACGCCATCGCCATCGCCTGCGCGTCCGACCCCGGCGTGCGCGAGGCGAAGGCGTTGGTGCCGACACCCGTCACCGGCCCTTTCGAAGCGGCGTCTCGCGTCGCGGCTGCCTTTGGTCGGTTCTCGGTCATGTACCCGGGCGTGACATCGGGCCCGGGCGAGAACCTTCCTCAAGATGCCAACTGGATACGCCGACTGGCACGGGACTACGGCGTACTCGACCTGCTCGGCCCGAGCGCTCCGGTTCCAGTCATCCGTCCGGCCGACGAGGTCACCTCGACACTCCACGACCAGGAAACCCAAGCCAGGGTCACCGGTGGCCAGGTCCGAGAGAACATGACCGCAGCCATCCACGGTCAGGGACCAGCGATCGCCGAACATCTGTGGCGCAACGGCGAAGCCCAAGCCATCTTCGTCGCATGCACGTTCTGGTCCGGCCAACTGGGGTCAATCCGTGACACGGTGCCGATTCCGATCATCGATCCGGTCAAGACGCTCGTACGCTATGCCGAAGTGCTGGCCGCCGCATCCCTCGGCAACTGAGCTTGTTCTTTAACCTGCGCGTTGATTACGTGCGGTGATGCTGAGGTCGCGTTTGCTTGTTTTGCCGATGTCGTGGCGGGGTGCGGGTCTGTGGTTGCGTGAGCCGGGTGGGCGTCCGGGGCCTGGTCGAGTGGGTTTTGGGGGGCTGGCTGGTCGGGCGCTCTTGGCGCGGATGTTCCGGAAGTCTCGGCGGACGCGGGCGGGGGTGAGTCGGCCGGGTGGTGCGGGTCGTTCCCATGGCCTGCGTAGGTCTGCGGTGAGGGTGCGGGCGAGGCGGAGTTGGGTGTGGGCGGTGATGATCAGCCAGGTCCAGCGGTCGGCCGCTTGTGGGGTGCGGATCTTCGGGCGGGTCCAGCCCAGGGTCTGCTTGAACAGGCGGAAGGTGTGTTCCAGGTCGAAGCGGCGTAGGAACGCCTGCCACCAGCGGTCGATGTCGGCGGTGGTCGCGTCGGTGGTGGAGCACCACAGCCAGACGGGTTTCGGGTCGCGGTCGCCGGGCAGGTGGTCGACCTGGAGGCGGATCAGGGTGCCCTCGATGACGGGCAGGTCCGCGGTGTGGTCGATCCAGCTGGTGCGGCGGGTCAGGCGTGGGTGGAGTCGGTTCCAGCTTTGGATGTTGGCGGTGCCGTAGCGGCTGGTGTCGGTGGTGGTGTGGTGTTGCGGGGTGGGCCAGGTGTGCGGGGTGTTCAGACGGAACTCGGGCCCGTGTTTGGGCGGACGACCGACCGTCGCGGGTGGTCGGGGCGGTTTCGGTAGTCGTAGTACCCGGTCGGCGCGTAGGCGGCCGAGTAGTTGCACGGGTAGGTCGGCCAGGACGTGGGCGAGTCGGGTTATGTCGTAGCCGGTGTCGGCGACGATCAGGATCGGTGGGTCGCCGTGGCGCCAGTGGCCAGCGGCGGCGAGACGGTCGACGACGTCGCGGAGTTGGTCGGCGGTCACGGCGGTGGCGTCGTCGGCTGGTCCCAGGCGGCGGGCGTCCAGGACCTGGGTCCAGCTGGTGCGGCCGGGTTCCAGAGCGGCGATGAACGAGTACGGCCATCCGGGGATCATCTGGGTCTGGTTCCTGGCTCTGCCGTAGGTGTGGCAGAACAGCCGGTCACCGCTGGTGGACGCGTCCGGACGCAGCCAGTTGCTGACATCGACCGCCAGGACGATCCGGCCGTCGGTGGCGCGTGGCAGCGGCAGCCCGGCCAGGGCCGTACGCATCCGGGCGACGTCGATTCGGCCGGCGTTCAACCCGTCGTACAGGGCGCCGTGGCCACGCCTGTGTTCAGCGGTCAACGACAACCCGACCAGGCTGGTCACCGGCCCGTCAGCACACAGGACCGCGTCCGCAAGCTCGAACAACGCGTCCGCCCGAGCGCTCAGACACGCGTAGAGATCCCGTCGGAAGTCGGCGAGGACCACCGCCGGATCCGCTGGCCCACCCGTCGGGGGGTCGCTTGGTAACAGCACGCCCAGGTAGTCCAGAATCGTGGCCACGGCCACCGTCCTTGTTCTTCGTGTTCTGCCAGGAACCGGAAGATCATCAGACGGTGGCCGTATCCATGTCGAGCACCGACACGCCAGAGTCCACACAGGACCACCCCGACGGCCAGCAGCCGAGGTTAAACGACAAGCTGAGGCATCTCGCGGATTCTGCCATTATGTTGAGGCACCTTGTTGGTGCTTCCAGGAGGGCAGGCGTCGGGGGGGGCAGAGCCGCCTGTCTCGTCATGGATGCGGAGGGCGCCGGGTGGACGAGGCGACGTTCGCGGTGCCGCTCTGGGCCTGGGCGGCGGTCGGCACGGTTATCGCCGTCATGCTCGCGGTCGACATGCTCTTGCACCGCGACCACCACGTCATCGAGCTACGCGAGGCGCTGATCTGGAGCGGCGTGTGGATCATCGCGGGGCTCGCCTTCGGCGTGCTGATCTGGTTTTGGCGTGGCAACGAGCCGGCGGTCGCGTACTACTCGGGATACCTGCTGGAGAAGGCGCTGTCGGTCGACAACGTCTTCGTCTTCGCGCTGCTGTTCGACTACTTCCGGGTGCCGGCCGGCTATCAGCACAAGGTGCTCTTCTGGGGGGTAATCGGGGCGCTCGCGTTCCGCCTGGTCTTCATCTTCGCCGGGGCGGAGCTGCTCGACCGGCTAGCCTGGGCCGGGTTCGTCCTCGGCGCCTTCCTGATCTGGACCGGTTGGCGGCTCGCGGTGCGCGGCGAGCCAGACGTCGATCCCGACCACAACGTGGCGGTCCGGCTGTTCCGCCGGCTGGCGCCGACCGAGCCGCGCTATCACGGTGACCGGTTCATCGTCCGCCTGCACGGCCGGCGGCGGGCCACCCTGCTGCTGGTCGCGCTGGTCGCGATCGAGGCCACCGATATGATCTTCGCGATTGACTCGGTGGCGGCGATCCTGGCCATCACCACCAACACCTTCCTCGTCTGGACTGCGACCGCCTTCGCCGTGCTCGGCCTGCGCAGCCTCTACTTCTGCCTGGCCGGGCTGCTGCGGCACTTCGGCTACCTGCGCTACGGGCTGGCGGTGCTGCTCGCCTTCGCCGGGCTGAAGCTGATGCTCGCCGAGACGCCGGTGGGGAAGTTGCCGATCTGGCTGACCCTGGCGGTGGTGGTACTGGCCCTGTCGGTCTCCATCGGCTGGAGCGTGATCGCCGCCCGTCGCGGGCCCCGCCACTCCGCTGGCGGCTGAGCGCCCGTCGCCGCCTCGACGGCCTCGGCGAGGACCTGACCTGAGCAGCATAGTCACACGGGCAGCCAGGGCGGCCGAACGCCCGGGCGCGCCCGTCTTCGAGGCTGACGATGCGCGTCTTGGCGTCGTTGAACGACAGCCCCCGGGGTGCCAGCCAAGCGGCCAGCCTTGCCTTGACCTGCTCGGCCTCGGCCTTGGTGTGGCAAAGCGCGACCATGTCGTCCATACTCGATGTGGCATTGATCGATCTTTCCCGCGAGGGGACTGCGGGGCCATTCCTGTTCCGGGCGCGTGTCCGGCGCCCGCATCCCCTGCGGGTTGCCGCCGTCGCCCGCTGGTCACGACGTCACGAACGGCGCCTCTCTGCCTGACGGAAGTACGCCCGGGCTGACGACACGATCGTCGTGCACACCCTCGACCGGCTCGGCCGCAATCTGCGCGAGGTGCTCAACCTCGTGCACGACCTCGCCGAGAAGCACATCGGCGTACACTCGCTGGCCGACCCGCTCCCGATCAACACCGCCGACGACGGCATGGGGCCGCATCGCCTTCCTACTGCTGGCCCTGTTCGCCGAGATGGCATATACCTTCACCGCCGAGCGCCCGGGTGCCGGCGGCTTCGCCGTGTGAAGCGCGGGCCGCGGCCCAGAACGCGTCGTGGACGGCGGTGAACGTTGCCCTTGGCGTCGCGGATGCTCGGTGGTCAAGCGGTACACCGAGCGGGAGAAGACGGCGTACGAGCACGCGTGGGAGATCCGCGACGCGTACGGGTACCGGGACTTCTCCGACCCGGCGGCGCAGGAGCCTCTGCGGGAGTTTATGGACGGCCGGGCGTGGACCCACGCGGGGGCCCTCGCCCTGTTCACTCAGGCCACAGCGTGGTTGCGTCGGCACCGGGTGCTGCTGCCCGGGGTGAGCACCCTGGCCCGGCTCGTGTCGCAGGTGCGTGACCAGGCCGCCGAGCGGATGTACCGCACCCTCGCGGAGGCGGCGACGTCGGCGGATGCGGAGTTGCCGTACCGGCTGCGGGACCTGTTGGCCGTGCCGGACGGGCAACGGGTATTCCCGACAGCCAGGTGGGGGCGGACAGGCGCGTTGTCTGCCTCCCCAAACCAGCCGATCCACCTGGATACATAACGGACAGACCCCTGAGGTTCCCCCGATAACGCGGAGGGCTTGATGTTCCCCGGGTTCGGTGGAGTCGGGTTGGTTGACTCGTCAGGCTCGTCGCTCGTTGAGGAGAGATGTGCCGAGGAGATATCCGCCCGAGTTTCGTCGTAAGGTCCTCGATCTGCTCAAGGCTGGCCGGTCGGTCGCGGAGCTGGTCCGGGACCTGGAGATCAGTGATCAGACGATCTACAACTGGCGTCGCCAGGAGCTGATCGACACCGGCCAGGTGCCCGGTGTCACCTCCGCAGACCAGGCGGAGCTGGTCGCCGCCCGGCGGCGTATCGCCGAACTGGAGACCGAGCTGGCCGTGCACCGACGTGCCGCTGAGCTGCTCAAGGAGGTGGTGCCCCCAAAAGACCGGTACGCGGTCATCAAGCGGATGGCCGCTGAAGGGCTGCCCGTCGAGGTCTGCTGCCGGGTGCTGCAGGTATCCGCCTGCGGGTACTACGCCTGGCGTGACCGGCCACCGTCGCCACGGGCGCTGCGTCACGTTTGGCTGACCGAGCAGATCCACGCGGTGCACCTCGCGTCCCGCGGCACGTACGGTTCCCGCCGAGTGCACGCCGAACTGCGGCTGGGCCGTGGCCTGGTCGTCGGCTACCACGCGGTGGAGATGCTGATGCGCCGCGCCGGCATCCGAGGACTGCCCGGAAGCCGACGCCCCAGACCGAAGCACCAGACACCTACCGCGAGCGACCTGGTCAACCGCGACTTCGCCCGCTCGGCCGCGAACCAGTTGTGGGTCACCGACATCACCGAGCACCCGACCCGGGAGGGCAAGGTGTACTGCGCGGTCGTACTCGACACCTTCTCCCGCAGGGTCGTCGGCTGGTCCATCGACACCACCCAGACCGCCACGCTGGTCACCAACGCCCTGGGCATGGCCATCAGCAACCGCCAACCCGCCGGCACCGTGATCCACTCCGATCACGGAGTCCAGTTCACGTCATGGGCCTTCACCCGACGAGTTCAGGAAGCCGGGCTGGCACCGTCGATGGGAACCATCGGCGACTGCTACGACAACGGCATGATGGAGTCGTTCTGGGGCCGGATGCAGACCGAACTACTCAACCGACGACGCTGGCGCACCCGCATCGAACTGGCCAACGCGATCTTCGAATACCTGGAGATCTTCCACAACCGACAACGCCGCCACAGCTCACTGGGCATGCTCACCCCGATCGAGTATGAAAGGCTCCACCCGATCACCCTGTCCGTGGCCTGACGCCAACCAACACGGCTCCGACAAACCCGGGGAACATCAAAGTCTCCGAGCTATCGGGGGAACCTCAACCGGCTATCGGGCCGTGCCGCCTACGCCCGCCAGGGCGGACCGGCCCGCCTTTTCACGCTCCTGCCGGGGCAGATCGGCCGCTACCGGGCGAACTTCCGATTCACGGTCACGACCTGCGCCTGCAATCCGAGCTGGTTCTATGAAGACTGGCTGATACTCATCGCCAACGGCGAAGTCCAAACCGACGAGTTCATCGCCCGCACACCCGACCACGACATCGACCACCGCGTCCATCTCTACGGCGGAGCGAGCCGGCCGCACCGATGGTAATCGCTCAGGCGCGCTTTGTCGGCGGCAGAAGGGGATACGGACCGCCGGTACGGTGCGCGGTAATCTTGGCTGTCCTGAATGGAGTGAAGGGGTGGGCCTCCGCCGCTCGGCCTACCTGCTCCGGAGGCGGTCGACGACCGCGATGAGTGGGATCTGGCGCTTCGTCGCACCCAGTCCGCGGTTCGAACTCGCGGTATCCCCTTGACAGGGGTACAGATCCCGTGACTCCGGGCGTAGTTCGTTCGGCTGTTGACGCGGACGTGGTTGTTGCTGGCCTGCGTCCGGCCGGTGTTTACCGGTGGACGGAAATCGATGGTTCACTGCTGTCATGTCAGAATATGAGCTCCTCGCGCAGCGGTTGAGAGAGACGGGCTTCCCGGTCACATCGCTGGTGGCGGTGACGGGCGGGTGCATCTGCGTCGCCGGGATGGCGTCATTGCGTGACGGCAGCCGGGTGTTCGCGAAAACCGAGACGGAGGCAGAGGCAGAGGCGGACTTGTTCGAGGTCGAAGCCGCCGGGCTGTCGGCGCTGCGCGACCTTGGCGGTGTACGGGTACCGACGGTTATCCACGTCTCGCCGGGCCTGCTCGTGCTGGAGGCGCTGCAACCCCGCGACGATGGGCAGTGGTTCTGGGAGCAGCTTGCCCACATGGTCGCCGCGCTGCACACGTCCACCGTCTCCGGCCGGTTCGGCTGGCATCGCGACGGCTGGCAGGGCCGGATGCGGCAGGACAACACCTGGGAGACGGACGGGCACGCGTTCTACGCGCAGCACAGGATTCTGCGATGGCTGCCGGAACCTCTGGTGGAGGCGGAATTCGACCGCGAGGAGCGGCGAGCGTTGGAACGACTCTGCGCCGCGCTCCCGGAGCTGATCCCGCCGCACCCGCCGTCGCTCACCCACGGCGATATGTGGCCGGGGAACATCCTCGCTGACGGCTCCGGTGAGCCCGTGCTGATCGACCCGGCCGTGTCCTATACGTGGCCCGAGGTCGATCTGGCCGCGCTCTGGTGCTCGCTCCGGCCGCCGGAATCGGAGCGGTTCTTCGCCGGGTACGAGGAGCTCGCCCACCCCTTTGACGGTTGGCGGGACCAGGCGCAACTGCTGCGCATCTGGGACCTGTTCAGCGTGATCGCGCATGGCCTCGACACGTGGGGCGCTGCGGGTATCGTCCGCACACTGATCAAACCCTTCCGCTACCACAGCGCCGTTTGACGTAACGCCGGTCAGGTACCGGCGATCAGGAGGCGCCGCTGGTGCCGGAACACCTCGGTACGAGTCTCTCGTCGGCTGCGGACAGCTAGGCCGTTACCCACGGTGACGACCAGTTGCGGCAGATCCGGATGGTCAGTCTGTGGTAATCACCGCAGCTTGCAGGTGCTTTCGGGTGTCTTCGTCGAATGCGACGAGTCGTACCCGTCGAACGTTTGTCGAAGTGGACTTGATCGTTGCTACGGCGATCCGGGCGGCCTGGTCGGGAGGGAAGCCGTACACGCCGGTGGCGATTGCCGGGAAGGCGACGCTCCGGGCGCCGAGTTCGTCGGCGACCTGCAGACTCCTTCGGTAGCAGGAGGCCAAAAGGTCGGCCTCACCGTGCCCGCCGCCTTCCCAGATCGGCCCGACAGCATGGATCATGTGCCGCACCGGTGGGTCGAGGTCGAACGCCGGGGTAGCCATCGCGTCTCCCGGCTCGCAGGGGCCGATCGCACCTCCGGCCTGCGCCAGACGAGGCCCAGCAGCGCGGTGAACCGCGCCGTCGACACCTCCGCCGCCGAGCAGTGACTCGTTAGCGGCCGTGACGATGGCGTCCACGTCCTCCCGCGTGATGTCACCCATCACGACCAGCGAACCCACCGGCCCGTCCGCGCACAACGCGGCGTCGACCAACTCGAACAACGCATCCGCCCGACGGGTCAGACACCGGTAGAACTCCCGCCGGAACGCGGCCAACCCCACCGCCGGATCCTCGACCGGCCGCTCAACCACGGCGGTGACGGCACTGGGCGTGTCAGCCGGCCGTAACCCACCCAGGTAGTCCAGAATCGTGGCCACGGCCACCGTCCTTCTTCGCGTCCTTGCAGGGAACGCGAGGATCATCAGACGGTGGCCTTCCTACACCGCCACGAAACGCCGAGTCCACACAGGATCAGCGGGGCGAGGCCTCGCCACAGGGTCGGGTGGCCCAGGGCGTCGCAGCCCTGGGCTCCCACGGAACGGAGCGTGACAGTCTCCCATCACTCCGCTCTTCTCACCAGTTCCAGCAG
>NZ_JBFAKM010000076.1:0-12687 GCF_040655695.1 Polymorphospora sp. NPDC050346 | reverse complement strand
GGAGCGGGCGACGAGAATCGAACTCGCGTAATCAGTTTGGAAGGCTGCCAGAGATCGCGCCAGTTTGTCCAAAACACCTGGTCAACGAGGGTACCCGTCTGCCCGCTCGTGCCCGTTCGTGACTGCTGTGGGACTCAGTATCTGGCCCGTGGGTGGCCCGGAACGCCCTCTCGCACAGCGCGCCCCGTCCTGCCTGTCATCCCGTCTGCCTTCGGCCCACACACCGTGGAGCGGGCCTGCCCTCCGGTGACAAGGTGGAGCGCCCCACCGGACGAACGACCTTGGCACCGGAGGGCAGGTCTGCTCGGCTTGCCTGGGTCGAAGGTAGGCGGGATGACAGGCTTCCCTCCCCAATCACCCTCGGACCGCCAGGCGCCGGCGAACCCCACCCATCCCGGAGCCTGAGCGCCCCCGCCGGAGGCATCTTCAACCTTCACCCCCCACCCTCCTTGCTCCCTCCCACCCCCTCGCTACCCGGGCGAGGGGGTTTCGTGTGCGTGGGGGGAATGACGTCGGCCCGCAAGGTGGGGAGGTTGGTGTTTCCCCGTTGATGTCCCGGTGGTTGGTCGCTCAATCTCCCCGTACCGGGCTGGATACCCGTCCAACTGCGGCTGCTTCGAGGGGTTCGCGGGGCGGGGCGTGGGTCTCGGGGCCGGTGACTTTCCGCCCCGGGCCGAAGGCCCGGGGGCGGCGGCTCCGCAGGAGCCGGTTACCGCGCCCCGCCCCGCCACGCGGGGCTTCTTGATTCAGTACAGGCAAATTCGGCAACGCTTCCACCCTGAAAGTTGCTGGCTGTGAGGTGGAGGTGCGTGCTGCCCCGGCTCCTGGTCGTCGTGGGGATCGTGCTGCCGGTGCCGGTTTCCTGTGGGTGGTTACCGCGGCTTCCTTGGCACGTTCAGGGTTCGTCCTGCCGGGTGCTTCGTACACGAGGGCATCCGCCCCTACTACACGCCCGGCAGCTCCACCCCTTCTCGGCCCTCTATCCCACTGTCCTACCGGCAGGCTTCGGCCCGCACGTGCCCACCACACCAGGGGTGAGGGTCGACGGAGAGAACGCGCCAACCGGATCGACTCGCCTGAACCTCGAAGCGCCAGACGTGGCTAGATCCCTTGCGAGACAAGGCTTCCATCCACCAAACGGGCTGAACGGTGGCGATGACGGTTGCCCTGCCGTCGCCCTGGTCCTCAACGTCGATGCTGAATTCCAGCTTGGCGGGAGCGGGGTCGGTCCGGCTCATGTCGTGCCGATAGGTGCGCCATTGGCCGAGCAACTCGTCTCGGCGGGTGGAGTCCAGGACACGCCAAAGCCCGATCTCGTCGTCGCCGCTGAGGTGAAGCAGGTAGACGTTTGCTGCGCCGGCCGGGGTCACCTCCCCGGCGTCCTGGGTACGCTGAATGGCCGCGATCCACCCAATAGAGATCGCGGCCACCCCGACGCACAGTATCCAAATTAGACTTAAAACTACCCAGAGTCTTGATGTTCGCATCAATAGATCAACTTACGATATGGAATCCATCTCAGCAATACCTTTAACGCAAGCGTCGAGAATTCTCCGCGCCTCGCCGCCATACCTGGATACCGACTTAAACTCATCAAAGATGCGGCTAAAGTGTTCGGACTCTGCGATATTTTGAAGAACGCGCTCTTCCGCCCATGTCTCGATGAGAACGGTGTCACCGAACATTGCAAACCCATGCAACGGTGCAATAGGCATTCGCACTGAAGAGGGAATGATTCCAATTTCAACATTGGGCATCGAGAGTAGGTTAATTAGCCGATCTATCTGCGCAAGCATGATTTCCTTGGGACACAGCACTGTCCTGCACGCCGTTTCCGAAATCAGAAAATCAAACTTCTTTGCCGAGTCGTACAGTACCTGCTGACGCTGCATTCGCTGAATCAAGGCACTTTCCAGATCGCTAGCGGGCGCGCCGTGAAATTCAATGTTCTCCGCAAGTCTAAAGCGAGCGTAATCACCGGTTTGAAGCAACCCCGGGACAAGAGCAATCTCCAAGTTCCGAATTACCGACACGTCGGCCGCTAGCCCATACAGCGACCTCTGTGTTTCGGTTTGAGTCTCCTCAAAGGAACCTGGCCGCCACCCAACACGTTCCGCCCGTGCATCCCTTGCAAGATTGAGCATGTGCTCCACAAGGTCGTTTGCTTGCGTCGCGGTAGACCACGAGAGGATGTCATCATCGGTTGGCACCTGGCGGCCCGTCTCGATTCGAGACACCTTGGACTGCACCCATCCAAGCTGTTTTGCAAGAGCAACCCCAGATAGCCCGCGCCGCACTCGCAGTTCGCGCAAGAAGGTGCCAAGTGATTCACGGCTAGACACTTGTTATCCTAACTGTGGCAGATGATTGGCACGGTACTCTTTGAATGTAAGCGAATTATCCATCAAGATGGAACGCAGCTTAATATACTTTTCTACACGCATTTCATCTTGAATGAGAGTAATGCCTTCTAGGTCGCCCGAACGATCAAAAGAAAAGGCGGCGACCCGCTTATTGTCGAACAGCCAGAAGTCTTGTAGTTCAATTCCAAGAGAGTCCGCCCGAACCTCCGACAAATATCGGATATCATCGCCGGCCGCAATTAGATGCGGAGTAATGAAGAGCGAGAATCGAAGATAGCTGGAGGGCGGGTCACCAATGATTCGTACTCGCTGCATAACTCGACCACCACGAGTCAGCCCCCGAACAACGGAAAGCCACTCCTGAAGCCACTCCAAATCCACTTGCTCACCGTTGAGAAATTGCGCTAAGGCAACCGTTTCGACATTCGATCGATAGAACGATTGCGCCTCGAAACGAAAAGCGCTCGACTCGCAGCTCTCAAAGAGCAAAGAAAATTCTTCGACCGTCAGCGCTCGGTCGCCATTTGCCACATCTGCCCGTTTTGGGCTTCGATGGGCGCCTTGTTCACGCATCATGCGCCTCCAATCGCCCTCTTGCGCGAGGGATCCAACTTGCGCGCGCATCGGATCGTACTCGTTTGCCCTGGTCAAGGCGCCACATCTACATACTCTGGCACTGTGCTCGACCTATGCTTGCATCCTTCGCATGACCCGTGCTATACTTGTCGCATAGCCCGATGGGCGGGCAGTCGCAGGAGGTAGAGCAGTGGCTCTCAAGGGTGGAATCCGGTTTGGTATCCCGTTTGAGGCGGTTTTCCCGCACGGGTGCGTGTTGGTGCCGGACTCGATCGCTGAGGCGATGGACTTCAACGAGGTGACGAAGCAGCGGACCCCGGCGAAGGACAAGGTCACGGGGCAGCGGGTGTACCAGGTGCGGGTGATGGACATGGACCCGGAGCTTGGCGCGCGGTCGCGTGAGGTGGCGGTGAAGATCCTGGCCGATGTTCAGCCGGTGCCGCCCGTCAATGCGTTCGAGCAGGTGGAGTTCGAGGGGCTGACGGTCACGCCGTACGTGGGCAACAACGGCCGGCTGGCGTACTCGTTCCGGGCGGCTGGTCTGCGTGCTCCGCAGGCTGCGCGTGCCGGGAAGGCGTCCTGATGTCGACGGCTCTGGTCACGACTTACGTGCATGTGGGGCCGGAAACGAAGGTCGTGCTCAGCAAACACCTTCAGGTGGGTCAGATCGGGCTCCGGGTCGGTTACGGCGCCGGTGAGCTGACCTTGTTTCTCGACGGTGAGGGCGTGGACCGCGTGATCGCGGCGCTGTCCGAGGGCCGTGACCTTTTGTCGGCGTCGGTCGCGAAGGCGGCTGTCTGATCAAGTTGTGGCGCGGGGCGGTCTGTATGCCGTAGGAAGCCTGACCGCCCCGCCGCCCTCCAAGCCATCGGAAGGCGTGTCAATCATGTCAAAGATCGTGCTGGACTGGTCGGCGGGTGGTGTCGGCCCGAAGTCCCCGTGCGCGCTGTGCGGGAAGCCGACGATCATCCGTAGCCCGAAGGGGACGGCGTGTCACAAGGTCTGCGCGGAGGAGTGGACCGAGGCGCGTCAGCGTCAGGCCAACTCGGGTAGTTCGTCGTCGGGGCGGCTGGTATGAGCCTGCCTCTGATCAACATGCGTCGTCTGTCGGTGCCTACGCCGTGGTGGCTGGTCACCGTCCTGTTCCTGCCGATGCTGATCGTCCGGGTGACGGTCTGGTCGGTGCGCCTGATCGTTCGGGCTCGTCGGCTGCTTCCGGCCTTCGCCGTGGTCCTGGTGCTGTTGTGGGCTCGGTCCGAGTGGGGGCCGCTGCCCCTGATCGGTGCCGGTCTGCTGACCGCTGCTGGCCTGGGTGTCTGGTGGTGGAAGTCGCGTGAGTCGTTCGACCGGTCGGTGACGCTGCGGCTGTTGTCGGCGTGGCGTCGGCTGTGGGTCTACCACCGTCAGTGGGACGAGTCGATGTCCCTGTCTGGCCTGGTCAAGACGTTCGACGGTGGCCGGAAGGTCCCGGTCCTGCTGTCGGTGCGCTGCACCTACGCCACGGATGAAGTCGTGCTTCGGATGCCGCGTGGCCAGGCCCCGGACGTGTACCACAAGGCGGCATCGAACCTGGCGTACAGCTTCGGGTCGCGTCACTGCCGGGTCTTCTCGACCCGTCGCGCGCTGGCTCCGGCCCGGTCCGGTCGGTTCGCGTGGCTGCTGCGCCTGGTTGACGCGGTCCGCTACCGCGACCGGCCCCGCCACGTGACGCTCGTGTTCATCCGCCGTGACCCGTTGACGCGGGTCGTCAAGCCGCTGCCGGTCCCGGCGGTGCCAGACTTTACCGCGCTGCCGCTGGGGATGCGTGAGGACCTGGTCGTGTACTGCCTGCGGCTGCTGGCCACTCACGTTCTGGTCGGTGGGGCGACCCGGATGGGCAAGGGCTCGGTCATCTGGTCCCTGCTGCGGGCGCTGGCCGCCGGTATCACGTCGGGCCTGGTCCGGGTGTGGGCGATCGACCCGAAAGGTGGCATGGAGCTGTCCATCGGACGGCCGCTGTTCGCCCGGTACGTCGATGACGACTGGTCGTCCATGGCGGACATGCTCGAAGACGCCGTGACCGTGATGCGGGAGCGTCAGCGCAAGCTCCGGGGGCGTGTCCGGGTCCATACGCCGTCGATCGATGACCCGCTGATCGTCATCGTCATTGACGAGATCGCCGCGTTGCTGGCGTACCTGCCGGACTCGGAGATCCGTAACCGGATCACCCAGACGTTGGGGCTGTTGCTGAGTCAGGGTGCCGGCCTGGGCGTGCTTGTCGTCGCCGCGACGCAGGACCCCCGCAAGGAGGTCGTCACGGTTCGGGACCTGTTCCCGACCCGCATCGCGTTGGGGCTGACCGAGCGTGGTCACGTGGATCTGATCCTCGGTGACGGTGCCCGCGAGCGTGGCGCGCTGGCCGATCAGATCCCGCTCTCGGCCAAGGGTGTCGCCTACGTCCTGCTTGACGGCCAGCCCGAACCGGCCCGGGTTCGGATGTCGTACATCGATGACGCCCTGATCCGTGAAATGGCCGAGAAGTTCCCGGCCCCCGTCGACCAGGTCCCCGCCGACCCCGACCCGGCTCCGGTTCCGGCTCCCCGGTCGGGCAAGTCCAACGGTCGCCACACGTACCGGCCGGACCGGTCTCGGCCGCTGCTGCCCGAAGGACTGCTGTCCGTGCTGGACGTCGACAAGGAAGGGGAGTCCGAATGAGCACCGACGACACCCCGACCCGGATGCCGTACGCGGATCAGCCCGACGACGAAGCCCCGGCCCGCCGCTTCTACCGGATGCGTGCCCCGCACGTCGAGCGCACTTCGACCCCGGTGACTGTCCGTGTCACTGACGGCGCTGACCTGTACGTCGCTGTCGGACCCGGCCGCCGCCGGATGTACCTGACCCCTGAAGAGGCGTGGGCGCTGTGGCGCTGCCTGTCCGAGGCCGTGACCTCGACCGGTACGCCCCCGGACTGGATTCGCGTCCACGTCAAGCCCACCCCCCGCTGACCTTCCTCACTGACCTACCACTCAGGAGCTTTCCGTGAACCGTCGCCTCAAGCGGCGCCCGGTGCGTCGTGTCTGCCTCGACCTGCGCCACCGCAACCCCGACTTGCCCTGCCCCTACTGCGACCCGACCCCCGACACCGATCCCGTGATCGCGCTGGCCACCCGCCAGCACGCCGACCTGATCACCTACGACGCCGAACTCTGGGGGTGGCCGGCATGAGCTACCAGCTCTGGTCCTGGCTGCTGATGGTCGTCGGCGTGACCGGCCTCTACCTTGCCGGTCGCCGCTCCTGGGTCGGCTGGGCGCTGGGCCTGGCCGGTCAGGCGCTCTGGTTCGCCTACGCCATCTCCACTGAACAGCTCGGCTTCCTCGTCTCCTGCTTCGCCTACGGCGCGGTCTACATCCGCAACCTGCGTGCCTGGCTCCGCCCGGCCCCGACCACGCCCGGTCCGAAGGTGACTGCTGATGTCGACCAGTGAGGGGACCTTTACCGAGCAGTTCGCCGCCGAGTATGCCCGGAACGCGGTCCCGACAATGCTCAAGTCCATCAACTCAATCAAGCGCTACAACCGGTTCGTTCTCATCGCTGCGATGCTGACGAGCTACCTGCACCAGGCCCACTACCTGGCGACCCAGAATGCCGGTTACTTCGCCTACCTGGTGCCGCTGATCTTTGACGCGGCCATGGTGTCGATGCTGACCGTCGTCCGTACCGCCGGCATCGTCAAGAAGGCCAAGCGTGGCGCCCTGGTCGTCTTCATCGCCGCCGCTCTGCTGTCGGCCGTCATCAACTTCTCTGCCCCCGGCAGCCTCGGGCTCAGGCTGGTCTTCGCCCTGGTCGTTGTCCTGGTCATCGGCGTCGAGTTCGTTGCCGGCTGCATCCGTCCGGACTTCGCCGCGATCGAGGCTGAAGCGGCCGCGTTGCTGACCGCTGCCCGCGACCTGGGCGCCAAGAGCCAGCACACCGAGGACACCGACCTTCCCGCCAAGCCGGCCCCGACCGTCGTCGCCGTCGACCAGGTCGACCCCGACCCCGTCCCACCGCCCGCCCCGACCCCGATCCCGGCTCCCGTCATCGACCCCGCCCCTGCCCCCGCCCCGCCTGCTGCCGTCGTTCCGTCCGGCGTCGTGTCGTCGTCGGTCTACGTCCCGCCGGCCCGCGTCAACGGTGCCGTCATCACCTCGGAGGTGTACCGGTGACCGTCATCGCTCCCGATCCGCTGCTGATCCTGGCCACCCTCGCCAGCCTGCTCGCCGGTGCCGCCGGCCTGCTCTCCGGGTTCCGTTCGTCCCGGCTGCTGGCCGACGCCCGGCACGCCGCCACCCATGACCGGCTGACCGGCCTGCCCAACCGGCTCGGGTTGGCCGACGCCTGGGCCAACCTCGCCGGGCACCGCCGGCACGTCGTCGTGCTCGACCTGGACGGCTTCAAACCGGTCAACGATCAGTACGGGCACGCCGCCGGAGACTTCGTCCTCGCCACGATCGGGGCACGCCTGGCCGCGAACGCCATCGGCACGGCTGCCCGGCTGGGTGGAGACGAGTTCGCCGTCATCGTCACCGCAGATTCCCCGACCACCCATGCCCGCCGGCTCGCTGCCGTGATCGCGGCACCGATCCACCTGCCCCCAACCGTGCTGGCCAATCCGACCGCGACCCCGGCCGGCGTCGTCGTCACCGTCACCGCCTCCATCGGCCTCGCCCCGGCCCGGTCCGGCCTCGCCGTCGCCCTGGCCGCCGCCGACGCCGCCATGTACCGCGCCAAAACCGCCCGCCTCGGCGTCACCGTCCACGACCCGGCCGCCGACGACGACACCACCCCGACCGGCACCCGCCCGACCATCCGCACCCGCGACCTGACCACCGAAGACGACGTGATCCCTGCGGAGGTGATCTACCCATGATTCCGACCCTGTACGAGGCGCTGACCGGCCGCCCGTGGACCACCGGCCGCAGCCTCAACGAGGACTTCGGCCCGCCGCCCGCCGTCGTCTACGCCGAGCAGCTCGCCGGCCTCACCGACACCGAACTGTTGGCCCTGGACGTGTCCCGCGTACCCCGCCGGGCTGCGACCGGCACCCCGACTCCTACCCGCTGACCCCGCGCGGTGCCCGACCCCACCCGGCCGGGCACCGCGTCAACCCCCGATCGGAGGTGACCCCATGACTGCCCCCACCCGCCCCCGGCTCATCTCGTACTGCGCCCGGTGCTCTCGTCCGGCCTCGGTTGTGGTCCGTGCCGGCACCCCCGACAGCGGCAACTACCGCGCCACGATCACGTGCCCGGTCCACCTGCGCGACGCCCGCCGCTGGGCCTCGGTGGTCGGCCAGCCCTATACCGGCCCGGCCCCGCACACCGCCCCGCAACTGACCCTGTTCGACCTGCCCGCCGACCTGCCCGCCGGCCCGGTCCGCATCCAGCGTCAGCGCACCCGTGGGTGGCGGATGCCCGACACCGCCCGCTACGTCGGCCGCCCCGGACCGTTCGGCAACCCCTTCAAGGCCACCCCGACCCCCACCGGCCGTGCTACCGCCGTCAAGAAGTTCGGGGCCTGGCTTGCGACCCAACCCGACCTGATCGCCTCCGCCCGCCGCGACCTGGCCGGCTACGACCTGGCCTGCTGGTGCCCGCTCGACCAGCCCTGCCACGCAGACGTGTACCTCGAACTGCTCCGTGCGGACCCGACGGAGGTGAACTGATGACCGGCCAGCAACTGGAGTTCTTCCTCGGCACGCACCACCCCGCCTGGCTCGCATCCGCGCCGGTGCCGCTGTTCGTCTCGGACCGCCGTCTACGCGGCTACAAGCGGCTGCCCCGCGCCGTCGTCTCCTGGGCACTGGACTCAGGCGGGTTCACCGAACTGTCTCAGCACGGCTCCTGGGACAACGGGCCGACGCCCGCCCAGTACATCGCCCGGATCGCGCGCTACTACCACGAGACCGGCCGGTTGCAGTGGGCGGCGCCGCAGGACTGGATGTGCGAACCCTGGATCATCGCCAAGACCGGCCTGACGATCGCGGAACACCACCGCCGGACCGTCGCCAACTTCTTGGAGCTGCGCGACCTGGCCGTAGCCGCCGGACTGCCCAAAGACCTGATCCGCCCCGTCTTGCAGGGCTGGGAAGTCGAGCACTACCTACAGTGCGCCGACCTCTACGCCGACGCCGGAGTAGACCTGACCACCGCCCCGCTCGTCGGCCTGGGCTCGGTCTGCCGCCGCCAGGGCACCGACACCGCCGGCCAGATCATCGCCGCACTCCACGCCATCGGCATCACCCGACTCCACGGCTTCGGCTTCAAGGTCCAGGGACTCGCCCGATACGCCTCCCTGCTCACCTCGGCCGATTCCCTCGCCTGGTCCTACACCGCCCGTCGACGTCCGCCCCTGCCCGGCTGCACCACCCATATCAACTGCGCCAACTGCCCGCGCTTCGCCTACCAGTGGCACCGAACCCACATCGCACCGATCCTCGCCCGCCAAGCCCCGACCTGCCTACAGCTCCAACTCTTCACGCACCCGGCAGGAGTCGCCGCATGACCGCCCCCACCCTGCCCGGCCTCGAACCCGCCCCGACCCCGGACACCGACCCGACCGACCAGCCCCGGCCCGGTTCGCGTGCCGCCCGTATGGCCATGCCCCTGGCCCTGTCCGTGGTCAAGGACATGTGCGCCGAGTACGGCGTCTGCCTGCGCCCCGTCTCCCTGCGCCGCACCGATCTACAGACCGGGATGACCGAGGTCATCGACGTGCCCTGCGGATCGACCCGGGAGGACAAGTGCGCCCCGTGCGCCAAGAGGGCCAAGCGTCTACGGCAGACCCAGATCCGCGAGGGCTGGCACCGCACCGACGAACCGATGCCGGCGCCTGCCCCGGCGACCGAGGATCAGAAAGCGCTGATCGCGCTGCGGGCGCACCTTGAGTTCTACCGGGATGAGGCGGTACGCGGCTCCGAGTGGGACCAGGTGGCCGACCTGGACGCCGCCATCCGCGAGGTGGAAGAGGCCATCGCGGCGGAAGGGCTGCGGGGGAGTGTCGCACCCTCCCACGGTGAGGACCAGGACGACGCCGGTCCTCGCCGTGTCCGGTCCACCCGTCGTCGACAGGACACCCCCGACCTGCCCCGCAAGAAGGTGGAGGCTCGCACCGTGGGCCGGGTCTACACCGCGCCGGACGGCACCGAACACCGACCCTCGATGTGGCTGTCCCTGACCCTGGACTCATACGGGCCGGTCCTGCCTGACGGCACCCCCGTCGACCCGGACGCCTACGACTACCGCCGCGCAGCCTGGGACGCCGTCCACTGGCCACGGCTCCTGGACCGCTTCTGGCAGAACCTTCGCCGCTGCGTCGGCTGGAACGTCCAGTACGCCGGCTGCGTCGAGCCACAGCGACGGCTTGCCCCGCACGCGCACTTCGCCATCCGGGGCACCATCCCACGGGAGATCCTGCGCCAGGTCGCCGCCGCGACCTACCACCAGGTGTGGTGGCCACCCGCCGACGAGTTGCGCTACAGCCTCGACCGGCCCCCGGTCTGGGACCGCACCGCGGCTTGCTGGGTCGACCCCGACACCCGGAACCCGCTCACCTCGTGGGGTGACGCCCTGGACCAGGTCGACGACGACCCCGACGCCACCCCCGCGCACGTCGTTCGCTTCGGCCGCCAGGTCGACGCCCGTGGAGTGAACCCCGGCAGCGCCGATGCCAACCGCACGATCGGCTACATCACGAAGTACATCACCAAGTCATCCGGCGATGTCCACGCCGCCGACACCGACCGCAAGCGGGCACACCTCGACCGGCTCTGGCAACAGCTCCGCGTCACACCCTGCTCCGAGCGGTGCGCGAACTGGCTGCTCTACGGAGTCCAGCCGAAGAAGGCACACGAGCGGCTACAACCCGGCCGGTGCAAGGGCAAGGTCCACCAACGGGCCACCCTCGGCATCGGCGGCCGGCGCATCCTCGTATCCCGAGGCTGGTCCGGCAAGACCCTCGCCGACCACCGCCACGACGCCCGTGCCTGGGTCCGCGCCGTCCTGGGCGTCGGCATCCCCGCCGCTGAAGCTGACCCCGTCGCCCCCGACCAGCCGGCCGCCTACGCCTGGGAGATGGCCAAGCACGACGATCCCGACGTCTCACCGCTGCAACACCGGCTCCTGCGGGCACTGGCCCAACGGATGCAGTGGCGGAACGCTCTCCTTGCTGCACGAGACAGATCCACACAGGACAGTAGCGGTCCCGAGAACCCTTGTGGCGCAACGGAAGGAGAGGCGGGTGGGTGACCTTCTCACCTCCGATGAGGTTGCCGTCCGACTGCGGGCGTCGCCTCGATTCGTGCGGCGGCTCGTGTCTGAACGCCGGATCGGCTTCGTGAAGGTCGGCCGCAGTGTGCGGTTCGATCCTGCCGACGTAGACGCCTATATCGAGTCCAACCGGGTCAAACCGCTGACCCGTGCGGAGCTTCGTCAACAACTCTGGGAGGCAGCCTGATGGCTGGTGGTGGCTCTGCCCGTCGTCGTTTCGGCAACGTCCGGCGGCGGGCCTCGGGAAGATTCCAGGCGAGGTACATCGGCCCCGATGGGCTGGAGAGAACCGCCCCGAAGACGTTCGCCACGGAGCGCCAGGCCGAGAAGTGGCTCACGCTGGTGGAGTCGGAGATCATCCGGGGAATCTGGACCGCCCCGGAAGCCGGGGAGATCGAACTCGCTCCGTACGGTGTGCGGTGGATCGCTGAACGCAAGCTCGCCCCGCGTACCCGCGAGGGATACGAGTACCTGTTCGGCAGACTCGTCACCCCGCATCTCGGCAAGCTCACGCTGGCCGCGATAAAGCCGGCGACCATCCGGGCATGGCGTAGGAAGCTGCTCGACGGCGGCACCCCGGAACCGCAGGCGGTGAAGGCGTACACGCTGCTGCGGGCGATCCTCAACACGGCCGTGAAGGAAGATGAGCTGATTCGCCAGAATCCATGCCGAATCAGGGGATATGACCAGTACCACACCCCGGAGCGGCCCGTGGCCACCATCGCCCAGGTCCACGCCCTGGCCGACGCCGTGCCGGCCCGGTACTCAGCTCTGATCGTCGTCGCCGCCTTGTCCGGCCTGCGGTGGGGCGAACTGGTGGCGCTGCGTCGGTCCGACATCAACCTGAGTTCGGCAACCGTCCGGGTGCCCCGGAAGCTGGCCGCCCTGCGGAAGCGGCTGGAGTTCGGCCCGCCCAAGTCGGCTGCCGGCGTCCGCGTCGTAGCCGTGCCGTCCGCCGCCGTGGAAGCACTGCGAACCCACCTTGACGCCTATGTAGAAGAAGGTGCCGGTGCCATCGTCTTCACCGGCGCCAAGGGGGGCCTACTGCGGTCGAGCGGGTTCAGTGCTGCGACCAGGTGGACTAAGACGGTCGCCTCGGTCGGGCTGCCCGGCTTCCACTTTCACGATCTGCGGCACACCGGGAACAACCTCGCGGCTGCGGCCGGCGCCAGCACTCGGGAACTCATGCACCGGATGGGCCACGCCAGCATGAGGGCCGCGCTGATCTACCAGCACGCCACCAGCGAGCGGGACCGGGAGATTGCCTCGGCCATGGATCGCCGGATTGCCAAGCAGACCGGCCGGAAGCGTCGCAAGAGCTAATGGCCCACGAATGGCCCGCAAGATCGAAGTAGGGGAGAGGTTGCCCGGCCCGGGATCAGGGGATATGGCCCTTGGCCTGGGCCGGAGCGGTATGGAGCGGGCGACGAGAATCGAACTCGCGTAATCAGTTTGGAAG
>NZ_JBFAKM010000075.1:0-12747 GCF_040655695.1 Polymorphospora sp. NPDC050346 | reverse complement strand
CCGACAGCGCCACGATCGCGACGAACAGCACGTAGCTGGCCGCCGCCGCGTAGCCGTAGTTGCCGAACCCGAACTGGTTGTAGATGTGGTAGGAGCCGTTGTCGTCCCCCGCGCGGGCCGCGTCGAAACCGGTTTCCGGTGCGCGGATCGTCACCCCCGCTTCCACTCGCCGGCCGGCGCCCGGTGCTGCACACTGGCGCCGTGGACCGGCGAACTGAAGCGGTACGTTCCGCGGTGGTGGTCAACCCGGCCAAGGTCACCGACCTGGGCGAACTGCGTGCCACCGTCGACGGCGCGCTGGCGCGGGCCGGCTGGGCCGAGCCGATGTGGCTGGAGACCACCGTCGACGACCCCGGCGAGGGCCAGACCCGCCACGCCGTCGAGGCCGGCGTCGAGGTCGTCTTCGCCTGTGGCGGCGACGGCACCGTGATGTCCTGCGTCGCCGGGCTCGTCGGCACCGAGGTGGCCCTGGCCATCCTGCCGGCCGGCACCGGCAACCTGCTCGCCGCCAACCTGGGCCTGTCGACCGACCTCGCCGCCGGCATCGAGGTCGCCGTCGAGCGCGGCCTGCGCCAGCTCGACGTCGGCCGGCTCGGCGACCGCTACTTCGTGGTGATGGCCGGCATGGGCTTCGACGCGAAGATGCTCGCCGCCACCTCGGAGAAGACCAAGGCCCGCATCGGCTGGCCGGCGTACGTCGTCGGCGCGGTCCGGCATCTGCGGGACCGCCCGATGCGGGTGCAGATCCGCGTCGACGACCGGCCCCCGGTACGGACCCGGGCCCGCACCGTACTGGTCGCCAACGTCGGCCGGCTCCAGGGCGGTGTCACCCTGCTGCCGAACGCCGAACCCGACGACGGCCTGCTCGACGTCGCCGTGCTGACCCCGCGCACCATCCGGCACTGGCTCGCGATGGGCTGGGCACTGGTCCGCCGCCGGGGCCGGGTGCCCAGGATGCAGGTCTACCGCGGCCGGCAGGTGTCGATCACCAGCAACCGCGAGCAGCCCCGCGAACTCGACGGCGACCTCATCGAACCCGGCCGCGCCCTCGAGGCCACCGTCCGGCCGGCGGCGCTGTGGCTGTGCGTACCCCGCCCGGAGGACGCCCCCGACCTGACCGTCGACGCCGACGCCGCCGGCGAGCGCGGCGAGAAACTCGTCGAACGGGCCCAGGACCGGCGGTGAGCAGCACCCGGCTCGTACCCGAGACGCGGTGCATGGCCGACGAGGAACTGTCGGCCGACGACGCCTGGCACACGCTGCGCCGGCACGGCGGCTGGCACCTGCTGCGCGACGCGTTCATCCGGTTCCGCTACGGCGACGGGTTCAGCCACTCCCGCGCCCTGGCCCTGCAACTGTGCCTGGCCGTGGTGCCGTTCCTGATCGCCCTCGCCGGCCTGATCACCGACCTCGGCGTCGAGTCCGGGGGGCAGGTCGTCGCCGACACGGTGACCGCGCTGACCCCGGGTGCCAGTGTCGAGATGGTCCGCGAGCTGCTCACCGACGACGACCGCACCGAGGACGTCGGCGAGGTCGCCCTCACCCTGGGCATGTTCACCGGCCTGTTCGCCCTCACCACCGCGATGGCGCAGATCGAACGCGGCGCCAACCGGATCTACGGCGTCGAACGCGACCGGCCGGCGCTGCGCAAGTACGTCCGCGCCGCCACCCTCGCCGTCGGCGCCGGCCTGCCCGCCCTGGCCGGCTTCCTGGTCCTGGTCGCCGGCCGCGCTTTCGGCGACTCGGTGCAGCGCCACTACGCCTGGGGCGAACTCGCGAACACGGTCTGGAACGTGGTCCGCTGGCCGCTGAGCCTGGTGCTGATCGTCGTCGCCGTCGCGGCCCTGTTCCGGTACGCGCCGCGCCGCCGCCAGCCCGGCCTGTCCTGGCTGTTCTTCGGCGCCGGCCTCGCCACCGCCCTGTGGTGGCTGGCCAGCGCCCTGCTCGGCGTCTACGTGCGGGTCAGTGACGCGTTCGGTCAGACGTACGGCGCCCTGACCGGCATGATGGCGCTGCTGCTGTGGGCCAACCTGACCGGGATCGCGCTGTTCCTCGGCCTGTCGTTCGCCGCCCAACTGGAGGCGCTGCGGGTCGGCTCCCCGGACCCGGCCCACCCCGACCGCTGGGAACCCGACCGCGACCAGCCCGACCGCGACCAGCCTGACCGCGACCAGCCCGACCGTGATCGGCCTGACCGTGATCGGCCTGACCGTGATCGGCCTGACCGCGATCGGCCTGACCGCGATCGGCCCGACCGCGATCGGCCCGACCGTGATCGGCCGGACGGGCAGCGGCCGGTCGGGACGACCACCCCTTAGGCGCACGTCGATGTGCTTCCGGTGTACCGGGCGGCCCGATCGGGTATCGGGCTGCCAGGCATCCCAGGGAGGTAGGCGTGGGCACCGAACTCGAACGGACCAGGCGGGTCCCGTTACGGCCGCTGGAACACTTCGCCGGTCGCAGCCTCGCCGGACTGCTCCTCGTCGTCGGCTGCGGACTCGGGTTCGGGTTGCTGCTGATGCTGGTCCGGGTCGGGTTCGGGCCGCTGTACGACCTCGACCACGGCACCGCCGCCGAACTCAACCGGGTCATCTCCGAGCAGGGGCCGCTGGTCACCGTACTGCGGGCGATCACCGACCTCGGCGGCCGGCCGATCATGCTCTGGCTGGTCTCGGTGGCCGTCGTCGGCCTGCTCATCCGCCGCCAGCCCCGGCTGGCGATCTACCTGGTGGTCGCCGGTGCCGGCGCACTGTTCCTCGACCCGGCCCTGAAACTGCTCGTCGGCCGGCTGCGCCCCGCCGTCGAGGTGACGCTCGCCGGCTCGGCCGGCAACAGCTTCCCCAGTGGACACGCGCTCGGCTCCATCGTCGCGTACGGCGCGCTGCTGCTGGTCTTCCTGCCCGCGCTGGCGCCGCGCTGGCGCCGGCCGGCGATCGCGGTCGTGGCCACCGTCGTCTTCCTGATCGGGTTCACCCGCGTCGCGCTGGGCGTGCACTTCGTCAGCGACGTGATCGCCGGCTGGCTGCTCGGGCTGGCCTGGCTCGGCGTCACCGCGTACGCCTTCCGGTTGTGGCGCCTGGAGGTCGGCCAGCGGGTGCCGCACCTGATCGAGGGCCTCGAACCCGAGGCGGCACACGAGATCGCCCCCGCCCCCGACGAGGAGAAGATCCTGCCGAAGGCCCGACTGGGCATCGCCGAGATCATCACCGGCTGGGTGCTGGTCTTCGGCGTCCTGTTCGCGTTCGGGATGCTGGTCAGCTACTACGCCGACGACACCTTCGTCGACCGGATCGACACCGCCGTCCCGCAGTGGTTCGCCGACCACCGCACCCCGGCACTCGACGACTTCAGCCACTGGTGGAGCAAGGCCGGCGACACCCACGCCATCCTGCTCGTCTCGCTGGTCTTCTGCCCGCTGGTGCTCGCCGCCTGGCGGCGCTGGCGGCCGGTGGTCTTCGTGGCCCTGACCATGTTCGGCGAACTGACCCTCTTCCTCGCCACCGCCCGCGCCGTCGACCGGCCCCGGCCGCCGGTGGAGAACCTCGACGGCCCGATGCCGACGGCGTCGTTCCCGTCCGGCCACATCGCCGCGACCATGTGCCTGTGGGTCGCCATCGCCGTGCTGCTCTGGCCGCGTACGGGCCGGGTGCTGCGCTGGCTCGCGGTGGCCGCCGCCGTGATCATGCCGGTCGGGGTCGCGGTGTCGCGGATGTACCGGGGCATGCACCACCCGAGCGACTTCGTCGGCGCGATGCTGCTGACCGGGCTGTGGATCGGGCTGCTCTACTGGGTGGTCCGCCCCAACGCCGACGTGCACGCCGGCAACGAGCCGGCGACCCTGCCCGACGACGACACCGTCTCCGCCGAACTGGAGACCGCCGGCAGCCGCTAGCGCGGCGCGGGTCGGGGGACCCGGGCCGGGCCGGCGTGCGACGGTGGAAGCATGGCCGTGCGGGCGATGACCTACAACATCAAAACCGGCGGGTACGACGGCGCCGACCAGTCCCGGCTCGCCGGGGTCGCGGCCGTCGTCGACCGGATACGTCCCGACCTGCTCGCCCTGCAGGAACTGCGCGGCTTCGACCGGCGCCGGCTCGCCGGGCTGGCCGAGAGCTGGGGGATGACCGGGCACCTGGCCCGGTCGGTGTCCGGCCAGCCGGTCGCGGTCCTGGTCCGCCCGCCGGCCCGGATCGTGGCGGCCGGCTCGGTGCACCGGCCGTTCCACCACGCTGCCGCCCGGGTCACCGTCGCCACCGACCGCGGCCCGCTGACCGTGCTCGGCACCCACCTCCAGCCGTACTCCGGCGGGTGGCGGCTGCGTGAGGCCGGCTGGCTCACCGCGCCGGCCCGGCCCCGGCGGGGGACCGGTGGGGTCCCGATGGTGCTGCTGATGGGCGACCTCAACTCGCTCGACCCGTGGACCGACCACCGGGAGCGGATCGAGCGCCTGCCGCCGGCGTACCGGGGGCGGCACCTGACCCGTGGCGCGGTCGACACCCGGGCGGTCGCCGCGCTCGACCGGGCCGGGTTCGTCGACCTCTTCCGCCGGGCCGGGACGGGCGAGGTGACGCACACGGCGCCGACGACGCGCGGTGGTGGCGCCGAGTTCTCCGGCATGCGGCTGGACTACATCCTCGGTACGGCACCGGTCGCGGCGCTGGCCCGCGACTGCCGGGTGGTCACCGGCGGCGACACCGAATGGGCGTCGGACCACTATCCCGTGATCGCCGACCTCGATCTGTCCCCGGTCGGCTGACTGCCCAACCGCTGCACCGGCCCCGTCCTCCGGCCCGCCCCGACGCCGGATACCACTGTCACGCCCCACAGAGGCGAATTTGCCTGTGCGTACGCCGACTTCGCTGTGGACCACAACACCTTGGGGTCCTTCCTCGGCAAACCGCCAGAGGCACCCGTGATCGTCTGCTGCCCAGCAGTTCGACACGCCGTACGGACAACAGCGGAACAACTAACGATCACCACGCGCCGCCGCACTGGTACGGCCTGACTATCGTGCTGACGTGACCCGCCGCCGCAGCCCCCGCCCGCCCGTCCGGGCCACCCCCGACCCGGAGGTACCCGCCTGGATCCGGTGGCCGGTCCGGCTGCTCGCGCTGGTGTTCGTCGTACCCGTGCGGCTGGGCTGGGCGGCGCTGGTCGCGTTCGGCCGGTTCGTGCTCAGCCCGGTCGGCCGGTTCCTCTACCGCTACCTGCTGCGCCCGCTCGGCTGGTTCCTCGACCGGGTCGTCTGGCGCCCGCTGTGCTGGCTGTTCGTCAACCTGCTGTGGCGGCCGCTGGGCTGGCTCGGCCACTACCTGCTGGTCGTGCCGCTCCGGTGGCTGTTCCGGGTGTTCCGGCCGGCGCTGCGGGCCGTCGGCCGCGCGCTGCTCGCCGTGGCCCGCTGGCTGGGTCGTGGGCTGCGGTCCGGCTGGCGGGCGGTCCGGCCCGGCGTCGTCCTCGTCGCCGCGGTGCTGTGGGCGGCCCTGGTCTGGGCCTGGCGGGCCGTCGGCGCGGTGCTCGGCTTCCTCTACCGCCTGCTGCTGCGACCGGTCGGGCTCGCGCTGCGCTGGCTGTGGCGGCACACGGTGGTGCCGGTCGCGCGGGCGGTCGGCTGGCTGTGGCGGGTGACCGTCGTCCCGGCCGGCCGCTGGGTGCGCGACACGATCTGGCGGCCGGCCGCCGCCACCGCCCGCGGCGTGCTGGTCGCGCTCGGCCTGCGCCGCCCCGATCCGAGATCGGGGCGCTGACCGGCCCGTCCGCCGGCCGGGCCGACCGGTGTGGCGGTCGGGCGGGACCCCGGTCGCCGGCCGGCGCCTAGAACAGCATGTTGACCAGGACGGTCAGCACGATCGACGCGAGTACCGAGAACAGGATCATCAGCAGGCAGCCCAGCCCGCCGCCGAGCGGGCGGACCTCGACGTTTCCGATCCGCATCACAGCTCCCGCAGTCGCGGCACGAGTTCCCGCTCTGCCCAGTCGAGGAACATCGGCTGGCTCGCCCCGCCGACCTGGACCACCGCCACGTGGGTGAAGCCGGCGTCGACGAACCGCTTGAACGCGGCGACGTGCCGCTCGAGGTCGGGCCCGCACGGGATCGAGGACGCGACGTCCTCTTCCCGGACGAACCGGGTCGCGCTCTCGAACGACTCCGGGCCGGGCAGGTCGGCGTTGACCTTCCAGCCGAGGCCGAACCAGCGGAACTGGTCGTGCACGATCCGGCGGCACTCCTCCTCGTCCGGGCCGTAGCAGATCGCGACCTGCCCGTACCGGGGCTTGCCGGCCCCGCCGGCGTCGTCGAACAGGGCGATGACCTCGGGGTCGGGCTCGGTGGCGATGAGGCCGTCGGCGTACGAGCCGGCGAGTTCGCACGACGCCGGACCGGAGGCGGCCACCGCGATCGGCACCCGGTCCGCCGGCCGGTCCCACAGGTACGCCTCGGGCACGTCGTAGTACTCGCCGGAGTACGACAGCGTCTCGCCGTCGAGCAGCGGCGGGATGATCTGCAACGCCTCCTCGAACATCTCGTGCCGCTGCCGTACGTGCGGCCACGCTCCGACGACGTGCTCGTTGAGGTTCTCGCCGGCGCCGAGCCCGAGGGTGAACCGGCCGTCGGAGAGCACCCCGACGGTCGCCGCCTTCTGCGCCACGACCGCCGGGTGGTAGCGGCGGATCGGGCAGGTTACGAACGACATCAGCTCGATGCGCTGGGTGGCGTGGGCGATCGCGCCCAGCACCGACCAGGCGTAGGGGGAGTGGCCCTGGGACTCCAGCCACGGATAGAAGTGGTCGGAGACGACGGCGTGGTCGAAGCCGGCGTGCTCGCTGCGCACCGCGTAGTCGACGAGTTGCTTCGGCGCGGTCTGTTCGGACATGAGGGTGTAGCCCACGGCGACCATGCGGATCCCTTCCACGGCATTCTTGCCGACCGTGGTAACCGGTCGTGGCCGTGGCAAACCTGCGCGCCGTACCCGGGTTGTCAGATCCGGCGCCGGCGCAGGCCGGGCTCGCGGCGCAGCGTGCGGCGTACGGGCCGGTCCCCGGCCGTGGCGCGGACCGGCCGGTCCGGGGCGGGCGGCGGCGCGGTACGCGGCGCCGGGGTCGGGTCGGGCGGGTTCGTCGTCGTCATGGGCGCAACAACACCTTCACTACTCCGTCCTCCTTCTTCTGGAACATCTCGTAGCCCCTGGGGGCGTCGGCCAGGGGCAGCCGGTGGGTGGCGAAGTTGTCCACGCCGAGCGGGTCGTCGTCGGCGGTGACCAGCGGCATGATGGCGTCGGACCAGCGCCGCACGTTGGCCTGTCCCATCCGCAGCGTCACCTGCTTGTCGAAGAGGGTGAGCAGCGGCAGCGGGTCGGCGGTGCCGCCGTAGTCGCCGATGACCGAGATGGTGCCGCCGCGCCGGACGATGTCGCTGGCCAGGTGCAGGGCGGCGAGCCGGTCCCGGCCGGCGCGGGCCATCAGCCGGGAGCCGATCGAGTCGGGCAGGGTGCCGGACATCCGCTGGGCGACGGTGCCCATCGGGTCGCCGTGCGCCTCCATGCCGACCGCGTCGACGACCGAGTCGGGGCCACGGCCGTCGGTGCGTTCCCGGATGGCGTCGGCGATGCCCTCGTCGTAGTCCTGCAGGTCGAGCACGTCGATGCCGTTGCGGCGGACCCGGTCGACGCGTTCGGGGACCAGGTCGACGCCGATCACCTGGCCGGCCCCGCGGTGCCGGGCGATGCGGGTGCACATGTCGCCGACCGGGCCGAGGCCGAGCACGACGAGGCTGCCGCCGGGCGGTATCGCCGCGTACTCCACCGCCTGCCAGGCGGTCGGGAGGACGTCGGACAGGTAGACGAACCGGTCGTCGGGCGGGCCGTCGGGGACCTTGATCGGGCCGTACTGGGCCTGCGGCACCCGCAGTAGTTCGGCCTGTCCACCCGGGATCTCGCCGTAGAGCTTGGAGAAGCCGAAGAGGGCGGCGCCCATGCCGGTGTTGCGGACCTGGGTGACCTCGCACTGGGTCGGCAGGCCGAGGCCGCACATGTAGCAGTGGCCGCAGGCGATCTGGAACGGGACGACCACCCGGTCGCCGGGGGCGAGGTTGGTGATCTCGTCGCCGACCTCCTCGACCACTCCCATCGGTTCGTGGCCGAGGATGTCGCCCTCGCCCATGAAGGGGCCCATGACCTCGTACAGGTGCAGGTCGGAGCCGCAGATGCCGGTGGAGGTGACCCGGATGATGGCGTCGGTGGGCTGCTGGATCGCGGGGTCGGGCACCGTCTCCACCCGTACGTCGCGCTTGCCGTGCCAGGTGACTGCTCGCATCTGTTTGGCCTCCGGGGCTTCGCGGACGCGACGGCTTACCCGGTGTGCGGTCGGGGTAACGTCGGCGGCCACTTAACCGGTTGACTTGATTGATGTACGTGCCTAGTCTGATGCGAGCCGCAGGGAGCCGGTTGGCAGTTGTCGGGCAGCGACTGCCAGTCCCGACGTCTTCGCCCGCCATGGGCACTTCCTGAGGCAGGTCATGAAAACACGACTAACCGTCGCCGGTGCGACGCTGCTCGCCACCCTCGCCGCCCTGTTCGTCTTCGTGCCGAACGCGCACGCCGCCACCGGCTTCTACGTCAGCGGCGGCAAGATCTACGAGTCCAACGGCAACCAGTTCATCATGCGGGGCGTGAGTCACCCGCACGCCTGGTACACGCACCAGACCAGTTCGTTCGCCAACATCAAGTCGCTGGGTGCCAACACCGTCCGGGTGGTCCTCAGCGGTGGCCGCTGGTCCGCCAACGGGCCGGCCGACGTCGCCAACGTGGTCGCGCTGTGCAAGCAGAACAAGCTCATCTGCGTGCTGGAGAACCACGACACCACCGGGTACGGCGAACAGGCCGGCGCGGTGACCCTGGACCGGGCGGTCGACTACTGGATCAGCCTGCGGGACGTGCTGGCCGGCCAGGAGAAGTACATCATCGTCAACATCGGCAACGAGCCGATCGGCAACAACCCGGTGACGCCGGGCTGGGTGCAGGCGACCTCCAGCGCGATCAACCGGCTGCGTGACGCCGGCTTCGACCACCAGATCATGGTCGACGCCCCGAACTGGGGCCAGGACTGGCAGTTCACCATGCGCGACAACGCGGCGGCGGTCTTCGCCAGCGACCCCGACCGCAACACCGTCTTCTCGGTGCACATGTACGGCGTCTTCGACACCGCCGCCGAGGTCACCGACTACCTGGGCCGGTTCCGGACCGCCGGGCTGCCGATCGTGGTCGGCGAGTTCGGGTTCAACCACTCCGACGGCAACCCCGACGAAGACACGATCATGTCGTACACCACGACCCACGGGATCGGCTACATCGGCTGGTCGTGGAGCGGCAACGGGGGCGGCGTCGAATACCTCGACATGGTGACGAACTTCAACGTCAACGCGCTCACCTCGTGGGGGCAGCGGATCTTCAACGGGGCGAACGGCATCCGGACCACGTCGCGCGAGGCGACCGTCTACGGCGGTGTCCAGCCGACCACGCCGCCGCCGACGACGCAGCCGCCGACGACGCCTCCGCCGACGACGCCTCCGCCCACGACCCCGCCGCCGACCACGCCCCCGCCGACCACCCCACCGCCGGGCGGCAAGAGCTGCACGGCCGCCTACAGCATCGTCGGGCAGTGGCAGGGCGGTTTCCAGGGCGACGTGAAGGTGACCGCCGGTGCGGCGCCGATCGCCGGCTGGACGGTCACCTGGCGGTTCGGCAACGGCCAGTCGGTCAGCCAGTCCTGGAACACCAACCTGACCAGCAGCGGCGCGGCGGTGACCGCCCGCAACGTGGCGTACAACGGCAGCCTGCCCGCCGGTGGCACGGCCAACTTCGGCTTCATCGGCTCCTGGACCGGCACCAACGGCGTACCGGCGGTGACCTGCACCGCGAGCTGAAAGCGGCCGGCCTGAGCATCTGTTACTCATGACGGTTGTCGATCCACTGTACGACGCTGCCAAGGGTTCGGGCGGTGCCGGACAAATCCGGCCCCGCCCGATTCCTGCCGATCCCTGCCGATCCGACGGGAGCGACGTATGGCATCGATCCGTAACCGACCCATGGCCGCAGCGGTCGCCGCGACGCTGGGGCTGGCGGTCGCCGTGGTGGCGGCCCAGCCGGCGGGCGCCGACCCGACCGGCGTCCTGCGCACCCTCGACTGGGAGAACCCGGCCGACCGCACCCTGCCGGCGACACCCCCGGCCGGGTTCTACAAGCAGTTCGTCACCGACCACGGGGCGACCATGGTCACCGCACCGGTCCGCGCGGGCGGGCACGCGGTGCGGTTCGAACTGAACCGCACCGATCCGAGCCCGGCCGCGGGCAGCAGGCGCGCCGAGATCAACCAGCCCGACGCGCAGCCGGCGAACGCCGAGCGCTGGTACGGCTTCAGCATCAACCTCGACCCGACCTGGGCGTACGACACCTCGTCGGAGATCGTCACCCAGTGGCACCAGTGCGACAGCGGCTGCCCCGGTGGATCGCCGCCGCTGGCGCTGCTGACCGGCAAGGGCCGCTGGCAGATCGACTTCCAGGGCGAGTTCATCGACCTCGGGCCGTACCGCACCGGGGGCTGGACCGACTGGGTCTTCCACGTCCGGTGGCGCACCGACGGCGCCGGCCTGCTGGAGGTGTGGCGGGACGGGGTCCAGGTGGTCTCCCGGACCGGTCCGGTGCACGGCGGCGGCCCGAGGTCGCCGTACTTCAAGCTCGGCATCTACAAGTGGGACTGGGCGTTCCCCGACCGGGCCTCCACCGTCGACCGCCGCGTCATGTTCCACGACGAGGTACGCGTCGGCGACGAACGGGCGACGTACGCCGACGTGGCCCCCGGCGGGCCCGGCGGCTGCGCGGGCGCGGTCCCGGTCGCCGGGGTCTCGGCGAGCACCCACGAGGCGGCGAACCCACCGGCGCAGGCCGTCGACGGCAGCCTCGGCACCCGCTGGTCGGGGCACGGTTTCGGCGCCGCGCTGACCCTCGACCTCGGCACCGCCCGGCGGCTGTGCGGCACCACCGTCGCCTGGCACCGCGGCGACGTGCGGTGGAACGACTACACCGTCTACACCTCCACCGACGGCGTCACCTACACCAAGGCGTGGGAGGGCCGCAGCACCGGCGCGACGACCGCGCCGGAGACGGAGCGTTTCACCCCGCGCGACGCCCGGTTCGTCCGCGTCTCCTGGTGGAACAACGCCGAGGGCAACGGCTGGGGCAGCATCACCGAGGCGGCGGTGCTCGGCTCATGACCCGGACGACCGACACCCCCTGGCCGCGGCGTGGCGCGGCCCGGGCCCGCCCCGGCGTGGCCCGGGCCGGCCGAGGAGCGCTCGCCGGGCTCCTGGTCGCCGCGACGGCACTGGTCGGCGGGGCCGCGACCGCCGCCGACGTACCGTCCGACGTGGTGCCGGCCATCCCCGGCTGCGGCACCGCCGTGCCGGCCACCGCCACCGCCAGCACCCACGAGGCGGCGAACCCACCGCCGCGGGCCGTCGACGGCAGCCTCGGCACCCGCTGGTCGGGCCAGGGATTCGGCGCCGCGCTGACCCTCGATCTGGGCGCCGCCCGCGACCTGTGCGGGGTCAAGGTCGCCTGGCACCGCGGCGACCTGCGGTGGAACGACTTCACCGTCTACACCTCCACCGACGGCACCGCCTTCACCAAGGTGTGGGCCGGCCGCAGCACCGGCACCACCGCCGGGTTCGAGAGTTCCCCGTTCGCGGCCCCGACCGGCGCCCGCTTCGTACGGCTGGCCTGGTGGAACAGTGCCGAGGGCAACGGCTGGGCCAGCGTGGCCGAGGTCGCCGCCCTCGTCGCCGACCCCGACCCGGGGCCGGGCGGCGGGCACGTCGTCGTCGCGGCCGGCGACATTGCCACCCGCTGCACCGGCACCTCGTGCGCCCACTGGCGCACGTCGGAACGGGCGCTGGCGATCGACCCGGACGCCGTCCTGGTGCTCGGCGACAACCAGAACAACGACGGCACCATCGAGGAGTACCGGGCGTACTACGAGCCGAGCTGGGGCCGGCTGAAGGACCGGACCCGGCCCACGCCGGGCAACCACGAATACATCCTCGGCGACGGCGCGCGCGGCTACTTCGAGTACTTCGGCGACCTGGCCCGGCCGGCCGGCACCAGCTGGTACAGCTTCGACCTCGGCAACTGGCACATCGTGTCGCTGAACTCGGAGTACGAGCGGTCGGCCGGCGGCCCGCAGGTCGCCTGGCTGCGGGCCGACCTGGCGGCGAACACGAAGCGGTGCGTGCTCGCCTTCTGGCACCGGCCCATGTTCAGCTCCGGCGGCACGCACGGCAACTTCCCCAACATGCGGCCGTTCTGGGACGCGCTGTACGCCGCCGGCGCCGACGTGGTCCTCAACGGGCACGACCACTCGTACGAGCGGTTCGCGCCGCAGACCCCGGACGCGGTCGGGTCGCCGGCGGGGATCCGTGAGTTCGTGGTCGGCACCGGGGGCGCCACCCCGCGCGAGTTCGGCACCGTACGGGCCAACAGCGAGGTGCGGCTGCGGGTCAACGGCGTACTCAGGCTGGACCTGGGGGTCGACAGCTACTCGTGGCAGTTCGTCGACGTCGACGGCGCGGTCCTCGACGCCGGCGGCCCGGTGGGCTGTCACTGATGCCGGCGTGGGGGGGGGGGCCGGCGGGGCACCCCCAGCCGCCGGGCGCGCCCCGCGCGCCCGCCCGCGCCGCCCGAGTGGTGAGGAGAGCGATGC
>NZ_JBFAKM010000074.1:0-14277 GCF_040655695.1 Polymorphospora sp. NPDC050346 | reverse complement strand
ACCGAACACCCGACCAGAACCTCACCACCACCGCGCCCTGGACCTCACCCTGGCTACCCGACAGTTACGGACAAGACTTCTGGCCAGGCGCTTAGGTGTCGCCCTCAAGGTCACCAGCGACAACAGCGACTGATCTGAGTGAGAACTGAGCGCCTCGAAGGCACGCTCGAATGCCCGATACGCCACCATGTGATCCGGCACCGGCTGATTCTCGGCCACGATGTACGTCCCGAGCAGAACCTCGGCCACCCCTGGACCCGCCGGATCCGTCTGCTCCCGGCCAGGCCTTCTCGAGGTACCTGCCTCGATGCGCTCGACAGCGATCACGGCGGTGATGCGACTCTCGGTGCCCTCGTCGAGACAGGGATCGGCCCCGGGCACGGTCCGCGATCCGAACGGGAGTAGTGGCGGGCAACCTGTCCATCGGTTTGGCCAGATCGCCGGCTGACCTGAACTCCACTGGCGTACGTCCCAGCACCCTCTCCACCTCGCCATCGGGTGTGGGCTGCGCCAGCGAAGCCCCATCCCGCTCGGATGACAACACAGGACCCGGAGCCCGGGCCTCGGACGGACATCCGAGGCCCGGGCCACTGCCTCAACCGGCATGCGGTCGAATCCACAAACCAGCTGTCAACGCTCCGACAACCGGTGATCCCGTACGAGTCCGGGAAAGTTGACCCCCCGGAGCGTGGTCGGTCGCGGCTGGCGCGGTTTTCCTTGGCCAGGAGTTCGCGGCGTTGGCGGGTGCGGTAGGAGTCACCGGTCAGGGTGAGGACCTCGGCGTGGTGGACGAGGCGGTCGATCATCGCCGCAGCGGCGACGTCGTCGGAGAAGGTCTCGTCCCAGCGGCTGAAGGGGAGGTTTGAGGTGACCATGACCGAGCCGACCTCGTAACGCGACGCGATGAGTTGGAAGAACAGGTTCGCGGCGTCTTGGTCGAACGGGATGTAGCCGACCTCGTCAATGACGATCAGCCGGTAGCGGCGGATCTTCTTCAACTCGGTCTCGAGGCGGTTCTGGTGGTGGGCGACGGCCGCGGCGGCTTGGCCTGCCGGGTCGTTGAAGCAGTCGGTTGACCGGATGCGATGGAACCTCCAAGTGCGAGACTCGGGCAGTCACTTGACGGCTCCTTGCATCAGCGCCTTGACGAAGTTGCGCTGGAAGATCAGGAAGATCACCAGCGAGGGCAGGATGATCAGCAGGGATCCGGCGCAGAGCAGCACGATGTCGGTGCCGTACTGGCCCTGGAAGGCGCCCAGCCCGCCGGCAACGGTCCGTTTCGTCGGGTCGTCGACGAGGACGAGGGGTAGCAGGTACTGGTTCCAGCTGGCGAGGAAGAAGAGCACAGATAGTGCGGACCACGCCGAGGTGGCGAGCGGCAGGTGGATGCGGCGGAACGTCTGCCAGGTGTTGGCGCCGTCGACTTTCGCGGCTTCGGTGAGCGCGGGCTCGGTGCCGAGAAAGTGTGCGCGCATCCAGAAGACGCCGAACGGCATGAGTAGTCCGATGAGCGGCAGGACGATCGCCAGCCGCGTCCCGAGTAGTCCCATGCTGCGCAGGTCGTAGTACAGCGGGGTGATCAGCGCCTCGAACGGCAGGGTGAGTCCGACGAGGAGAAGACCGTAGATCGCCTTACCGAAGGGCACGTTCAACTGAGCAAGGGCGTAGCCCGCGGCGGTGGCCATCGCGACCGTGGCCGGTACGACGCCAAGCACGATGAGGGCACTCGAGCGGAACAGCGCGACGAAGTTCGCCGCGCTCCACGCGTCGACGAAGTTGTGCCAGTGCGGGTCGCTGGGCCAGCTGAGGCCTTGCGGCGTGCTGCCCGGCGCCGCCAGTGCCGTGGTGAACATGCTCAGCAGCGGCACCACGGCGAACAGCATCAGCGCGAGCAGGATCCCAGTGCGTGTTACTCGATGGGCGAGGCCCGATGTGGTCATTTCTGTCTCCCGAGACGCTGGATCGGCCAGATGACCAGCAGCACGACGACGGTCAGGAACACCGCGAGCGCCGAGGCTTGGCCGACGTGCTGTTGCAGGAACGTCAACCGGTAGATCTGCACGCCGGGCACCATCGTCTGGTAGCCGGGACCGCCTTGCGTCGCGATCTGGACGACGTCGAAGCTCGCCAGCGCGGCGATGATCGTGAATGTCGCGCACACGACGAGTTCGCGCCGCAACCCGGGCAGCGTCACGGCGAAGAACTCTCTGACCGGCCCGGCCCCGTCCAGCCGGGCCGCCTCGTACAGTGCCGGGTCGATCTTGCCGATGCCCGCCAGCAGCAGCACCGTGCAGAAGCCGAGCATGACCCAGACCCCGATCACACCGACCGCGGGCAGAGCGAAAGTGAAGTCACCGAGCCAGGCCCGCGTGTACTGATCGAGGCCGACCGCGCGCAGGATCTGATTGACCAGGCCATCCGAGGAGTACATCCACGTCCACGCGATACCGGCCGCGACCAGCGGAAGCACCTGCGGGACGAACAGTAGGACCCGGGCGGTGGTGCTGAACGCGCCGGGCTTCAGTTCGCGGATGAACGACGCGGCGACTAGACCGAGCCCGACCGGCAAGACCGTGTAGAAGATGACGAGGACGAACGCGTTCAACACGGATTGCAGCAGCTCCGGCTGGGTGAAGATCGCTTTCCAGTTGTCCAGTCCGGCGGGCGTCGCCGGCCCGATGCCGTCCCAGTCGTAGAACGAGTACTGCACGGACTGGAGCATCGGGAACAGCACGAAAACGGCGTACATGCCGAACGCTGGCGCAACCCAGAGGAGCGCGCTCCAACTCCGCCGACGTGCGGATGGGCGCCGTGCGGCGGGTTGTCGTGCCGCAGGAACGCTCGACGGGTCGGTCATGGTCGAAGCCTGCCGCATCGCCTGCGGGGTCGAGACGGACGGCACCGCATCACCCCTGGGTCGGCTCGCCGCGATCATCGCCCGAGATCGCGCTCGTAGTCGGACTGCACCTTGGCCGCGAACGCCTCGGGCGTCGTCTTGCCGGCCAGCAGCAGCTGCGTTTGCGGGATGAGGCTGTTGACGTGGATCGAAGCCGTCGCGTCAGCCATGAAGCCGGCCAGCCCGTTGTTCTTCAGCAACTCCTGGAACGCGCTGACGGTGGCGGCGACCGCCGACCCCTCGGGCGCGGTCGGAGCTGGCGCGTCCGACGGGCCCGCCGGCACCAGCCCGCCGAGGGTCACCGTCTCCTGCCGCGCCTGCTGGTCCGTCTGCACGAAGTCCAGGAACGCGGCCGCCACGTCAGCGTGGGGTGACTTCGCCGGGATCCCGAGGTTGGCGGCAGCGGTCATCGCGTACGACGGCCCACCGGCAACGTCGGGCGGGAACAGGAAAAACCCGAACTGACCGGATCCGGTCTTGTCGAGTCCCGGAGCCTGCCAGTTACCGCTTGGGAAGAAGACACCGTTGCCCTTGATGAACTCGGCCGGTGCCCGGGTCTGGTCGATGTCGTTCACGTCGGCCGGCAGGTATCCCGCCTGCCCCCAGCGTTGCAATGTCGTGGCGGCCTTGACCGTCGCCGCCGTGTCGATGCTCGCGCCAGGCTTGGTGTAGTTCCAGTCCTGGACGGCTTGCGCGTCACCGGCGTACGACATCGCCAGGTTCTGCAGCGGATAGACGCTGCCGCCGTCCTTGCCGTTGGTCATGATCGGCTGCAGCCCAGCGTCCTTCGCCTTGGCGAGCAACTGCTCGAACTCGGCGACAGTCGCCGGTGGCCGCGTCATGCCGATCCGCTGCGCAAGCGCCTTGTTGTAATACACCCCGGTCAGGCCAAAACCAGCGCCCGCGGCGTACAACGAGCCCGTCCCCCGCTGTCTGCCGTCCGGGCCGACGCGGGTGGAGGCGAACTGCGACTGCGGCCACTGGTTCCACCCATACGCCTCCGCATACGGGTCGAGGCTGATCAGCAGGTGGTCCTTGGTCAGGTTGCCGAACTGCGGCACGCGGACGAGGTCGGGCACGTTGTTCCCGGCGAGAGTACGCGCGATGGTCGTGGTCAAGGTGGCGTAGTCCTGGTTCTCCACCTTGACGGTCACGTTGCTGTACTTGGCGCGGAACAGCTCGCCGAGAGCGGTGTAGAACGGGACGTCGACGCCGCTGGTGACGAGCAGCTTCAGGGTGACCGGTTCGCTGCCGATATCGGTGGAGACCGGCTTGGACGGCACCGGGCCGGCTTCGGAGTTGCCGCCGGGTGCGCAGGCGGCCAGCAGCAGGGCAGCCGCCGCGGCGACGCCGGCCGCCCGGAAGGTTCCGCGGTAATGGATCAGTGATCGCACGAGAAGTCCTTAAGGCTCGATGGTGTGGGTTGACTGGAACGCGCGGCGTACGGCGTCGCCAGCCTTGCCAACGGCGTGATGCGCGTCGGTCATCACGGCGAACATCTCGAAGAAGCCATGGATCTGCCCCGCGTACTCGGTCAGCTCGACCGGCACGCCGGCCGCCTCCAGACGCCGGGCATAGTCCTCGGCCTCGCGGCGGAGGAAATCGTGTTCGGCCGTGATGATCGTCGCAGGCGCGACACCGCGCACAGATTCAGCGTGCAGCGGGGATACATACGACGCCTTGCGGTGTGCTGGGTCGGGAGCGTACGTCGCCCAGATGTGCTGGAGCCGACGGTAGCTGTTGGAGCCGAAACCCGACCGGCCCGCGAAGGTCTCGTACCGCCGCCGGAACGCGACCTTGTAGTCGGTGTTCTCGACGCTGTCGAGTGCCGGGTAGACGAGGAGTTGGGCGGCCAACCGAACGCCTTCATCACGCGCTTTGAGCGCGGCCGCCGCGGCGAGATTGCCGCCCGAACTGTCCCCACCGACAGCCACGCTGCCGAAGTTGTGGCGTGCCCAGGTGACGGCCGTCCAAGTGTCGTCAAAGCCGGCTGGAAACGGGTGCTCGGGCGCGAGCCGGTAGTCGATGGACAGGACCCCGCACGCGGCCCGGTTCGCGAGTGCCCGGGCGACGCCATCGGCGGTGTCGAGGTCTCCGTGAATCCAGCCGCCGCCGTGCGCCCAGACCAGCACCTCTCGTTCCGCACCCGTGGGCAGATAGAGCCGAGCCGGTACGCCGTCCGCGTCGACCGACTCGACAGAGGCCACCGGCGCCGGCTCGCCGGTCACGGCCAGGACCTTCGCACGTGCGTCCGCCCGCACGGCCGCGATGTCGGTGGCCCAGGGGTCGGGTGATGATCCGGAACTGTCCAGGAAGGCCTGAACCTGCTCGTGCGGCCGCAGCGGAGTGTCTTCCTCACGGACGACCGGGGTTCCCCGCCGGGAAGCTGCACTCATTCGATCGCACCTCTCGCCAAAGTTAAGACTGAGCACTCAGTCTGTTTCGCAGAAGCTACCGAGTGCTCAGTCGGTTTGTCTATACTTGGCGATGACCGTCCCCGACCATCGCGAGGAGATCGACCGTGCCCCCTGCCCAGAAGCCCAAGACCTCAGCGAAGGGCCTCGAGACACGGGACCGCATCGTCGACGTCGCCGTACGATTCATCGCCCGCAACGGAGCGCGCGGCACCAGCCTCGCCGACATCGCGGCCGAGGCCGGCGTGTCACAGACCGGGCTGCTCTATCACTTCCGCAGCAAGGAGGCCCTGCTCAACGCCGTCATGGATCGCCACCTGGCCTTCTCCGAGCAGTGGCTGTGGGGCGACGGACCCGACCCCGGCATCAAGATCGTCGACATCATCGCCAAGCACATGGCCAGCTGGCCCAGCCAGCACGACGGGAAGGTGGCCAGCCTGCTCGGCATGAACACCGTCGTCCTCGGCGAAAATGTCAGCCCTGACACCGACCTCCACCCACGGCTGGTCGATGGCTACCGAACGACGATCGACCGCGTGACGGCGACCCTCCGGTCCGCACAAGAGCGCGGCGAGATGCGGGAGGACATCGACCCGCAGCTCAAGGCAATGGAGATCATCGCTTTCTGCTACGGCCTCGAGGCCGCGTGGTTGGTGGACCCGACGATCCCGGTCGCCGCAGCAGCCGCCCAATGGGCGGCACAGCAGAGCAGGCAGTTGGCGACCGGGTCGGCGACGTCCTGACGACACGCCCCCGGGAGTCCGGCACTCATCGAAATGTTCACGGGCCGCGCTGCCGGCGAGCAATGAACCCCTCTGCCCTCTTGTTCGCGCGGGTGGCTGGCCGGTTCGGTCGGGCAGAGCCTCGGCGGCAGGCGCGAGCGTACTTGAGGTTCCCCCGATAACGCGAAGGGTTGATCAGCAGGCGAGAGCCTGCTGATGGGTGCGTTCGCAGGGCTCGGCATATCAATTCGCGCTTCCGACTTCGAGAAGAGGTCACGGCCTCCATCGTCCCTGGTCAGCACCCCCTACCCGCAATCAGAACGGAGACCTCTTCCTCTCCCCAAGCCGCTCGCCGCCAACGCTGGCCGCCGCTCCTGCACGCACCCTGCTCCCAAGGAAACGTTCAGCACCTCTTCTGCCCCTTACCTGCCGCTCCCCCACACCTGCCCCTGGCAGGCAGAATAGAGAGCCGCTGAAGTCCGTTCAGCGCCGTTGAGCGCAGCTGTGTCAAGGAACGGTCCGCAACGCTCTGACCAGGACAAACGCAAACAGCCGCAGGTCGGGCGGAGACGACCCGCGCAGGTCAGAGCCATTGGGAGCCGTTCAGCGCCGTTGGGTGCGGCCCGCTGCTCCCAATCTGCTCCCCCGATTCCCGCCCGAATCGGTGCCGGTCTCGCCGGCTCCGTGGGCGATGCCGGACCGCCACCGGGCTACTTCCTTCTTCTCGGCAGGCAGCCAAACTAGTGCCGCTGGTACCTGTGTAAGTCGCCTGACTCTCCACGTCAGCCACCGATCACCTGCGCGGCCTGCCGCCCTACGGGGTGGACGCGTCACACCATCGAGAACAGGGCATGCGGTTTCGCGTATGCGTTGCCCTGGGGACCGCCGCACCGGTGCAGCTCAGGTGGACCGCGTGGCATGATCGCCACATGCCGCAGGTCCGCCACTCGTCCCGCACGGCCCAGGTGTGCCGTGACCACGAGGCGACCCTGCCGCCGACCTGATGGGCGCCCGCGGTGGCCGCCCAACCCCGTCGGTCGACGGGCGGGCGGCACCGCAACCCTCGGACGTGTCGGGGCACCCCGACCCCGCGGTGGCCGAACCGAACAGCTTCGGACATCTGCTGCGCCGGCACCGCACCGATGCCGGCCTGACGATGGAGGAGCTCGCCACCGCGTCGCGGGTCAGCGTACGGGCGATCGGCGACATGGAACGCGGACGCAGCCGGGTGCCGCAACGGCGTACGGTCGAGGCGCTGGTGCGGGCGCTGAACCTGTCGCACGGCGCGGCCACCGCGCTGCGCGACAGCGCCCGCGCCGGCCGCCGCGTCGGCCGGCCGGCGCCGGCGCTGGCACCGCCGCGAACCGTCGCCGACTTCACCGGTCGTCACGGCGAAATGGCCTGGCTCGGCGAACTCGTCGCCCGCAGCGCCGAACCCGCCGACCGGCAGGGTGCTGCGGTGGTCGGGGTCGTGTCCGGGCCACCCGGCCTGGGCAAGACGGCGCTCATGGTGCAAGCCGCGGCCCGGTACGCCGCGTCGTTTCCCGACGGTGTGCTCTTCGTCGACCTGCGCGGTCTGGACGCCGACCCACCACGCCCGGAGGACCTGCTGCTGCACCTGCTGATCGCGCTGGGGGTGGAGGAGAGCCGGATACCGGGCGACGTGCACGCCCGAGGCGCCCAGTACCGGGCCCTGTTGCGCGAGCGGCGCAGCCTGCTGCTGCTCGACAACGCCGCCGACGAGGCGCAGGTCCGCCCGCTGCTGCCTGGCGCCGGCAGCACGATGACGATCATCACCAGCCGGCGTGCGCTGGCCGGCCTGGAGGCGGTCGACCGGCTCACCCTGCCGGCCCTGACCGCGGGTGAGGCGGTCACCCTGCTGCAACGGATCATCGGACCGGAACGCGCCGTCGCCGAGCGGGACACCATGCTGCTCGGCCTGGCGCAGGCCTGTGGACACCTGCCGTTGGCGCTACGGATCGCCGGTAACCGCCTGCTGAGCCGACCGGGGTGGAGCATCGGGTACCTGTTGTCTCGGCTCGCCGACCAGGACGACCGGCTCGACCTGCTGGTCGCCGGCGATCTCCAGATCGCCGCGCCCTTCATGCTCTCCTACCGGCAACTGTCCGCCGCCGCCGCGGCGACCTTCCGGCGACTGTCGGTGCTTCCCGGCCCGGACGCCGGCCTGGAACTGGCTGCGCGGGCGGCCGGGCTGAGCCCGCGGGACACCGAGGCGGCCCTGGAGGAGTTGGCCGAACTCGGGCTGCTCCAGCCGGCCACCGACGGCCGCTACCGGTTCCACGACCTCATGCGGTTGTTCGCCCGGACTCGGCTGGCGGCCGAGGAGAGCGCGGCCCAGCGGCGGCAGGTCGAGGACCGGGTGGTCACCTGGCTGCTCGACACCGCGGTCGCCGCCGGACGGTGGTTCGAGCCGGGGTATGCCCGCACGACCGACGGCGGACCGGCCCCGGCCGGACGCACCGTCGAGGTCGGTCCTTGGACGAATGCGGAAGAGGCCGGCCGCTGGATCGAACTGGAGGGCCGCAACTGGCTCGGTGCGCTGCGGGCGGCCTTCGCCGCCGGCCGGCACGCCGAGGTGATGACGGTCGCCGACTCCATGCACTGGTTCTCCGACCGCTGGACGCACTGGGAGCACTGGCTGGAGGTGTACCAGATGTCGGCGGCCTCGGCCGAGGCGCTCTGCGACGCCCGCGGCCAGGCGGTCCACCTCAACTACGTCTCGTGGGCGTACACCGTCTGCGCCCGTCGCCCCGACCTGGCGGAGGCACCGGCCCGGGAGGCACTGCGACTGGCCGTCGCCGCCGGCGACCTCAGCCAGCAGGGCTGGGCCTGGACGTACCTGGGAGCGGCGGCCCGGCGCCGCGGTGACGCCGCAAAGGCCCGGGCGACGGCCGCGGAATCGTTGCCGTTGTTCGAGGCCGCCGGCGACTGGGACGGGTATGCGCAGGGGCTCTCCCTGCTGGCCAGCAGTCTTGCCGGTGCCGGCCGGCACCGGGAGGCGATCACGCAGTACCGGCGGTTGGAGACCCTGCTGGCCGACCCGGCCCGGGCACCGTCCCCGCCGATCAGTGACCTCACCGCCGGTCACCTACATCTGAATGTCGGCCTGAGCCTGCTGGCACTGCGGCGGTGGGCGGCCGCCGCGGCCAGCCTCCGCGTGGCGCTGCCGCTGCTCCAGCGAGCCGGCGTACGGCAGAGCGAGGCGCGATGCCGGTACGGGCTGGGCGGCGCGCTGGCCCGGCTCGGCCGGCTCGACGAGGCCCGGGCCGAACTGCGCCGCGCGGTCCGGATCGCCCGCCACGTCGGGGCGGCGGATCTGGTGGACCGGGCCCTGGGCCGGCTCGCCGAGCTCGGGGCGCCCGCGAACCGGCGGGTCTCCTGAACGGCGGGGGCCGGGCAGATCGTGGCCGGCCCCCGCGCGTCCGTCACCGGTCTACCTGACCTCGTAGGCCCGGTAGACGGTGGTGGTGACCGTGTTCCCCGCGGCGTCGACGGCGGTGGCCCGCAGCGACACGAAGCCCGACAGCTTTCTCGGGTGCTCGACCGTGGCGGTGAACTCCCCGCGCTTCTCGGTAGTCCGCGCCGGGACCCAGGTGCGGCCGTCGTCGAACGACACCGACACCGTCGCCGACTCCACCCGGCCGGCGGTCTCCTGCTGGGTGAACGTCAGCGGGATGCTCACCTTGCGGCCCGCCCGGGCGCTGTTGTCCAGCTCGAGGGCTGGCCGGAACCCGATCGACGTGAGCGGCAACGCTCCCGTCTGCCCGGCCGAGGTGGTGAACGTCCACACCGTCTCCACCTGCCGAGACAGCCGGTACGGCTCGGGCAGGTCGAACGCGTACCGCATCCGGTACGTGGTCGGCTCGGCCGCCACCTCCCACGAGCCGTACATGTAGTCGTACCCGCCGATCAGCGTGTCGCCCCGGTGCAGGGTGAACTCGTGGTTGTCGATCGCGTACGGCAGGCCGACGTGACCGGCCCCGTCGGCGTATTCGGTGAGGCTGGCCCGGATGGTGTCGCCGTCCCGCAGCACCGCCGGCGTTCCGGGGTACGGCGCTGCCAGGGTGACGGTGAGCGCCGCGCTGTTCCACCGCTCGTCGTGGCTGCGGCCGGCCCGGTAGGTGACCTCCTTCGGCGCCTCCAGTTCGAGCATCAGCAGGTCACCGGCGACGGTCCGCTCCCGGATGCTGGACAGCCAGCTCACGTCGTCGTTGTAGTACTCGGTACGCCGGGCCGGCGTCACCACCCCCGGCAGTTCGGTGCTCAACATGAACCCGCCCCCGTCGAGGTCCGGGTCGGGGGTGCTGTTGGCCCGCCACGCCGCCACACCGGTCGCGTTCTGCGCGTACTCGGCGTGGACGGTGGCCAGGTCGCGCCGCGGGACGTGCCGGACCAGACCGGTGATGAAGGAGCCCTTGACCCGCCAGCCGAGGTGGTAGACGTCCGGCGCCCGGTCCCGGCGGGCGGGGCCCTGGAAGACCGCGTGCACCTGGGTGGTCACCCCCGGCAGGCCGGTCGGACCGATGTCCGCGGTGAAGATGCCGGCGAGGTCGCCCGAGACACCGGCGTACGTCCACAACGGGTCGCCGGTGCGCAGCACCATGACGGACGCGTCGTACGGCTGCGCCCCGCGGTCGGGGACGGTGATGTCGAGCGGCTTGGCCCTGCGCGCGTCGAGCACCACCTCCTGGTCGGCGTCGGCGACGATCCGGTTGTTGGTCAGCAGCGCGATCGTGCCGTCGGGGTTCTCGATGTAGGCGGACAGCCGCCAGGAGCTGTTCAGCGGTACCCGGATCGACGCGCTGGCCGAGTAGAACGTGTGGCTGGCGTAGTTCTGCGGGTCGGGGTTCACCAGCTCGATCATGACCGTGCCGGGGGTCTGGCCGGTCCGGTCGACGGCGGAGATCGCCAGGCCCGCGGCCGGCTCCTCGTGGTAGACGCTGAACGGCGTCTGCAGCTTCACGTCGCCGCCGGTGGCCACCAGCCGCCCTTTGAACAGGCCGTACGAGGTGCTCGCCCGCTCGTCCACGACGACCTGGACGGTCGCCTCACCGCCGGCGGGCACGGTCAGGGTGCTCGCGCTCAACGTCAGCAGGCCCTCCGGCGCGTCACCCTCCAGGGCCAGGTCGAGCGTCACCGGCCGGTCCCCGGGGTTGCGGTAGGTGAGGGTCCGCCCGCTGGGCTCCTCGATGTGCGGCCACTCCAGCACGCCGAGGCTCAGCGACGGCGGCGAGACGGTGACCGGCCTGCCCAACGCCTTGGCCACGTCGAGGAAACCGGTGCCCTGGGCGAAGACGTCGTACGCCGGGTTCGGCGCGGCGGTGGCCATCAGCGTCTCTTTGAGCTGGGTGGCCTTCCAGTCCGGGTTCGCCTCCAGCAGCAGGGCGGCGGCACCGGCCACGTGCGGGGCCGCCATCGAGGTGCCGGTGCCGGCGAAGTACGACCCCACCGGAAGGTGTCCGAGCGCGCTCGGCGACCGCGCCGCGACGATGTCGGTACCGGGTCCGCCGATGTCCGGTTTGATGCCGTAGTCGCCGATCCGCGGACCGCGCAGGGACGACCAGTTCAGTTCGCCGGCCTTGTCGAAATTGGCGACCGACAGTGCCGCGTCGGCGGTCGACGGTGAGCCGACCCGGAACTGCCAGCCGTTGTAGTTGCCGGCGGCGATGACGAACAGCGTGCCGTGTTCGGCGGTCAGGTCGTTGACCGCCTGCTCCAGCGGGTCGACGCCGGGGGCGTCCTGGCCGCCCAGGCTCATGTTGACGATGGACGCGCCGGACTCGACCGCCCACTGCATCGCGGCGAGGATGGCCGAGTCGGAGCAGTTGCCCCGGCCTTCCACGTTCCAGCACACCTTGCCGTCGAGCAGGGTCGCGCCGGGGGCCACACCCACGTTCCTGTCGTCCGAGGCGGTGCCGCTGCCGACGATCGTCGACGACACGTGGGTGCCGTGGCCGTTGAGGTCCAGGGCGGTCTCGATCTCGGAAACGAAGTTGCGTCGCGCGACCACCTTGCCGGCCAGGTCGGGGTGGGTGTCGTCGATACCGCTGTCGAGGACCGCGACCTTCACGCCGGTGCCGTCGTAGCCGGCCGCCCAGGCGGTCGGCGCCCCGATCATCGGCACGCTGGCATCCAGCGTGGACTTGCGGACGCCGTCGGCCCAGATCTTGCCCGGGCCCGCCGACGTACGGATCGTCTGCCAGGTCTCGGCCAGGTCGGCGACCGGCGCCTTCGTGGCGAAGCCGTCGACCGCCTCCAGTTCGCGCCCGCCGGCGAGGCCGCGTACGCCGGTCGCGTCGGAGACCACCAGCGGCAGGTACGACAGTTCGTCGAAGCCGAACTCGAGCAGGGCGGTGACGTTGAACAGCCGCTCGTCGAGCCGGTCGGACTTCAGCAGCGGGATGGCGTCGGACGGGATGACGAAGTCGGACCGGTCACGCTGCAGGCGTACGAAGTGGACGCCGTCGCGGGGGGCGACGGTCACCTGCGTGCCGCGTACGGTGACCTGGTCGCCGGTGATCAGGGTCAGCGTCCGCGCGGGCTCCGCGTCGCCGGTGTCGGGGGCCGCCGGAGCCGATGGCGTGGCCGGGGGTTGGGCCGCCGCGGGTGGGACTCCGACCAGCAGGGTCACCAGCATGGCGCCGAGTGCGCCGTACGCCAGTAGACGGCGTTGTCGCATGGGGGTCGTCTCCGCTCAGGGATGATCGGTGCTTGTCCGATCGGATCTACAGGGGTTGCTCGGAATGAGGCCAACCGTATGTTTCGCGGCGAGGACGACCTGGTGCCGCCGCGATTTCGTGGGCGGCGGCCGCCGTGCCAGGTGGACGACGTCGTAGCAGGCCAGCGCGTTTCTGCCGCGCCCTCGCTGTGACATTCACCATCCCCGATCACGTGATTTCCGCACCGGCTTCTGCCGGTTGTTCTGCCGGGGCGACGGCCGAAAGCCCGGTCAGGGCCGTTCTCGGCCCATCCGGGCGCCGGTGGTCGAAGGTGGATGCCGTCGGTGAGCGGCACGGCGATGCCGGCACCTGCGGACAGCGTGTACGTCTGATCGTCGATGATGGCCGTCACCGGGGGAAGGGACTGTAAATAGCTCCTCTGTCAAGTCTCGGGCCACAACCGGTCGGGTGCGGTTGCGGTGAACTGCCGCTGGACCAGGTCCGGGGCGGTCGCGGTCGCCGCGGTCTTGCGGCGGAGTTGCCGCGCCGGCGTCGGTGGGCGCCTTCGATACCGGCCAGCCGCATCAGTCGGGCCACCGCCTTGCGGATCCAGCGGTGGCCGCGTTCCCGCAGTTCCGCGGTGAGTCTGCGGGCGCCGTAGACGCCACGGTGTTCGGCCCACGCCTGCCGGGTGACCTCGACACGTTCCCGGTCGAGCCGGTCCCGTTCGGTGGCGCGTCGGTGTCCCTGTCGCAGCCAGTCGTAGAAGGCGCTGTGGCCGACGCCGAGGAGGGGCGGCACAGCAGACGGACCGGATACGTGGTCTTCTCCGCGACGATGAACCGGTACACGTCGGTCCGGTTCACCGCTCCGTCTCGCGTGCGAAGAAGACCGCGGCTTTTCTCAGGATCTCCTTCTCCAGTTCCAGTTGGGCGACCTGCCGCCGCAACCGCAGCAGCTCAGCCCGCTCGTCAGCGGCCAGATCGCCGGGCCGGCCGCCGTCACGTTCCTGTCGTAGCCGAGCGACCCAGTTACGCAGGGTCTCGTGATTGACGCCGGGTTCCCGGCCGACGTCACGGATCGTGCGGCCGGAATCGAGTACCAACGCCGCGGCCTGGCGGCGGAACTCCTCGGGGTACTTGCTCTGTCCAGACACAGCGGTTTCCTCCTCCTCGGCAGGATGCCAAGTCAGGAGGTGTCTGTTGCAGGTACGCGTTGCTTGCCGTACCGGGCGTAGGCCGTGCCGGGATGCAGTGCCTCGGTGGCGGCACCTTCGACAATGACGGCGTTGAAGCCTGAGATCAGGAGCCCTGTGATAGGCGCGATGGGCAAGGTTGTCGAGCAGCGAGTGAGCGCTGGAGGGGTCTAGTAATGCTTTGTTAGGTCGTTGTGGCGTGTTGCTTGTATGTGGATCGTGGCGGTGTTTGGCTGCCGTGTGTGGATGAACGCGAGCTGGCTCGGGTGCGGGCGCGGTTAGAGGACTTCGCGGCAGGGGTGTTCGCGGGGTTGCCGCGTGCGGATCAGCGTGCGACCGGTCTGCGGTATCTGCGGGGGTTGATGCTGGA
>NZ_JBFAKM010000073.1:0-15123 GCF_040655695.1 Polymorphospora sp. NPDC050346 | reverse complement strand
CACCGCCGTCCTCTCCGCCCGTCACCCCGTGACGCTTGCCATCTTCGATCTCGACGGCTTCAAGAGCGTCAACGACAACCACGGGCACGAGGCCGGCGACGCCGTTTTGCGCGAGGTTGCCGCCCGCCTCGCGGCGATCCGCATTCACGGGTCGCGCGCGTACCGCATGCAGGGCGACGAGTTCGCATACGTGTACCTCATGGACCACGCGGGAGCTGAGATTCACGCCAACGCGATCCGCGCGGCGATGGGCGCGCCCGTCAACCTCCCCGGCGGACTGGTGCGCTGTGGTGGAAGCCTCGGACTGGCTCAGTCCACCCCGAACGGGACGCTAAGTGACCTCCTCCGTCGAGCGGACGAGGCCATGTACGACGCCAAGCCCGGGACGGCAGAGGGTTCAGGACTCCGCCGCCGCAGCAACCGCTAAGGGCTGTCGTCCGGCGGGAACCTGCCCTCCCGAGGCGCCCGCCGGACCTCGACAGTAACCCGAGAAGGAGGTATATTAGTAGTCGTCCGGGGGGATGGCGAACCCCACCCGAACACCCACACGAACCAAGCAACGGAGGCCCGAAGCGATGACCATCACGACCACCCCCACCGACATCACGGCCGCCCTGACCCTCATCCTGCGCCCGTCCGCCACGCCGAAGCCCACCAACCCAGAGTCCCGCATCACCACCGCACTCCAGTTCGTCGAGCGCTCCCGCGCCACCGTCGCGGCCACCCTCGACCACCTCGACCTGTGCGACACCGTCGACACCTGGCCCGCCGATCGCACCACCGACCAGGACGCCGCCGAGCGAATCCGGACCGCCGCCGCGCGGCTCGCCCTCCACAAGAAGTGCGACACCTGCCACCCTGGCCACCGTCACCACGCCGCCCGCCTCGCGAACCACTGGCTCCAACTCTGGCGCGCACTCAACCGCTACGTCCTCGGCACCGCCGACGCCGACACCATCGACCAAGCCGCCACCATGGTCCAGGACTACGCAACCTGGATGATCACGGGTGATTCCCGCTACCTGCTCGGTCAAGCCGCCTGACGGCCCGTACCCCTGTCCGGCCCAGAACCAACGGCCGGACAGGGGTGCGTCGGCACCCGGGACCGGGTCACGGGTGCATCGAGCACCCGCGCCCCGGGCTGCCGCTCCCGCCCCTCACCCGCCGCCACAATCCCCTACCCCGGTCGCGGCCCGGCCGACATCTCCCGGTCGAAACCCCCGCGTCGGACTGGACACCGGGCGAACCCTGTTCGCCCCCCGGCCACCCGGAAAAGATCTTGGGAAAAGTCCTGGTCGGGTCGGCATCTGGAGTGGACACCAGCCCAAGAAGGAGGTATATTTGTAGTTGTTCGGGAGGGGAAGGCAAGCCCCAACCAACATCAGCCACCACCCCGCCAATCGATCGGAGATCGCACCATGCATCCCGCCAAGCGCGGCGACCTCGTCGTCACGAAGACCGCCAAGCGCACCCTCTACGACGTCGGTGTCGTCACCTCGATCACCCGCGAAGGCCGGATCAAGACCGTCCGCAAGATCACCGGACGAGACAGTCGCGCCCCAGAACCCAAGCCGACCCGCATCGACGACATCCCCCCGCACGCCCGCGCCGTCCTTCCAGCCACCCAGATCCGCGTCCCCGACGTCATCGCCACCATCACCGCCCGCCGCACCGACCCGGACACCGGCCACCTGCCCCCCTACACCAGCCCGGTCGAGCTCCTACGCGACCTCAACCCCTGGACCACCGGCGGCACCGACTGCCTCGAATCCAACATCCGCCCGGTCGCGTACCTGCACGTCAAGGACTCCACCGACCAGCGGTGCGGCACCTGCGGCGTGACCACCCACGGCGTAAGCCGCATCGCCTTCGACGCCGACCGCTGCCCCGTCGCCTACTGCGACCCCACCTGCCCCCTCGGCGTCAACTTCGCCACCGACTACCCCATCGGTCTCGAAGTCATCGTCAAAGGTGGATACGCCAGCGGCGCGATCGCGCAGATCATCGGCGTCACGGACGCGTACCCGTCCGAGATCGACGGCACCCGCAACTGGGTCTTCCGCCGGTACACCCTCGAACTGCCGTTCTGGGGCGTCCGCCACATCTGTGAGGCAGACGTCGAGCCGACCGACCCGACCCTCATCGCCCGGTACGCGGTCCGCCGAGACGCCCTGACCCCCTGACCCAACCCGGGGAGGGGCCGCCCGCCCCTCCCCGGCCACAGGACAAGCCCGCCTACGTGCGACACATCGACGCGCGCCACCGCTGGCCGCAACCATGCTGCCCAACCCGGCCCGCCCGGGCACGCAGACCGTCAACCCCACCACCCGAGAGGTAAGCCATGGATCCCACCAACCGCACCCCCGGCATCATTCCCGCCCTGTTCGTCGGAGACCTGGTCTGTATCGCCGCAACCCACGCCCGTCGCGCCGACCACGGCATCGTCTACGAGATCACCAAGGAAAACCCCGTCAACTGGGGGCTCACCCCGATCAACGGCAACGGCAGCCCTGTCCGGTGCCCGCCCCAAGGACTACGCCGCGCCACCGACAAGGAGATCGAGGCCGCCCGTGCGGCCGCCGGCGCCCGGCTGCCCGAACTCCACCGCGGCCAGGTCGTCACCGCCCCCGGACTCGACCGGCACGTGCCCGACACCCTGTGGACGGTAATCCGAACCCACCCGGGCGGAGCCGTCGACGTCGCCCGCCTCGGCGGCGACAACGGCCGCTTCCACCGCGCCGTCGCGCGCAAGCTGCTCACCGAGCTGCCCGCCCCGCGGCTCGCGGCCGTGCTCGCCGCTGCCCAGCAGCCGCCGGCCAGCAGCCCGCAATGACCAGCCCCGACCACCTCCCCATGCCGCCCGCCGAACCCTGCCCCGAGTGCGGCCACGACATCCCCACCACCGCCCCCAACGAGATCAACGACAACCACGCCGAACCCTGCTCCGCGCACCCATCCGCACTCCCACGAGAAAGCGCCCCATGACCCGCGACACCTTCCCCCTCGGACTACCCCAACCCAGCGACCCCGACTGGACCTACGTACTCGACGACAACGGCATCACCTACGGCCCCGGCTGCTGGCCCTTCTGCCGAACCCCCCATACCAACCTCGCCCTCTCCCCGCCCTCCACCCCTCAACCCACCCCCGTACGCGTCTCACCCAGCTTCGCCTTCCACGCCTGGCGCACCGAGTACATCGGACTCAACCCCCTCCCCGGCGGTCTCGTCCTGGCCCGCCTCCACCTCATCCCCGCCGGCACCATCCCGCCACCCGGCGACACCGCCTACACCGCCACCCTCAACCCCGCACGCCAACATATCGACCTGCGTCACATTCCCCGCCACCTCTGCGACCTCGCCATCGACAAACTGACCCGCATCCAGGCGTTCCTACTGACCGCCATCAACGAACGCGACAACGGCGCCACCCGCCCCACCACCGCCATCGACCTCGAAGCGGCCCGCCGGAACGCCCGCGCCCAGACCACCACCACCGGCTGACGCCCCGGCCCGCCACCGCGCACCCCGAAAACCCTTCTTCTGGCGTGGGTGCGTCGTGGTGGCGGCCGTTGCTCCCGCCGGGACCGGGCGGGGGGCCGCTCGCAAGCTCGCACCCAGGCCCCCCGCCCTGCCAGCCCCGCGTACCCACACCCGACACCCCCGGCCTGCGGCCGGGAACCGGAGCGGCCTACGGCCGCGCAGCCCCGCCCCTTTCCCGGCCACCCGGGCTGCGCCGAAGTGTGGGCCCCGGACGCCGGCCGTCAAGTCCGCCGCGCGCTCCCGGGACATGCCGACCGGGCAACCCCGGCCCGGCCGACATGTCCCGGTCGAAACCCCCGCGTCGCACTGGACTGCCACCGCCCGGGACCGGGCGAACCCTGTTCGCCCCCGGCCGGCCGGAAAAGAGCGGGGACGACCACCAGCCACGGACGGTCAACAGCGCGCCGGGACGTCACCGCCCGCCGGAAAAGATCTTGGGAAAAGTCCTGGTCAGGTCGATATCTGGAGTGGACACCAGCCCGAGAAGGAGGTATATTTGTAGTTGTTCGGGAGGGGAAGGCAAGCCCCAACCAACACCAGCCAAACACCCATCCTTGGAAGGACCGCCGTGAACCAGACAGTCGACCGCAGCGCCCGCCACGCCACCCTCCCCGACCTCCAACAACTGCTCAACGACCAGCACACCGCCAAACTCGACATCGTCGCCAGCACCAAGTCCCTGAGCGCCGAATGCGGATTCCTGCGCATCGATGGCACCGAACCGCAGATCAGCGAATCCGGCGTCACCACCACCTCCGGCCTCTACCTTCCCACCGACGTGTGCGACCAGGGCCTCGGTGACAAGCTCGGCATCCCGCCCCACTACCTGCGCAAACTGCGCAGCACGGAAATGTTCGAGCTCTACGACGCCAACGTCAACGGCTGGCTTGACCACCACGACGGCAAGCGATACCTCGTCCGCTGCTTCCGCGGATCCGACGGCAAAATCGGCATCGCCCGCGCCTTCCTGTCCGACGGCTACAAGATCGTCGACCACATCGACGCGCTGTACTCCGTCCTCGAAGGCATCCGCGACTCCGGTATGCGTGTGCGTCTGTCCTGCGACCTCACCCAACGCCGCATGATCGTCCGCGTCTGGTCCGAAGAGGTCCGAGCCCTCGCCCCCGACCTGCTCCGCAACTACCGGTCCCCGTTCACCGGAGCAACCGGCGCCGACAACCCCACCGTCTTCGCCGGATTCGTGATCACCAACAGCGAGACCGGCGCCGGGGCGTTCAGCATCACCCCGCGCGTCATCGTCCAGGTATGCAACAACGGCATGACCTTCAGCGCCGACGCCCTAAAGAAGATCCACCTCGGCGGCCGCATGGACGAGGGCATCATCAACTGGAGCCAGCGTACCCACGACGCGAACCTCGCCCTGGTCAAGAGCCAGGCCACCGACGCCGTGGCAACCTTCCTCGACGTCGACTACGTCCGCCGCAAGATCGCCGAGCTGGAGGAGCAGGCCGGTCGGCCGGTGGTCAACTCGGAGGCCACCATCAGGTTCGTATCGAAGCGGCTGCGGTGGACCGAGGAAGAGCGCAACACCATCATGAGTCACTTCATCGACAGCGGCGACCGCACCGCCGGCGGCATCATGCACGCCGTCACCTCCGCCGCGCAGACGCACGCCGACGGCGACAGCGCCTACGAGATGGAGGCCCAGGGAGTCGACGCGATGAAACTCGCCGCCTCCCTCTAGCCCCCACCGGGGCGGGACGCCACCCGCGTCTCGCCCCAACCATCTCAGCCAGGCCGCCCACGCGGGGCGCGGACCGCGCCGCGGGTGCATCGAGCACCCGCGCCCCGGGCTGCCGCGCCCGCCACCACCGGCCGCACACGCGAACCCGGAGCCCACTCATGGCCATCGACCGCCGCCGCCTACCCCACGGCACCACCCTGCCCACCACCCTCACCGAACCCGACGCCCTCGCCCTGGTCGCCGCCCTCGCCCAACACTTCGGCTGGACCTACGCCCTCTACAGCAGCGCCGATATCCAAGAACAACTCACCGACCCCCGCCGCACCCTCACCCCCGACGAATGGGACCGCGTCCAGCACACCGCCGCATGGACCACTGTCCCCACAACCCTGCACCGCGCCGCCGGCACCACCGAACTCATCGCCGACACCATCCGCCAAGCCGCCCTCGAATGCGCCAAGTGCGACGCCCCCCTCACCGGCCCACCCACCGCAACCTGGGGCCACTGCCCCGCCTGCCTCACCCACACCACCCTCGAAGACCTCCGCGAACGCCCCTGCCCCGCCACCGGAACAGACGCCCCCCACAACTGGCCCGGACCCGCCTGCACCGCGTGCGGCATCCCCCGCCCACCCATCCCCCACAACCGCCGCCTACGCCCCGTCGCCTGACACCTCCCCAGAACCCCACTCCCGATTGGTGGTGAACGGGCTGCCGGCCGCTTGCCAACCCACCCCCGGCCGGCAGCCCACCCCACCCGCCCGAACAAGGAGCAGCGATGACCAACCAACCCCACCCCGGACGCCGCATCACCGTCCACGCCCCCGGCCAACGCCACGAATACCGCCTCCACGGCGATGCCACCATCACCATCGACGTCGACGACATCCCCACCGTGGGCTTCGACTCCACCGGCGCCGGCTGGTGGCCAGACCCCGACAACACCTGGCAACGACTCCACCCCGCCGGCACCGAAACCGACCGATCCGTAGCCATCGACGGCATCACCACCGAAGCCATGTGGCGCGACCTCGAACGCGCACTCGGCCTCCCCCTACACGGCCTCGGCCCCTGGAAGCAATGGGCCGCCGACCGCACCAAGCTCCTCCACAACACCGCAGGTTCCAGCACCACCTACGACCTCGACGCCGCCATCGAATGGGCCACCACCAACGGCCTGCCCTACGAAGACGAACGCACCATCCGCCACGACCCCACGACCCCGACCACCACCGCCGGCCCCCGACCCGCGCTGATCCAGATCAACCCCACAGCCCTACACACCTGGCTCGCCAACGCCCAACACCGCGGCGACGACCCCGGCCCCCTCTGGCGACCCACCACCACCGAAACCGCCACCCTCCTCCATACCCTCACCAACGACCACACCGCACTCGCCCAACAAGCCTGGACCGCACCCCGCACCACCGCCATCCACACCCACCAACTCACCAACGCCCAGATCATCATCACCGCCGACCTCACCCCACACGGCCGCATCGCCACCACCCCACTGACCGACCGGGACATCAGCCCCAACTGGCCACCCGACCCCACCGAAGCAGCCGCACACGCCATCACCGGCATCGCCCAACGACTCAACCAAGCCGACCCCGGCCGCCACCGCCCCCACCACACCTGGACCACCGCCGGCGACTGACCGCCGCCCCGGCCCGCCACCGCGCACCCCGAAAACCCTTCTTCTGGCGTGGGTGCGTCGTGGTGGCGGCCGTTGCTCCCGCCGGGACCGGGCGGGGGGCCGCTCGCAAGCTCGCACCCAGGCCCCCCGCCCTGCCAGCCCCGCGTACCCACACCCGACACCCCCGGCCTGCGGCCGGGAACCGGAGCGGCCTACGGCCGCGCAGCCCCGCCCCTTTCCCGGCCACCCGGGCTGCGCCGAAGTGTGGGCCCCGGACGCCGGCCGTCAAGTCCGCCGCGCGCTCCCGGGACATGCCGACCGGGCAACCCCGGCCCGGCCGACATGTCCCGGTCGAAACCCCCGCGTCGCACTGGACTGCCACCGCCCGGGACCGGGCGAACCCTGTTCGCCCCCGGCCGGCCGGAAAAGAGCGGGGACGACCACCAGCCACGGACGGTCAACAGCGCGCCGGGACGTCACCGCCCGCCGGAAAAGATCTTGGGAAAAGTCCTGGTCAGGTCGATATCTGGAGTGGACACCAGCCCGAGAAGGAGGTATATTTGTAGTTGTTCGGGAGGGGAAGGCAAGCCCCAACCAACACCAGCCAAACACCCATCCTTGGAAGGAGAAGCGCGTGGCCACAACCACCGCACACGAACCCCAGGCCGCCGATGTCCTGCCCGGCAGTTACAAACTGCTGGAACTGGCCGCCATCGAGGTCAACACCCACAACGTCCGCGACGACGCCCAGGCCCTGCCGGGCATCGTCCAGAACCTGCAAACGGACGGGGTTGCCGGACTGGTGTCCCCCATCGTAGTCACGCCCATCGGTGACAACAGGTACCGACTTATCGACGGGGAACAGCGATACTGGTCCGCCGTCGAGGCCAACCAAACGGTGATTCAGGCAATCGTCCGTGCCGACCTGTTCGGCACCCGGGAGCAGATCATCAACATGCTCCGGCAGGTCCACCGCACGGACCCCAACGCCACTCAACTGGCACACGGTATCCAGCAACTTGCCCTCGCCGGCATGGATGCCGCCGAGATCGCCCGGTCAACCGGCTACCGCCCCGAGCAGGTCACGGCCGCCCGCGCCGTCGCCTCGCTCGACAACGCCACCGCCGGCCGCGCCAAGGAACTCGGCCTCGACCTGACCCAAATGGCCGTCCTCGCCGACTTCGCTGGCGACACGGAGGTCGTAGACGCCCTCACCGAAGCCGCCGAGGAGGGACCGTTCGCGTTCGCCCGCGCCGCCGAGCACGCCCGCGCCACCCGCGCCACCCACGAGGCCCTGACCGCCCGCATCGATGAACTCCGCAGGGCCGGAGTCAAGGTCCTCACCGACCGCCTTTTCTACCACGACCCCAAAGCCAAAGAGATCACCGACCTGCGCGACAACAACGGGCAACGCATCACCCCCGACGCACACGCGACCTGCCCCGGCCGAGCCGTCGCTCTCTACGACCGCTACGGCGTCCCCACCGAAGCCGAGTGCTGCATGGACTGGCGCACCCACGGACACACCGCCTACACCTACGACTACACCTCGAACGCCCGCCGAGGGCCAATGACCGAAGAGGATAAGGCCGAACGGCGGAAGGTCATCGAAAACAACAAGCAGATGGACGCCGCGAACGCCGTACGGCGTGACTGGCTCGCCGGACTGCTCGCCGCCAAGACGCCTCCCAAAGGCACCTCCAAGCTGATCGCGCAAGTGCTGACCGACGGTCACACGCTCGACACCTGGATCAGGAACGGTCGCCCCATGCTGGACGACCTGCTCAACCCCAGTAAGCGCAAGGGGACCAAACGCGTCCCCGCCAAACTGAGCGACGCCCGCTACACCGTCATCTCGCTGACCGCCGTCGCCGCCGCATTCGAATCCGCAATCGACCGCACCACCTGGCGCACCCCCACCGAAACCCTGGCGACGTGGCTTCAGTGGTGCGTCCTCAACGGCTTCCAAATCGGCCCCGTCGAACAACTCATCATCGACACTGTTGAGCAGCGGAAGGCGCCCAGCCGACCGACCCTGAACCTTGTCACGACTGACGACCGGGGCAGCGTGGACGACCAAGCCACCACGCCCGCCCCAGACGGCGGCCACGAGCTGACCGACATCAGCCTCCCCGCCAACCAGGACGGGACTGACGACCGGGGCAGCGTGGACGACCAAGCCACCACGCCCGCCCCAGACGGCGGCCACGAGCTGACCGACATCAGCCTCGCCGCCTGATGCAACGCCGGTCGGGGGCGACACTGCCCCCGACCGGCGCCACTTGGACCGACAAAAGTCGAGGCGACGAATTCTGGTCGGAGAGGGAATGGACAGCAGGTCAAGAAGGAGGTATATTAGTAGTTGTTCGGGAGGGGAAGGCAAGCCCCAACCGACACCAGCCAACCACCAACCGAAAGGAACGACAGGTGAGTCGTCACCGCCTCAAGCCCCGCCCAGGCAACAAAAATGTCGAAGTCTGGGTCGGATGGGACCGCCCGCTCGCAACCTTCTTCGCCCAGGTCCTCAGCGACCACGCCGACGCCGAGTACGTCTGGGTCGGCGTAACCACCCGCGAGATCACCGACCCGCAGCGCGTCATCCGACTCGTCGCCCCGTACGCCGAAATCCCAGACAACCTGTACGCCACCCTGCTCACCGACTCGATCAACGAGGGAACGCGGCCCTGCGTACGGAGGCCCAACCACCCAGCACGGCCGGCACGGCCCTCCACCTCATACGGCATCAACAACCTCATCACATGGATCGGCACCGACCGTGGACGACGTCTGACCGGCCCCGACACGATCGATCTCATCCCCGACGTCGAGCTGGGACCACCCCGCGACCTCGTGGGACTGGTAAGCCGGATGGACGACTGCCGCCACCAGTTCGCCGAAGCCCACCACGCAGGCCGCCCACGCGAAGCACGGTTCTGGCACACCCTCACCATCACCTACCGAGGCGCCATCGCGGACTGGCTGCACGCCCGGTCCGGGCCATATTCCGTGGGCCGCTGGGGCCGCGACGAGATCCCGTTCTGACGGCCTCGCTCATGGAACCCGACCACACCCCCGCCGCCCAGTTCGCGCGCCTCACCACCCAACAGCGCGCCGACCTAGCCGCCGAGGTCTTCAACATCCTCGACGACGCCGACGAGTGGAACGCCGACACCACTCAGCAGCTCGACCAGGCTTTCGACAGGCGCGGCGTCACCTTCACCGATTATCCCAACGAGAGATAGGCGCACCGAGGGAGCAAGTCGGGGCGGTAACCACTCCCGCCCCGACCACCCCGCGCGGCGTCACCGTGCGAGCCGGACCGTGTCTCGCGTGCATCGAGCACGCGATCCCCGGACTGTCGCGCCCGTCACCACCCGCACACCAACACCACGGCCGCCACCGCGCGTACCCACCCGGAGAAGACCATGCGACACCAGGCGGCCATCGAAGCGTTCGCCGCACTCATCCGCGGCGACCACCCCGCCGCCGACCAGATCCTGAACACCATCGACCGCGACGACCTGTGGCACCTCAAGCAACTCGCCGACCAGTTCGCCGCATACGCCGAGAACCACTTCCGCACCCGCCCCGAATGACTCGAAACGAGACACCCATGAGCCACACCGACCCCCACGACCTCGCGCTCACACTGCCCAACACCGCACGCGGCCGCTCCATCCACGCCAAGATCACCACCAACCCGGCAACCGGCGCGGTCAGGTACCAGCTCACCGGACCACACCTGTCCGGCAGCCTCAGCGTCACCGCCGTCGCCTGGACCGAAACCCACTACCCCGACCGCATCCGCCTGGACCTCGGCCACGAGACGCAGCACGGCACCATCGTCGACCGACCCACCGTCTACGGCACCGAGGCCGACGGCTACCACCACCTCACCATCACCGAAATCCCAGACCTCACCCGGGCGCACCTCAACCCACACCGCCGGGACGATCACCGTCCCCTCTCCAGCCGCGCCGCCGAATACCTCGCCGCGGCCGCCAAGGCCATCCTCACCCACTGGGCCGCCCTACCCCACCGCGACGCCCTCATCCTCGCGGCCGCCCGCCACTACGCGCCCCGCCGCCTGGCCCACCTCCAGCAGCGGACCATCGATCCGCTCAAGGCACAACTCGCCGACCTGACTGCGCAACTGCATGCCGCCGAGGAACTCGCCGCCGCCCTGTGCGCCCTGACCGCCCCCGCCACACTCTGACCCGAGCCGCCCGCCACAACATCAACCCCCGGCCCCACGCGGAGGCAAGCCGCCAAGGCCGGGCACCAGCCCGCACCAAGCCCCCGAGGAGGCAGCGCCATGCCCACCCACGCCCCGACACGGCTACACGTCGTCCAATACTCCGGCGGCATCGGCAGCTGGGCCGCAGCCCAACGCGTCGCCAGCCAACACGGCACCAGCAACCTCGTCCTACTCTTCGCCGACGTCCGCACCGAAGACCCCGACCTCTACCGGTGGCTCGACGACACCACCGCCCAACTCGACGTCCCCCTCACCCGCGTCGCCGACGGACGCACCCCCTGGGAACTCTTCGGCGACATCCGCTACCTCGGCAACAGCCACATCGCCCCCTGCACCCACACCCTCAAGATCATCCCCTGCCGGCGGTGGCTCGAAGTCAACGCTGACCCCGCCACCACCACCCTCTACGTCGGCCTGGACGCCTCCCCCCGAGACCGCAACCGCGCCCCCGCCATCGCCGCCGGATGGGCACCCTGGACCGTCGAATTCCCGCTGCTCGACCCGCCCCACCTCACCAAGGACGAGCAGCTCGACTGGGCCCGCCAACTCGGACTACGGGTTCCACGGCTGTACGAACTCGGGTTCGCCCACAACAACTGCGGCGGCACCTGCGTACGCGCCGGCAAGAAGCACTGGGCACACGTCCTGCGCGCCCTGCCCGATCACTACGCCGCCGCCGAACTCGCCGAACAGCGACTCCGCGCCGTACTCGGCGACGTCACCATCCTTACCGAACAACGCGCGCGCCAACGCCATCGGCTCACACTCACCGAACTCCGCGACCGGGTCACCGCAGGCGGCAAGCCATGACCACCAGCCACGCCAGCGACGGCTGGTTCCAGCGCTGGCGGCGCCGCCGCCACACCTGGAAACGACACTGGCACCCCTGCGACAACGCCCGCTACATGGTTGCCCCCGTCGACGCCCGGGCCGCCCGCCTGTTCGTCACCGAGCACCACTACGCCGCCAGTTGGCCCGCCACCCGCCTCTGCTACGGCCTCATCGACCGCACCCCACACGAGGAGCACCGCTACCCCCTCCCGCACCCCACCGCGCTACTCAAGCACGGCCGGCTCGTAGGCGTCGCCGCACTCTCCGTTCCCCAGCACCCCGCCGTACTACTGAACCCGTTCCCCGACCTGGTCCCCTGCTACGAATCCATCGACCTCGGCCGGTTCGTTCTCCTCGACCCCGTTCCCGGAAACGCCGAAAGCTGGTTCCTCGCCCGAGCCTTCCGCCTCGCCGCCGCAGACGGGATTCGCGCGGTCGTCGCCTACGCCGACCCAGTCCCTAGACAGCGCGGCGACGGCACCCAGATCATGCCCGGCCACATCGGCTGGTCCTACCAGGGACACAACGCCCTCTACCTCGGACGCTCCAGCCCCGCCCGCATCACCCTGCTGCCCGTCGGCACCAGCCTGCCCGCCCGGACCGTCTCCAAACTCCACGCCGCCCACCCCGGCGCCGGCGGCGTGACGACCCGCCTCCGCCAACTCGGCGCCCCACCACCCACCGCCAACGAACCGACAACCACATACCTGCCCAGGGCACTGGACGCCATCGGGGCGGTCACCATCCACCACCCCGGCAAACACAAATACGCCTGGCAACTCGACCGTAGCCCAGCGGCCCGGCTCGCCCAGCGCGTCCTCCCCTACCCCAAGGCCGCAGACCTCATCCCCGCCCGCCTCAAGGAGCAGTGACCATGGCACCCACCACCATCGCCGACCGCTTCGACGCCCTGCAGGACGCCGCCGCCAACGCAAAGGCCGGCACCCTCAGCCCTACCGACACCGCCGCCGCCCTCATCGCCGCCGCAGACCTCGTCAAGGCACTCGACCTGCGCGCCTACCCCGCGGACGACCACGACGACACCCTCGAACAGGTTGTAGTCACCGTGCACGGCGTCGACCTCAGCATCCGTGGACGCCGCCACGACCTGTTCGTGCACATCGAGGACAACCGCGACAACGACGAACGCCGGCAACTGCCGCTCACCATCGAGGTCAACAACGGCGGCGAAATGACCTACGGCGAGCACGCCGATGACGAACCGACCGGCCCCGCACTGTGCGACCAGTGCGACGACCGCCCCGCCACCGATCTCGAACTGCAGCTGTGCGCCTGGTGCGCCGACTACAACGAGCGGCGCGGCGGATGACCACCATGAGCGCCACCGATCGCTGGCAACGGCCCGTCATCCTCAACCTCGGCGTCGACTCCACGGAATCCCACGCATCTGGCACCGCAAGGTCACCGAAGTCCAGTACCCCGACATCGAGCACTTCCTGACCACCGCACCGGCCAGCGCCCGCAGCAAGGAACGGAAGAGGTTCGCCGCAACCTGGGCGGCCGCCTGACCAGCAGCAGATAAACGTCGGCCGGCGGTCACCCCGAAGGGAGAAACGCCCCCAAGAGAGCGCACTGGCAAGTCCGCCGGCCGACACCAGCCTCCACACCAACCGCACCACAGCGCCGAAGGCAGAAGGAACCGTGAGCCTACCAACCCTCCCCACCCGGACCCAACCCGGCGATCTCGTCGGCATCCACCCCAACAACACCGCCGGCGCCAACCCCAACCACACCTACCGCCTCGCCGCCCCACCCAACCCCGACGGCAGCCTCACCATCTGGCACGCCGACCCCACCCACCCCCACGCCCTCGACTGGGCCACCACCATCCGACCCGCGGACATCCGCTACCTCATCCGGACTACCGCCCGCGGCATCACGACCTGGCGCTGCGACTGCTGCCACCCCCACCCGGCAACCACCCCACCGGACAGCCCATGACCACCATCACCACCCGCCCGCCACGCCGGCGGCGAACCCGGCTGCACCCCACCACCGCGGTACGGCAATATCGGACCATGCCCGCCCACGCCGACCGCCTCGTCGAAACCCCCTCAGGCCTGCTCGCCGTGCCACGCGGCGTCGACACCACCGGCGACCCCCACGAACTCGTCGGCTCCCACGAGGCAGCCCGCATCATCGGGCACCGCCGCCCCACCCACCTACCCCACAGCCTCCTCGCCATCGCCGACGAGGTCACCCACAACACGGACGGCACCGTCCGACGCCGCGCTTGGAAACGCGAGACGCTCTGGCGCTACACCGCCACCGCCCGCGCCGACCACACCACCATCATCGACGGCCGACTCGCCCTCGACCGCACCGCCATCGCCGACCGGTTCGGCATCCACGTCAGCACCGTCGACGCCGCCATCGCCGCCGCCCCCGACAACGGCTTCCCTCCCCCCGTCGACGGCCGCTGGCGCTACGCCGACGACATCGACACCTGGTACGCCGCCCAACAGCAGCACCAACTCGACGCCCTCACCCGCATCGACTACACCGGCGACCCCGACGACCTGGTCACCCGCCCCGAAGCTGCACGCATCGCCGGCTACCGCGACCACCGCAACCTCCTCAACTCACCCCTCGCCGAAACCCTGCTCGCCCTCAACAACCCCGACCACAACATGACCATGCCCCACGGCCGCACCGGCCGCACCCGCCACCGCTGGCCCCGCCACGTCGTATGGCAAGCCGCCGAAGCCCGCACCAACCGCCGCGGTCGCCCCGCCGGCACCACCCGCACCATCGACCGCACCGGCGACCCCGACGACCTCGTCACTGCCCCCGAAGCCGCCCGCACCCTCGGCTACAAACGCGTCTCCGGCCTCCCCAAAGCCCTGCTCGCCGCCGCAGACGAACAAGGCCCGCCCCGCCGCTGGCGACGCAGCACCCTCTGGCACTTCAACGACAACCCCCGCCAACCCAGCACGTAATAGGACCCGCACCGCACCCGCCCGTACCGCCAACGCGCGCCAGGGCGAACCAACACAGCTGGCCACGACAACCCAACCTCAAACCCCGAAAACCCGAAGGTCAACTTCTTGTTTTCCCGGGTTGTGGGTGGTTGGGGCCGTTGCTCCCGCGGGCACCGGGAGGGACGGCCAGGCGAGCCTTGGGGGCT
>NZ_JBFAKM010000072.1:0-16114 GCF_040655695.1 Polymorphospora sp. NPDC050346 | reverse complement strand
TTGCCGCGGCGTTCACCGAACTCGCCCAAGCAATCTGACCGCAGCCCCGACACGGGGTTCAACACGCCAACCGATCCGACAACGCAACGGCGCCGGCACGGGGCCTTTTGTGGTCAGCCGGGCAGGGTTTCGACTGGCTGGCCGGTGAGTGCGGCGATGAGGTCGAAGTCCTTGTCGACGGCAAGGACGGTCAGTCCGGTCTTTTCGGCGGTCGCCGCGATCAGGAGGTCGGGGATTGACGGGGCGCGGTGCTGGCCACGGTCGGCGAGCAGCATCTGCACTTCGAGGGCGCGGTCCTCGATGGCGGGTGTCAGGTGCTCGACCGGCATCAGGGACAGTGGCGGCGCGGCGAACTGCCGGCGTCCCACCTCTCCGGAACGTGCCGAGTAGCCGAGTTCGAGCCGGGTGATGATCGAGAGCCGGACCAGCCCTCGGCTGATACGCGTGTTCCACTCGTCGCGGTTCGTTGTCTGGTCGAGTTGGAGCCGGATGTAGGCGGACTTGTCGATCAGCCAGCTCGTCACCGCCACGCGTTGTCCATCACCGCGGGGTCGGCGAGGTCGGCGAATGCCTCCGCGGACCGTTGCCAGTCCTCGGCGGTTACCGTCCGCTCGCCGGTGGGGCTGGTGTTCTCCTCGAACTTGCGGCGTAGGTATTCGTTGCGGGACAGTCCGAGGTTGGCGGCTGCGGCGTCGATGCGGTCGACGGCTTCTTGACTGAGGTCACGGACGAGGATGTTGGGCATGTGGCACCTCCGCTTCCACGTCGATGCTATCACGATATCACGCTGAGGTGTGCCGGTGGCCGTGGTCTCAGCGACGGGGCGGGGGCCTCTCGAACATGCGGGTGCCGCCCACCAAGAGTCACTTCCGCGCGCCAATCCCGGTCTGACGCGCGACGTCGACCGATCGGGCCGGTTGCTCCCTGGGTGCTCGGACGTGCGCCCGCGACCTGGCCACCCTGCTCGGCGATACTCGCGGTCGCCGCCTCCACCGTTGCTCCCTCCACAGGACTTTCATCAGGGTTTATCACTCTTGTGCCGATCTTGATTCCCATGTCGACGGCCCAACCGATGCGTCTCGGCGATGCAGCGCCTGATCGGCGGCGACTGACAGCGCCCCGTCCAACGGTCGCGCGCCGAATGAACATTCATTTGACGCGGATCTCGTGGTGTGCCACCCTGTGAATGAACATTCATTTAGGAAACTGGAGGGGTCATGCCGACCACGACATCGCACTGGACCCCGGTGCAAATCTCCGACCAGACCGGTCGCACTGCGTTCATCACAGGCGGCAACAGCGGTATCGGATACGAGACTGCGCGAGTCCTCGCCGGTAAAGGCGCACGCCTCATCCTCGCGGGACGCGACGCCGCTCGCTTGGACGAGGCCAGCGCGCGGCTGCGCGCTGAGACCGGGGCGCAGGTCTCGACCGCGGTGATCAACCTCGGTTCGCTCGCCTCGATCGCTGACGCGACCGCCGCCCTGGCCGACGAGACGATCGACCTGCTGCTCAACAACGCCGGGGTGATGAACATCCCGACGCGCCGGACAACGCGCGACGGGTTCGAGTTGACGTTCGGGACGAATCACCTCGGCCACTTCGCATTGACCGCCGGCCTGTTCCCGGCTATCCGCCGCTCGCAAGCCGCGCGCATCGTCACGGTGAGCGCGATCGCAGGCACCTGGCGCAGCGGCCGCCTCAACGACCTCATGAGCGACCACCGGTACACCGCGATGGGCGCCTACGCGAAGTCCAAGCGCGCCAACATCGTCTTCACCGAAGAGCTTGCCCGTCGTACCGCCGGCTCGAACATCGAGGCGATGGTCGTGCACCCCGGCTCCGCAGTCACCAACCTCCAGCGCCACAGCACGGGTGCGCTCTCCCGGATCGTGATCGCCCTCATGCGCAACGTCGTCATGGGGTCTCCCGAGGGCGCCGCGTGGCCGTCGCTGTGGGCCGCGACGAGCCCGGACGCGCGCAGCGGCGGCTTCTACGGCCCCGCCGGCCACGACCAGACCTCCGGCACCCCGAAGCCCGTCCGCCTCCCGGCCGACGCCACCGACCCGGCCGAAGGCGCCCGCCTCTGGCAGGACAGCGAGCGCTACACCGGCATCCGCTTCACGATCTGACCCCGCGAACCCCTCATCCGAAAGGAACCCCCGTCGTGACCACCTCCACGCTCCCCTTCGCCGGCAAGGTCGCCCTCGTCACCGGCGCGGGCACCGGCATCGGCCGGGCGACCACCGCGTAGCTCGCCCGCGAAGGCACCGCCGTCGTCCTCGTCGGACGCCGCCACGAGCCTCTCGAGGCTGTCGCGCGCGCGATCGCGGATGCCGGCGGCACCGCGTACGTGTTCCCCGCCGACGTCGCCGCCCCAGCAGATCGCCGCCGCCGTCGACTACGCGGTCACGACCGCCGGCCTGCACCTCGCCGTCAACAATGCGGGCGTCTCCGGGTTCGGCGGGCTCGTGTTCGGGCTGTCCGGGATCGGCGCGCCCCAGGGCATGAGCGTCCTCCCGCCGTGGGTGGTCGCGATCGCGGGCGCCGCCGCGCTGGTCCTGTTCGTGCTGCGGCAGCCGCGCCTGCAGCGCGCCGACCAGGCCCTGCTGGACCTGCACGTGTTCCGATCCGCGCTCCTCTCGACCTCCACCGCGCGGCTCGCCGTCGCCATGATGGCCCTGTTCGGGGCGCTGCTGATCCTCTTCCTCCACTATCAGGACGTGCTGCACCTCACGCCCGCGGAGAGCGGGCTGCTGCTCCTGCCGGGCGGGATCGCGATCGGCCTGTTCGCGCCGGTTGCCGGCCGACTCTCCGACCGCCTCGGCCCCGGCACCGTCCTCCCCATCGGATCGAGCACCGTCGCGGGGCCCTCTGGGTGCTGTTCGCGACGAGCAGCCAGGCCCCCGCGTAGTGGATCACGAGCGCGCACGTGCTCCTGAGCATCGGCATCGCGTTCCTGACCACGCCCGTGTTCAGCACCGCGCCGGTCGCGCTCGTCTCGCACGTCAGCGCGATCCTCAACACCGCCCAGCAGGTCGCCGGCGCTGTCGGCACGGCGACCCTCATCACCATCATGTTCGCCGTCACGACGGCGAGCGGGGTCGCGGCCGGATCCACAGCCGCATTCGGGGCGGCGGCGATCGTCGCCACAGGGGGGTCGCGATCGCCGTGGCGGCCGCGATCCTCTCCCGCCGCCCCGCATTAGATTGAATGAACACTCATTGAAAGGAACATCAACATGGCCGAGACCCCTGACGCCAGCAAGCGCGACCTCCTGCTCGCTGCGGCGCTCGACGAGTTCGCCGAGCACGGCGGCGGCGGCGCCCGCATCGACCGGCTCGCCAAGCGGGCCGGAGTGAGCGCGGGCCTCGTCTACTCCTACTTCGACGGCAAGAACGGCCTGTTCGAGGCCGTCTACGACGCCATCGTGGACCAGACCACCGAAGCCGTACCGTTCACCGGCGACGACCTGCCCGAATACGCCGGGCGACTCTACGACGCCTCACTCACCCACCCCGCCGTGCTCCGGTTCGTGTCCTGGTACGCGCTCGAGCGCGGCAGCGACGACAACGTGCCCGAAGCGGTCCGCGCCTCGATGCGGGACAAGGTCGCCGCCGTGGAGGACGCCCAGCGCCGCGGCGCCGTCACCGACCGGTTCACCGCCGGCCAACTGCTGGCCCTGACCCTCACCGCGGCGAACATGTGGCAGCGAGAAGGAGACGGCGTGCGGAGCCTGGTCCCGCCGGAGCTGCGCCGCGAGACCGTGGTCGCTGCGGTCCGCACCCTCACCGCGCCGGCTGTCTCCGGTGCCGTCGGCTGATCGTTGCGGGTGGTGATGTGGTTTATCGACGAGGTGGTCAACGGCGCGAACCTCGACGTCGTCTCCGACCTGTGGAGCACCGACTTGCGTTGGCACGGGGGGAGCCTCGGCGAGTTCCTCGCGTCGCTGCGCGCCGCGGTCGGCGGCGGATTCTCCGACATGCACCTGATCATCCACGACACGATCGTCTCCGGCGACAAAGTCGTCCTGCGGTTCGCCAACAGCGGCCTACACACCGGCGAGTTCATGGGCGCCGCCCCCTCCGGCAAGCACGCCGAATGGTTCGACATCGGCATCTACCAGGTCCGCGACGGGAAGATCGCCGAGGGGTGGTTCGGGGAGGACGCCCTCGGCTTACTCACCCAGTTGGGCGTCGTACAGCTGGACCAGAAGTCCAGGACGCGGCGCACCGCGTCGACGAGGTCTGTCAAACGAAGTTCGTTTTACAGTCCCCGCCAAGGAGGAGTTGAAAGCCGAGCAGCCTCGGGACGGCCTACTCTGCTGCATGATCAGTGGTGCGGAAGGTCAGCGAATGGGGCCCATCGTGCACTGTGGTCGTCGGCTGTTATTGATCGCAGGCGCAGCTGGAACTCACCTGCCGCGCCGGGGCTACTGTGCATCAGCGGTACTGCGGCGGCGATCATCTTGAGCTCGCGGGCTTTGCGTAGCAGTGGCCAGTGGGGATCGATGGTGACGTCATACCCGTAGGCGGCGGCAAGGCGGCAGTGGGTCCCGCGCGTTTGAAGCGTGCTTCACCGACGGGTACCGCGACGAGGTCGGCCTGCCAGGGGCCGCTGCTGGTGGCGTCGAAGTCGCAGAGCACCGGCTGCCCGTTCGCGTCCCGTAGGAGGTTGCCGACGTGGGCGTCGCCGTGGATCAGCGTCGTGCTGCCTTGTGCGTGGAGGGCGTCGATGCGTGGGGCGAGCCGGTCGCACCAGTCGAGCAGGATCTGGCGGTCGGTGTCGGGTAGGCCGTCGGCGTCGGTGATGCGCCTGCGGGCGTAACTGACCGGGTCCCACCGGGGTAGGGCCGATTCTGGTGCGCCCAGGTCGTGGAACCTGCGCAGGACCTGGCCGAGCTCCTCGACGGTGGGTTCGGGCGGTGGCGGCGAGCCCGTCGAGGATCACGGGTTGTTCGATGGTGGTGGTGAGGCGGATGGTGGGGGCGCCGATGTCGGTGAACCAGGCGCCGAAGGCGGCGACCTTGTTGGCCCAATCGCGGAGCTGGCCCAGATCGGCTGCCCGAACAGGACGACGAGAAAGACGACATCGAACGACTCAACCTCCACGAGCGCGAACCCCCGGCCGGCTTCATCACGTCGACTAGAGTGCCGGCCATGCCGATGGTGCCGCGGGGATATGTGCCCGGTCGGAGCACACTCATCTGGTCGGGCGTCGACCCTGGACCTCGCCAGGCGAACCCGCCTGTCGGCGGATTCGGTCGGCTGGTGCTGCGGGTCCTGGAGGTGCCGCTGCTACTGATCGGCCCGTTCCTGGTATACGCCGCCGCTTTCCTTGCCACCGACGAGCCCACCGCCAACCGGTGGATCATGGCCGTCGCCGGGGTTGGGGTCACGGTGTCGTGCGTCGGACTGGCCCGGTTCGAGTCGCGACTGAATGGTCAGGCCCGGCGAGACCAGCGCCGTCTCGAGACAATCGGGGTCCTCGCGAGCGCCGAGATCACGGCCGTGCGACCCATCTCGCTTGGTGAGGAGAGCGGGATCGAACTGACCCTGCTGATCAGCGGGCCTGGGTTCGAGCCGTTCGAATCCGTCTCGCAGTGCGAGGACCACTCGGCCCTGAGGGTCGGAGCGCAACTCAACGCCGTGGTCGACCCGACCGATGGTCTGTACGCGATCGTGCCGTGAACTAAGGGCCTATCCCAGATGGTGATGTGCTGGCCTGGCTTGCCATCCTCTTTGCGTGATGGTCGATGTGGACAACATGGTGCGGACCTGGGGCTCCGGACGACTTCTGGCAGGCGGCCCAACCGGTTGATCCCGACCCCTGCGCTCCGACCGCAGGGCGGCGGGAAATGGCGGGCTGACGACCGGGCCGTCCTGGCCGCGATCGTCTACCTGGTCCAGGCCGGCTGCTCCTGAACCAAACTCCCCCGCGGTCCTGTTCGGCGTCAGCCGGTCGACGGTGCACCGCCGCTTCACCGCATGGACCAAAGACGGGCTGTGATACGGCTGCACCAGCAGTTCCTGCACCGCCTGGGCATCATCAGCGAGATCGACTGGTCCCGCGCGGTCGTCGACTCGATCAGCGTCCGGGCACAAAAAGGGGCGACGAAACAGGACCAGACCCGGTCGATCGCGGCAAGCCAGGATCGAAGATCCACATATTGTGTGACCGCAAAGGTATACCGCTGACCGTACTGATCTCGGCGGCGAACGTCCCCGACGCACACCTGCTCCTACCGCTACTGGACTCGATCATCCCGATCCGTGGCCGGCGTGGCCGCCCACGTCAGCGGCCGGCAAGCTGCACGCGGACAAAGCCTATGATGTGAGGGTGCGGCGGGCCGAGGTCCGCCGTCGCGGTATCGCCGTGCGGATCGCCCGCAGAGGCGTGGAGTCGTCGCAGCGGCTCGGCCGGCACCGGTGGATCGTCGAGTCCTGCCTGGCCTGGCTACAGAACAACCGCCACCTCGTACGCCGCTACGAACGCAAGGCCGACCACTTCCAGGCCTTCGCCGACCTCGGCCGCGCCCTGCTCTGCTACCGCCGACTCACCAAGAACAACCACCTGGGATGAGCCCTACGGGCCCTCCGGCCGAAAGTCCTCGGCTAGAGCGGCCTCGCGCAGTTCTTTACGCCGCCCGCCGGCGACAAGAACCTCCGTGATGACCAGGCTGACACAGACAGCCGCCAGCAGGCCGAGCGCTACCACAGCCGAAAGCTGGTCGGCGGCCGGGATGAGCGCCACCAGCAGCACTGCGGTAGTCAGTCGCGGCCCGACGACCCGTCTGAGCAGGCGCGTGATCCGCAGTTGGAAGCCGACGTGGGCGAGCAGGAACAGGGCTACTCCACCGTAGAGGGCGTAGAGGCCCAGGCTCTCCAGTTGCGCGGACGAAGGGTGCAGTTCGTCGTCTTTGATGCTCGTCACCACTTTGTGCAGTCCGAGCGCGAGCAGCATGATGCCGGCGATCATCGGCAGGTGCAGATAGCTGTATGCGTCGCGGGCGTAGGCAACCCGATGCTGGACGGAGTTGTGGATCAACGTCCGCTCGGCGGCGATCGCGACGACGTCGAAATAGATCCAGCCCAATGCAGCGGCGGTGACGATGGTGAAGACGAGGGCCGCGATAAGCGATCCAGTCATCGGCACGCCGCTGCTGGTCAGGCCAACCGCTATGAGCGACTCGCCAAGGGCGACGAGCACGATGAGGCCATGCCGCTCCGCCCAGTGCCGGGCCGAGATGATGTGCCACCCCCACGACCGAATCACCAGGGCGGGACCATAGTCGATGATGACGGCAAGCATCCAGAGCCCGGTCTGGCTCGCCTTGACCAGCCACGGGTCGTGGAACAGTCGCTGCGGCACTACGGCAGCGGAGAACAGAAGGACAGAGGCGACAAACAATGGCGCGGCAATCAGTAGGACGAGACGCGGCCTCGTGTCTGGAATGGCGTACCAGCGCAGCGCCAGATGCACCAGCCGAACGACCACGAAGCACGCGGCGAACACCACCGGGCCGGAGACCGCCGCGCTCCCGAGGTCAGTGAATGCCTGCCGGACCGCTACCGCCATTACAAGAGTGACCACCGCCACAAACAGCAGCGCGATCCGGATCAGCCCGACCCGAGCTTGGAAGCTGTTGCCCAACCAGGCATAAATGGACCACGTCGACCACAATAGGGCCAGCGCAAGCATCCCGTTCAGCACGCCGTGACCGGTGAAGTCGTCCTCCATCAACGCAACGACCTGGATGAACGCGAGAACGAACACCAGATCGAAGAAGAGCTCCACGCTGGTTACGCCAACGCCCTCGTGTAGCGGTCGAATGCCGCGCGCCGCTCGCGCTGACCTGCGATCGGACGCCCCGTTGTCCTCACTGACCACAGGGCAGAGTGTGGCAGCCGGCCACGCCGAAGATGCCCGAATCACTGATCGCGGCCGACATCATCGCCAAGATCCGACGCCTGGACAGGCGAATCAGCGCGGCCGGTGACGCGATCGAAGCTGCCGTCGCGTCTTCCGGCAGCACCCTGATTCGTACGCGCCGGGCGCTCAGAGTCGCCCGCAGGCCAACGATCAGCCGTCGGAGGCAAGGGGGCGTTCGAAGATCATCGGGCATAGATCCGGCTCTACCTGCCATCACCGCCTTACGCGCCCGCTTGCCCGAACCCTGCACCCGGTCACGACGGCGGGCAACGGCGCAACATTGATGCGGTCCGCTGGTTCATCTTGCTGCCAATCCGAGGCGGGTCCAACGGACAAGACGACCGCACGACCAGCGGCTTCCTATCGAGAGCTGCCCGCTGGGACTGATCGGCTGCGGGTAGGTCTCAGGCGGCGCGGGCGCTGGGTAGTTCGACACGGAACGGGTGGGGGTACTCGGTGCCACAGTCGGAGCACCAGGCCCGGTACAAGGCACTCGTCGGTGTCAGGGCGAGTGTCGGCACGGCGTCGTAGCGGTCGTCGGCGATGACGGTGAACAGCCGTCGCCACGGTCGTGGACAGCGGCATCCTGCCGCCTGCGGGTTCATGCGGATGCCTTGTCGTCGGTGGCTTCGGGCGTACGCCATTCGTGTGGCCTGGCGCCGGTGGCCGTGGCGACGGCGCCGACGCCGACGCCGACGCCGACGCCGACGCCATGGTGGCCGTATGCGGTGCGGGTGCCGGAGATCGACATTCCGGCCGCGGCGGCGAGGTCGCCGAGCGTGTACGGGCGGGGCTGTACAAACTCGCGGCCGTAGGCGATCAGGTTGTACCTGCCGAAAATGTCATCCGGGCAGGTCAAGCGCCATGTTCGTACTCGTGGAGGATGCCTCCGAGTCGGTCGTGTCGGCGGACGTTGAGCTCCGCGTCAAGGATTGCCCGATGGGCGCTCGAAGTACTTCAGGGAGTCACGACGCAGTGTCGCGTGCTGTATGGGGCCATCGGTGTTGAATATAGTCTGGCTACGCCTTTGGAACTTGCGAAGGGTGCCGCTTCCTTGCCGTCCGAGGTGTTCTTGTCGAAAGATATCGCAGTCGATGCTTTGCGAATAAGAGAGATTTTCGCTCGCGACTTTCAAAAATGCTGTGGTTGTTGAATGGGATTCTGGATGGTTTTTTCCGGATGGGCTCCCTTCAATTCTGACAATATTTCCCTTGCGCCTTCGCGAAATCGTCCTGTCGAGGCTGGCCGTCAGCTTGGTCGTGCGCTCCTGGATCGTTGACAATCGGCGCGGCAGTAGGAGGGGCGTTCGAGCCGATCCTGGGGATACTTCAGGTCGTCAGATGACTGATGGGGCGCTCGTCAGCGGCGCGTAGCGGCTCTGTTGCATCCTGTGGAAGCGCGATCGACTCCAGCTTGTCCGGTGTAGTCTGCTTGGCTGGTGAGGTCGCTGTCTCGTGATCCCCGACCACCCGACGGCGGAACTTGGCGGGTTCGCCACCATCACCGACCACGACGGGCCACACGACGTGGTGCTCGGCTGGGTCGACCGTACTGTCGTCGGCTTCGAGCGGGCCGCCCCGCCGGGAAGTGGGTCGACTCGCTGACGCTGTGGCCGCGGCCGTTGCTGACCGCCGGCCACACCGTCGAGGCTGAGGCGCAGACAGTCATGTCGGAGTACGGGATTGGCGAGGAGGACGTGGACCCGAGCCTCCATGACCTCGTGGTCGAAATGGGTGATTTTCTTGCGCAGGTGATGGTCCTGGAACAGGGTGGCCGCTGCTTGCGCCACGATCGCCGGGCGGTACCGGAGGCTGGGACAGGTCACGCCGGTCGCCAGCCCCGGTTGTCCGGTCTGCGCCGCGGTCGCGCTGAGAACGTTCCAGCCGGACTCGCCAACTTCGGCATCGATCACGGTTCAGGCTGGTCCGCTGAGGACGTTCGGTAGGCCATCCGCGCCTCAACGCCGCTCCCCCGTAGCTAATCTGCCTGTTCTTCCTGACGATGGATTGTGAGCAGCGCGATGTCGTCGATCGGCTCGCGGTCGACCAGCTTGGTCATCACTGTGGAACAGACCGTTTCGGCCGGGCCGGGTTCGACGGCTGCCCGCAGTCGGTCCAGGCCAGCGTCGATGAGTTCCCCACGGCGTTCGACCAGACCGTCGGTGTAGCAGAGCAGGACGGCGCCGTCCGGGAAGTCGATCACTCTCGTACGACGCGATCGTCCGCCATCGAAGCCCAGCGGATGGTCAACCGGCAGCGACAGCAGTTCAGCCGGCCGGTCCCGGCTGACAAGGACCGGCGGCGGATGGCCCGCCACCGAGAGGTGAACACAATCGCGACCCGGCGGCAGCATGGCGTAGATAGCGGTCGCAAGGTGACCAGCCTCGAAATGGCGGATCTTGCGGTCGAGCCGGGTGAGTACCTCGGCCGGATCGGCACATTCCAGCGCGTACGCGCGCAGCGCGCTGCGTAGGCGCCCCATCACGACGGCGGCGTGTAGTCCGTGGCCGGCAACGTCCCCGATCACGACGCCTAGCCAGCCGGACGGGAGTGAGAATATGTCGTACCAGTCCCCGCCGACGCCGGTGTCGTGTCCTGGAAGGTACCGGGCCGCGAGGTCGACCCCAGGGACCGTAGGTAGCCGCGGCGGTAGCAGGCTGCGTTGCAGCGCGAGCGCGGCGGCGCGGTCGAGGTGGCTCAGTCTGGCCTGGGTGGCCTGGGTGGCTCGGTCTGCTGCGAGTTGCAGAAGACCGATGTCGTCGCTGCTGAACTTGCGGGGACGACTGCCGCCGACCTGCAGCACGCCGATGACGTCGGTGCCAGCGATCATCGGCACTGCGAGCAGCGATCGCAGTGCCGACGCGAAAGCCGGGCCGGGCAGCTCACCTGGTTCGGCCTGCTCAACGACGACCGGCAGCCGGTCCCGGAGGACGCGGCCGGCGGTTCCCTGCCCGACCGGGACCCGTACGTCGACGCCACCGCCGTGCACCGACCCAGACACTGCGACCTGGACCAACTGCTGGGCATGCGCGTCGAGTTGCAGAATGGTGGCGACGTCCACCTGCAGGATTCGTCGTACCCGGTCGAGTAGTTCCGTCAGCATGTGACCGACTTCCATCTGGGACAGGCTGGCGTCGACCACCGCCTCCATTCGGCGTAGCCGTTCGTCGTCACCCAAGCCGCTCGTCGTCACCTGCTCAGGGTATGAGAGGCCTCGTCGTAGTCGAACGCGGTACCAGGGCCGAGGGAGCGGTCAGCCTGCCCGGACATTTTGGGGGCAGCCAGGCAATGCGCGAGCCGGTAACGGTCGACGGACATACCACCACGCCCGGTAGAGACAGCCCAGCCTGACCTACCCCATCCGGTGGCGGCGGGCCGGTGCCGGGGTCACCTGTGTTCGGGTGTGCAGTCAGGCGGCAAGCACAGTGGTGAGCGGCCCGGGGTCCAGGCGTGTCAACAGCCGCCACACCATGGTGCCGCCCGGCACGCCCTGGATGAACCCGAGCCACGCCTCGCCACGCAGATCGGGTGTCCCGGCAACTCGACGTGCCGGGCCTGCCGGGTGTCGGTGTCGAGCACGACAACCTTGACGGCTCTGCGGCACAGCGGGCGGCAACCGTGGTGGTGAGGCCGCCGGCGGTGTCGGTGCATGGCTGGCCGGCGACCGCGAGGATCGCGACCCCGCTCAGGTCGATGTCGGTGATGATCCGCAACGGTGTCACCGCGCGCCTTCTCTGACGATCTTCTAGCTACGTGCGTCCTCGTAGAAAAACTATGCGCGAGTTGGTAGACATGCTCGCCGTCGCCGGTTATGGTTTCTCGGGTTGAGCGCGAAGGAACGACAAAGGACGCGGACGAACCCGCCCGACGAGGCGAGGGAGCAGGGGCCAACAAGCCACACGGCCCTGCTCGGCACGAGAAGTGCCACGCAGTTGGAACGACAGCACCACCAGCACCTCGTAGTTGAAGTGGAAGTTCAGTACGGCAGTACCCCGGGGGTGAGGCATGCTCCCGGGCGCACCGAAGTGGCGGGGCCGACGTCAGATTTCAGGGTTCCGCTGCTAGCAGTAACCGTTCCGTCGCAGGTGCACGGGGCCATGAAGTCGCGTGAGGTTCCGACACCGGCGGACAGCAAGTAGGAGTAGAGGAAGTCAGAGGAAAGGGAGGGCCGTACACACCGTTGGATCGCCCGCTGCCGGCCGCATCGACCGGGCTGGGCGCGGACACCGTTGTCTCCATCGAACGAGAGGTGGTCTCCGGTCACGCTTATGCGATCCCCGCACACGAAGCCGACTCGCGCGGCTGGTGCGGACATGACAAACCGACGTTCCCGTCGGTGAATGGTGTTTTTGACCCGTAACCCTTGGGCCCCGGCGCTACGGCGCCGGGGCCCTCGTGATGGAGGTGTACATGACACAACCGGATGACAGGCTCGACGACGAGGATTACCCGGCCTACACGATGGGCCGCGCGGCCGAGATCGTCGGCTGCTCGCCAGACTTCCTGCGCCGGCTCGGCGAGGCGAAACTGATCGACCCGCACCGCTCCGGCGGCGGCCACCGCCGCTACTCCCGATACCAACTGCGCCTGGCCGCCCGCGCCCGCGAGATGTGCGACCAGGGCACCGACATGGCCTCCGCCGTACGGATCATCATCCTCGAAGACCAACTCGAGGAAGCCCTGCGGCACAACCAACAGCATCCCGGCTGACCACACCGACCCGGCGACAGACCGGGCGACGCAACCGCCACACGGTCCCTCCCCTCAGGGCAGGGGCCGTTCGTCGTCACCGCCCGCAGCCCCGGCCTTATGCCGCAGACGCCCGGACGGGCGCAACGACTCGTCCCAGCCGCCATCCCGCCCTAGCCGGTCCGCCCGCGCCGTAATGTCGTCCGCCTGCACCAGCACCGCGTCGCCCAAAGCCCGCAACCGCGTGGCCCTCTGCCCGCTCGGCGTCGCCGCGGCACTGGAATACAGGATCGCCGCAGCATGTCTCAACTGCTCAGCCGTTGCCCGCATCACCGCAGCGGTACGCGCCCGTTCCTGACAGTGCGCCCAGTACCCGGCATCCACCCACTCACCGGTACCCCGCCAGGCGAGCGTCATATCCTCAGCATGCCACCAGACAGGACAGCCACGCTGGACGGGCGCCGGCACAGGATGCCGCGTCTACGGGTGGCCCTGCGAACCGTGTCGCGGAGGCATGGTCCTCCTCCTGCGATCGGACTGTCTCGCGAACCGTCGATCGCATGGATGTCGGTTCGCCAGATCCGAACCCCAAACAGCTCTTAGCTCTGGAAGACGGTGCCTTTGTTGCCCCGGGTGGGATGATCGGTGGCGCTCTCCTCGACCCACTCGGTTCCCTGGTCCGGTTCCTCGCCGATCGGGCGGATGCGTCGCATCAGGACCGTGCTCAGTACCGCGACCACGCCCAGCAGCGCGGCGCTGACGGCTGCGGCCACGTTCATCCCCTGAGCGAACGCCTCCTGCGCAGGGGCAAGCAACGCCTGGGCATCGGACGGGAACTGCTGTGCTGCGGCTATCGCACCGGCCAAAGTCTCTCTGGCGCTGTCGGCCGCAGCGGCGGGGATGTCCGCGGGGACGGCGTCGGCCATCTGGCTCCGGTACACGGCCATGCCGACGCTGCCGAGCGTGGCCACGCCCAGCGCGCCGCCCAACTCTCCGGCTGTCTCTGACATCGCCGCGGCGGAGCCTGCTTTCTCCGCGGGAGCCGAGCTCACGACCAGGTCGGTTCCCAGGGCGAGGAGTGGACTGATGCCCATCCCCAGGACGACCTGCCCGATGACCAGCAGGGTGAGCCCCGAACTCGCGTCGATCTGCGTGAGCGTCCCGAACCCGAGCACGCTGAGTCCGAGCCCGCCGCCGATCACGGTGCCGGGGCGAATCTTGGCCGCCAACGCGGGAGCCACCAGGAACCCAACCATCATGCCCGCGACCGAAGGAAGCAGCCACAGGCCGGCCTGGAGGGGCGAAAGCCCCTGGATCATCTGGAAGTACTGTGTCACGAACAGCATGACCGCGCTCATGGCCATCACGCCGAACAACATGCTGCCCAGAGCCGTGCTGAGGGTCCGATCCTTGAAGAGAGCCATGTCCAGCAGGGGGGCGGCAAGCCCCCGCTGTCGAACGATGAACAGCGCACCGATGCCAAGGCCGAACACCAGAGCCAGGACGGAAAGCGCCCCCAGCCCGTCGGAGGCGAACTCCTTGAGGGCATAGATGATCGGCAGGATGGTGACCAGAAGCATGACGGCGCTCAACGGGTCCAGCCGGCCCGTGTTCGGGGCCCGGTACTCCGGCAGCAGGAACGGTGCGGTGACTACCAGGAGCACCATGACGGGAACTCCGATGAGAAACGCGGCGCCCCACCAGAAGTACTGGAGGACGACGCCGCCGACCAGCGGCCCGATCGCCATGCCGCTCATGAAGCACATCATCCAGATGCCGATGGCCGCCGCGCGCTGCTGCGGGTCCGCGAACATGTTCCGGATGAGGGCGAGCGTGGACGGCATCAGAGTGGCTCCCGCGAGCCCGAGGAGGGCACGGGTTGCGATGAGCATTTCGGCACTGACCGAGTAGGCCGCGACCACGGAGGCGACGCCGAAGACCACTGCTCCGATGAGGAGCAGCCTGCGACGACCGATGCGGTCACCGAGGGCGCCCATCGTGACCAGGAATCCGCCGATCATGAAGGCGTAGATGTCCAGGATCCACAGCTGTTGGGTACTGGTGGGTGCGAGGTCCGCGCTCAGTTCGGGCAGGGCCAGGTACAACACGGTCATGTCGATGGACAGGAGCAGCGTCGGCAGGGCCAGGACAGCGAGGCCGATCCATTCCCGCGGGCCTGCACGAGCGTTGTCGGAGGCCTGCATGGTCACAGTGGCCCCTCCCTCTCGGCGGTGACTTGCCAGGCGTGGCCGTCGGGATCGGCGCAGATCGCGGTGTAGCCCCACTCCTGCTGCTCAGGGGCGGTGATGACCTCGCCGCCCGCGTGCCGCACCCGGTCGACGAGCGCGTCTACGTTGTGCGCCGTATCCAACGTCAAGCCGAGCAGGCACTCGCTCACCGCGACCGGCGCGAGCTGACGGCTCCCGAGCACCCAGTCGAGACCGTCGGAAGGAATGAGCGCCAGCAGCGTCCGACCGGCGAGTCGGTACTGCAGGGGCTCGGGCAGCCCATCCTCGGTCGGGGTGCCCACCGGCTCGAACCCGAACGCCTCCCGATAGAAGTCGGCCGCCCGCTGCCTGTCCGCGATGGGCAGGCTGACGGTGAATTCAGATGCTGTGGTGGTCACGGTGCTCTCTCCTCGCTCGCGGTCAGGGACTGAGCCTGTCGGTCATGGGGTTTCGGTGGTCTCCGCCAGAGGGACGTGGAAGGTGCGGGCGAAGCGCTCGAACGCTTCGGGCGGTCCTTCGATCTGGATCGCGCCGCCCGTGAGCGCGGCAGCAGGTGCGAGGTTGCCTGCGAGCAGGGCACGCAACTCGGGGCCGCTACGGATCGTCAGATCGGCCACGAAGTCAGGCACCCCTGCGCCGACCGTGACCGAATCCGGCGTCGTGTCAGCCCACGCGGTGGCAGGGCCCGTGTGAACCACGTAGCTTGTGGCGGTGTCCGTGACGCCTGGCCGATATCCGGCACGTAGCGCGGCAGCCAGGGACATGTCGGTGATCACGTCGTCGGGTTCCGGAACGGTCATCGTTTCCGCTCCCCACCTGCCGAGCGCATCAAGGATGGGCTCCAACGCGTGACCGTGCGGCGTGAGCGTGTAGAGCACGCCACCGCCGGGCCGCTCACCGGCCACCCGCGTCACCACCCCGGCCGCCTGAAGATCACGCAACCGGGCCGTCAGCACGCTGGTCGGAATCCCCGGCAGCCCCTCATGCAGATCCTTGAAGCGGCACGGCGCCACACTCAGATCCCGCACGATCAACAGCGACCACCGTTCACCAAGCACGCTGCTCGCCTTGGCGAGCCCACAGAACTGACCGTAATCCCTGCCCATGACTTCACATTACGAAGCAGGCTTCGTTAATGCAAGCACAGAAGCGTGACGGGTCTACGAAGGGGTCTGAGTCGAAAATGAACCGTTACTGGGTTGGGGTCAGGGTTGCTTGGTAGCCGAGTTGGTTGAGTTGGTTGATGAGGCGGCGGGCCTGGCGGGC
>NZ_JBFAKM010000071.1:0-16746 GCF_040655695.1 Polymorphospora sp. NPDC050346 | reverse complement strand
AGCCCCCAAGGCTCGCCTGGCCGTCCCTCCCGGTGCCCGCGGGAGCAACGGCCCCAACCACCCACAACCCGGGAAAACAAGAAGTTGACCTTCGGATTTCGGTGGGGTTGGCAGCGCGTCGAGTTGGGCGGAGCGGGCTCGCCGGGCCCTTCGGCGGTGGTCATTGACGCTGACGGCGAGGATGTGGGGGCCGGCCACCCTTCCTTCGCGCGTTCGCCGATGTTCGGGGGGCGGCACGCACTGCAGGTTCTATGGCCCGAAGTCCAGCTTGGTCGCAGTCTCGCCGGTTCCGGTCAACCCGAACCGCTCTGTTCTTCGAGCGCTGGTGGTGTCCCCGGCCTGCTCCCGTAGTTCGGCCAGCTTCCACACGGCGTCGGGGTCGCCGCGGTCGGCGGCCTTCCGGTACAGGTCCTCGGCGCCGGCACTGTCTCCGGCCTGCTCTCGCAGTTCGGCCAGCTTCCACAGTCCGTCGGTGTGACCGTGGTTGAGGGCCTCCTGATAGAGGGCCTCGGCGCCTGCGATGTCTCCGGCCTGCTTACGCATTCCGGCCAGGTGCCAGAGTGTGGTGGTGTCGCCGTGGTTGGCGGCTTGTAGGGCCAGGATCTCGGCGGCGGTGGTGTCCCCGGCCTGCTCGCGCAGGTCGGTCAAGAGGCTCAGTGCGATGGTGCTGCCTCGAGCGGCGGCTTGTATGGCCAGGGCCTCGGCGCCGACGGGGTCCCCGGCCTGCTCCCGCAGCCGAGTCAAGCCCCACAGTGCGGAAGTGTCACCACGGTCGACGGCCTTCTGGTATAGGAGTTCGGCACCGATGGTGTTTCCGGTCTGCTCTCGAATTTGGGCCAGGTACCACAGTGCGGTGGGGTCGCCGCGGTCGGCGGCTTGTATGGCCAGGGCCTCGGCGCCGACGGGGTCCCCGGCCTGCTCCCGCAGCTGGGCCAGGTTACGCAGTGCGGTGGTGTCGCCGCGGTCTGCGGCCTTCTGGTACAGGTCCTCGGCGCCGGCGCTGTCTCCGGCCTGCTCCCGCAGCCGGGCCAGGCTCCGCCATGCGCGGGTGTGGCCGTGGTTGGCGGCCTTCCGGTACAGGGCCTCGGCACCGACGAAGCTCCCGGCGCGCTCTCGCAGCATGGCCAGATTCCACAGTGCGGTGGGGTCGCCACGGTCGGCGGCTTGTATGGCCAGGACCTCGGCATCGGCGGTATCCCCGTCCCGCAGTCGCAGCCGGTCCAGGTTTCGCATCGCGTCGGTGTCGCCGCGGTCGGCGGCCTGCGCAAGTAGCGCCTCGGCACCGGCGGTATCCCCGCCCCGTAGTCGCAGCCGGGCCAGATTCCGCATTGCAAGGGTGTCGCCGTGGTTGGCGGCCTTCTGGTACAGGGCCTCGGCACCGACAAGGTTCAAGGCTCGCTCCCGCAGCTGAGCCAGGTAGCACAGTGCAGTGGTGTCGCTGCGGTCGCCAGCTTGTGTGGCCAGGGCCTCGGCACCTGCGGTGTCTCCGGCCCACTCCCGCAGCCGGACCAGGGTTCGCAGCGATACGGTGTCGCCACGGTCGGCGGCTCGGTTGTATAGCCAGATGGCGTGTTGGTAGCGGCCCCGATGCTCAGCCTGCTGGCCGAGTTGCCCGAGCAGGTCGGGAGTGGTGATGGTGGTGGTGAAGGCGGTCCACAGGCTGTCGGGTGGGTAGATGCCGGCGCGTTCGGTGCGGCCGATGTGTTCGAGGTAGTCGGCCAGCCGGTAGCAGGGCTGGCTGGCAGCTGTGTTTCGGTCGATGGTGCGGGAGCGGATGCGGGTGAGCGGTCCGCGGGCGCCTTTGCATGGCTGTGCGGTGTAGGCCAGGGCTTGTTCGAGCCAGTCCTCGCCGGCTGTGTCCCAGTCGTGGTCGTTGAGGTAGCCGGGCGCGGCCTGTTCCAGGAGGGCGTGCGGTAGGGGGAGCGGGTGGCCGAGTCGGCGGGCGTCGATCGCGACCTGGATGATGGCGCGGGCGGCGGGTGGTGCTGTTCGGTAGCGCTCTTCGAGTGCGGGGGCGCCGGCCAGGTATTGGATGATCCTGCCGTCCTCGGCGTGGTCGGCGGCGTGCCGCAGCCGTGGATCCACGTCCGTGTCCCGTAGTGCGGTCAGCTGGTCAGGGGTGAACGTGTCCGGCACGCTGATCCGGGTTCCGGCCAGCAGGTCGCGTGCTTGGGCGTAAGGGTCTGGTTCGCCGGCTTTTGGTCTGGCGGTCAGTGTGTTCCAGTGGTGTGGCCACAGTGTGGCCAGTACCAGCACCGGCCTTCGCTGGGGGTCGCGTAGCAGGGTGCGTAGTCCGGCGGCGATTCGTTCGCCCAACTCGGTGTGGGTGGGGGCGAGGTAGAGCTGGGCTTCGTTGAGCCAGATGATGGTGTTGGGGACGGCCTGGTCGATCGCGGCCGTGGCCGCCTCTGGCCGGGTCGGGTCGTGCGGATGCCACAACCACCACTGCGCGGGCCGTTTCTGCTCGACGTATCGCGCGAGTTCCCAGCAGGTCCGGGTCTTGCCTGTTGACGACCCACCGACCACCGTCAGCAACCGCGACGGCCCGCCGGCGAGCACCTGGTCGACAACGTCACGCAGCTCGTCGTCGTGGGCGCGGGGCACATAGCCGGGTAGTGAGTCCGGGCGGATGCCGGGCAGCTGGATTGCCTGGTGCACCTCCAGGTCGAAGGGGTCACAGGCGCTGACTGGGCGGCCTAGCCGGGCCGGTGGCGGTGTTGTTCGTGCGGCGATCCATCGCTCTCGGATTTGTTCGGCCACCTCGGCGGTGTCGTCGCGGCCTGCGACGTGGGCCAGCGCCACCGCCACGGTGACCGTGTTTTGTTGCGATGCCAGCCCTTCACCGCTGATGGTCTTGCCGATCAGGTCTTTGCCTGGTGATCCGGGCAGGGTGTCGTCTGCGGCGATCGCCTTGGCCAGGTCATCCAGCGTGGGGGTGTCTGCCGCTGCGTACAGCCAGTAGATCGCCTTTTGCAGGTCGCGTGCTGGGCCGGGAGGCAGGGCGACGGGTTCCACGGCCCTACTGCGGCGGATCTTTCGTCGGGACTCGTCGGCATCCATCGCCGTTCAGGATGCCGCACCTGCTCTCGCTGGCGTAACCGTCGGCACTCGTCGGCATCGGGGCTATCCCTCGTGCGGGGGCCTGAGTCTGGACGCACGGCCGGCGCCGGCTTCCTATGTTCATCCCGGATAGTCATGGAGCAGTCGATGACCCGAACCTCACACCGTCGTGGCCGCGCGGGCGTTCGCCGCGCCCGGATCGCCCTCGCCGCTATCACCGGCTTGATCGCCGGCGCCGTCCGCGCTCTGGTCGATTGGCTAGTCGACCATCTGTCCACCAGTTCCTGACCGTTCGAGGGCGCGATCTCACGTCCGCTCCGCCCGGTCGAAAGCCGGGGCGCCCTGGCCAGGCTGGTCGGGCGCTCCGGCCACGGCGGCGGCGACTTCAATCTGCTTGCCCGCACGGCCTGGGTTGGGCTAACTAGCGCAAGCGCCCACCGCTGGCAGGAACCTGTCGGACGGCGACGAGTGCGTCGTCGTCAACGTCGGTGGCTCCTGACAGAATCAGACACACGATGGGGAACACACTAGATCATGACGAAGCCGCCAACGTACTGAAGCAGTTGGACGAGCGCGAGGCAAGCCAGCGCAACGGGAGCGGTCCTTGGACCGTGGTCTACGACAGTTGGCACGACTCCGGCGATAAGAGCAGAGCGAGATTCGCCGCCTTCGCGACACCGAGCCACCGAGATCGCGCCATGCAGAGCGCCGGATGGGACATGTCGGTTGGGGGCGGCTTTCCGGGCTTCTCGCAACATCGCGAGGACGGAGAGTGGGTAAGCACATACCACCGCAACATCGATGGACCAAACGTCGAACCGCTCGTTCTCGTCCAAGAGATGTACGGAGTCGTGCCGGACGCATATCTCATCTCGGAAGAGTTCCGGCTGCTGATGCATCTCTGGGAGGACAAGGCCACCGGAAACTTCTACAGCGTCAGTGACGGCGGCTCCAAAGAGCTTGCGATCAAGTTCACCGGGCGTCAGATCGAGGTCCGCACGCCCCTTTTGCGTCGCTATCAAGCTGCACGTCAGCTCGACCTGCTCCTGTTCTCGGATACTCGCGTGTTCGTGGAAACGGATGAGAAATCCGATGCCTTCAAGGATCTGAACGAAAAAGATCACGTCGAGAATGATTCGGTCGTCTTCATGGGCGTCGGTGACATACGCCTCGGCCGAAGTCAGGTTTTCTCGCGATTGCTGGTCAAGCGGATTCTGCCACCACCGCCTCAGGAGAAGAGCGGTATCTGGCCGTGGGACGGTGACGACGAGGAGTACCCCGAGTTCATCATCGACGAGGACGAGAACGGACGGGCGGTCAAGTTCACGTGCGAGGAGGACAAGCTCGCGAACTACTTCGGCAAGAACCCGGAGGCACCGCACTATCTGACCCCAGTCTTCTTCAAGCCCGAGGTACTCAGGCGCTACTATGACGACCCGGGCCTCTACTCGATCAGCGACGGCCGACTCAGTTGCGGACATCTCTGGGGCGTGCAGATCGACAACGGCAACTCAGCGGCCGTCATGGTGTTCCTGGGTGACATCGGTCGAGACATCCCGAGCAGCCACCGGGACCACTGGCGTGCATACAACATCCCTCCAGTCTCGAAGATGAGTGAGTCCACATTCCGGCGATCGTTCCTTGCCCAGTTCGCTGAGACGGAGAACCCGGAGCACCTCTTCAAGAACGCGTACCTTGCGATCCAGCGAGCCTGGCTCGAGAGATGGGGATGGGGCCTCTACCGCGAAGCCGAAGGAAGCGACGCAGAACTGATTCAGCGCGTCCGCATTCCACTGAACAACACCGACACGGAGTTCGAAGCGCAACTTCTGAGCCTCGCAAAGCTGCTCGTCGACCTACTGAACGAGGCCGCGATTGCAGCGGGCTTGCCGCCTATCAAGGGCGAGAAGGGCATCTCCAAGTTCAAGCGCTTCCTTGATGTCAATAGCTACGAGCACACCGATCGCGACATTGCGCTCCTACGCCGCATCCAGAACCTTCGGTCGCGCATCGCCGCTCACACATCGGGATCGAGCGGTCAGGCGGTCCTGGCCGAAGAGTTGGACGGCCTCAGCAAACCCGAGTTCGTCGAGAAGCTCATGCGCGAGGCCACCCAGATGTTCGCTGACCTCTCGAAGCTCGACCAACGATGACATACACTTCGACCTCGTAGCCGAGCTGTCTGAACATCCAGGACTCACCCTCGCGTTCGAAGCCGGATCATGCTCGCGATCGCCGGGTACGAGGCGGTGCATGCGGAGGTCTTCACGCTATAACCGACACCCGGCGTCCCGAGGGCGAATGATCGCACCTGCTGCGGCCACCGCCCCCTGGCTCACTCCGAAGTGCAGGCCGACCTCCATCAAAAGTCATTCCGCGACGACATAGCAGGAGACCCTATGGCCAGGCAGGTAATCACCACGCTCATCGACGACTTGGACGGGAAGCCGGCCGACCGGACCGTCGAGTTCGGAATCGACGGCGTCAACCACACCATCGATCTGTCCGAGGCCAACGCCGGCAAGCTACGCACCGCCCTCGACCCGTACATCGAAGCCGGCCGGCGACTCGGCCGCGGCGGACCGGCCTCTTTCATGAACCGGCCGGCCAGCCGATCCGCGACGGCCCCCAACAGGCGTCAGGAGAATCGTGAGATCCGCGACTGGGCCGCCCAGAATGGTCTCGAGGTCTCCGAACGTGGCCGTATCCCACAAGAGGTACTCGACGCCTACCGCACGGCACACCGGTAGCCGTCTCCACTTTCGGGCGGCACCGTCAGAGCCCTCATGGAACCCGAGGCGCTTCACTGTCGGGTCTGGCAGCGGTGTTGGTTGCGGGTGAACGCCGCCTTGGCCACCGGCAGCTACCCCACCGGAGTCAGCATCAGCGAACGAAGGGAGTCCCGTCCTGCCGGTCAGGGTTGGGCACGACCACTGTGGCCTTCTTGTCGAGCGGGGCGGCGCCGTCGGCGGTCGCCCGCGAGGGCGTTGGGGCTCCGTCGTGGTCTGGCGTCTACAGGTAGGGTGGTTGCACGCTTTGGCGATTGGGCACGTCTTGGGCCCGTGTGGCGTCGAAGTGAGGCGGTCGGGAGGCGTTCGCCAAACTGTCCTCCCGGCCGCCGGCCACCCCTTCTTGAGCTTCGAGACGTCGTGCCAGGTGGGGGCTACGGCAGGTTGTAGCGGCCGGCGCGTACGTCGTCGACGAATTGCTGGAAGTCCTGGACCGTGATGTCGAGGACGGGCCCGTCCGGGCCGGCTTTGCTGTCGCGGACGCCGACGATGCCGGCGACGGTGGTGTTGATCTCGACGCAGTTGTCGTCGCCGCCGCTGCGGCTGGACTTGCGCCACCCGGTGGTGGGGTAGTGGGTCGTCATGGGTGGCCTCCTCGGTCGGCGGTGGTGGCGGCGTCGCGGAGCAGGGCGGCGCTGTCGGCGGGTGACAGGGCCGCGTTCCGGACGTGCTGGTAGAGCTCGGCGTACGGGGCAACTTCGCGCGACTCGGTGTAGACCAGGTCGGTGGTTTCGGTGTCGACGGCGGCGGCGGGTGGGTCGTCGCGGTACTCGTAGAGCGAGAACGGGGAGCGGGGGAGCCAGTGGTGCGGCAGTTGGGCGCGGGTGGGTAGGACGCGGACCGTGGTGGGGCCGGCCTGTTCGGCGAGGTCGGCGAGGTGCAGTAGCTGCTCGCGCATGACCGTTGGTGGGGCTGCGGGACGTAGGGCGACGACTTCCTCGATGACGGCCTCGTACTGGGGGCCGTCGGGGCGGGTGAGCATCCGCTGGCGCATCATCTTGGCTTCGACGATGCGGTCGAGGTCGACGTCGGGTAGCCGGGCCTGTTTGCGGGCGAGTTCGGCGCGGGCGCGTGTGTAGGCGGGGGTCTGCAGGAGTCCGGGGACGACGAAGAGTTGGTACTCGCGGACGGTCCGGGCGCCGTGTTCGAGGTCGGCGTAGACGGCCTGGCGGTCGCCCATCGCGGCGCCGTAGGACTCCCACCAGCCGCGCTCTGCGGCGTCTTTGGCTGTCTGGATGAGGTTGTGCCAGTGGTCGCCGGTGACGTCGAGTGCGGCGAGGATCGCGCTGAGGTCGGGGACGGATGGGACCCGTTCGGCGGTCTCGAAGCGGGAGAGCTTGGGTCGCGACATTCTGGCGCGGGCGGCAAGTTCCGCGGACGTCAGTTCGGCGGTGTCGCGGAGCCGGCGCAGTTCGCGGGCGAGGCTGCGGCGGCGGATGAGAGGGCTGGTCGGCATCGGCGACCTCCTCGCTCCACCTGGTGGCAATGTTCCGGGTCCTGGACACGCCAGGTTACCGGCACAGGGGAGATCACCTATGTGTGGGGGCGGAGGTGAACACTCGGTTCGGAGTGGGACAGGCCTGTGTGTGCCCGTTCGGCGTGGTGCTTGTGTGGGCACGGTCGACAGTGGAATGCTGGGCAACGTTCGCCGTACTGGAACATTTCACGACCTTGGTAATGATCATCCGCTGGTGAATGTCCGGTGCGGCGAACCTGTCAATCCGCCGTAGGAAAGGAGCGCCGAGATGGGCGTCACCACGCTCGAACTGCCGGAGGTCGTCGAGCCGACTGTCACGGGCGACCCGTTCGACGACCTGGACGTCAGGATCCTCGAGGTCGGGGGGTCGGCGGGGTCGCTGATCAACCTGACCGACAACGGCTGTGGTTCCACGTGCGCGTCGCCGTGCGCGACCAACGTGGGCTAGCACGGTCTGGGCTGCCGGCCGGGCCGACGGGGATCCCGCGGCCTGGCCGGCGGCCGTGTGGCGGACGGGGGAGTGATGCGGGCAACGGGTCGGTTGTTCCGGTGTGGTGATGGCGGCGCCGTGGTGCGCGCGACGCAGGTCCCGGTTGTGGAGGTGCCGGACTGGCCGGACCTGACCGGGTCGGGGCCGGACCAGGTCGCTGCGTGGCGTGACTGGGTGCGGCAGGTGTGGGGTGTGCCGGTGGTCGCGGAGGCTGTCGCGCACGCGAGTCCGGACCTGGCCCGGCAGGTGGATGCGGTGTGCGGGCCCCAGGCGATGGATGGGGCGCGGGTGCGGCGGACCGTGCTGGCGCTGGCCCGGTACGTGTTGAGGATGACGGGGCGTTCCACACCGGTGGGACTGATGGCCGGGGTCGGCCGGGCAGGCTTCGGCGGGCGCGCCGGGTGCCGTGACGACGAAGGTCAGGCTGTGGTGGCCAGGGCCGATGGGTCGTGGCTGGCGGCGGTGGTCGACGTTTTGGAGTCGTGCCCGGAGGTGGTTGCCCGAGTGCCGCTGGTGGTCAACAACGTGTGCTTCGTACGGGGTGGCCATGTCGTCGTCCCGTATCAGCACCGGCCTGCCTGGCAGGGCCAGACGGCTGAGGCCGTCGACGTAACGGTGCGGTACACCGCGGCGGTGAAGGCCGTGCTCGAGGCTGCCAGGACGCCGATCCTCGGCCTGCGGCTGGTGGAGCGAGTCTCGGCAGCGGTGGCGGGGGCGGCGGCAGACCGGGTGGTGGCGATGGTCGTCGAGCTGGTCCGGCGCGGTGTGCTGGTCAGTGCGCTGCGGGCGCCCAGCACGGTCGTTGACGCGCTGGGCCACCTGGTGCAGGTGCTGGACGAGGCGGGCGCGGCACAGGTGCCTGAGGTGCGGCGGATCGTCGCCACGGTGGCCGACGTGGACGCGGGCCTGCGGCTGCACAACCGCGTTGCCGACGCCGGACGGCTGGTGGAGCTGCGGAAGGCTCTCGCCGCGCAGATGGACGCGGTGGCGGGACCGGTGCGGCAGCCGCTGGCGGTCGATCTGCGGCTGGGGTTGGAGGTGGTGCTGCCACGGCGGGTGGGGCGCGAGGTCGAGTTGGCGGCGTCGGTGCTGGCGCGGGTGGGTCCGCATCCGTTCGGGGCGGCGGCGTGGCAGGAGTACCACACGCGGTTCTTCGAGCGGTACGGGATCGGGGCGGTGGTGCCGCTGCTGGACGTGGTGGATCCGGACGTGGGTCTGGGGTGGCCAGCCGGGTACCGGGGCAGCACGGTCGATGAGCCGCCGGCGGTGGTGTCGGCTCGTGACCTGGTGTTGTTGGGGCTGGTGCAGGCGGCGGCGCTCGATGGCCGTGACGAGGTCGTGGTTGACGACGAGTTGGTGGCGGAGTTGGCGCACCCGGATCTTCGGCGGGCGCGGGTGCCGGCGCACCTGGAGTTGTGTGTGCGGGTGGATGCGGTGTCGGGCGAGGCGCTCGATCGGGGCGAGTTCGGGTTGACGGTGACCGGGGTGTCTCGGGGTGTGGGAACGATGACCGGCCGGTTCGCCGCGGTTCTGGATGACGGTGGTGTGGCCGGTGTGGTGGCGGGTCTGCCGGTCAGTGACCCGAGGGCTGTGGTGGCGCAGGTGTCGTACGCGCCGCTGGATCCGGCTACTGGGCACGTGGCGCGCTCGCCTCGGCTGCTGCCGGATGTGGTCAGTGTCGGTGAGCACCACGACGAGGCGGACGGGGTGATCGGGCCACGGGATCTCGCGGTGGGGTGTGACAGCCAGCGGCTGTATCTGGTGCAGCTGTCGACGGGACGGCGGCTGGAGCCGATGGTTGCGCATGCTCTGGATCTGCGGGCGCACACGGCGCCGTTGGCGCGGTTCGTAGCCGAGATCGGCCGGGCGCAGGCCGCGGTCGTCGGCAGCTTCGACTGGGGGGCGGCTGCGCGGCTGCCGTGGCTGCCGCGGGTGCGGTACGGGCGCACGGTGCTGTGCCGGGCGCGGTGGCTGCTGGACGCCAGCGACCTGCCGGGCCGGAGCGAACCGTGGCGGGTGTGGGTGGATGCGGTAGAGGGCTGGTGCGGCCGGCGTCGGGTGCCGGACCGGGTCGAGCTGGGCGAGGGGGATCAGCGGCTGCCGCTGGACCTGCGTCAGCCTGGGCATCTGGTGCTGTTGCGGACCCACCTGGACTCGGTGGGGCGGGCGGTGTTGACCGAGGCTGGGGATCCGGCGGGTCGGGGGTGGATCGGTGGGCGGGCGCACGAGGTCGTGGTGCCGTTGGTCGCCGATCCGGTGCCGGTGTGGCCCGCGGTGCCGCCGGTGACGGCGGCCCGGGTCATCGGCCGCGACCACGGGCACGCGCCCGGAGTGTCGCGGTGGTTGTACGTGCAGTTGTACGGGCATGTGGAGCGGCAGCCGGAGATTCTGGGTGTGCACCTGCCGGCGCTGCTGGCGCAGTGGGAGACGCCGCCGCGGTGGTGGTACATCCGGTATCGGGACGCCAAGGGGTGGCATCTGCGGTTGCGGATCGAGGTCGGCGACTTCGGGGCGGCGTCGGGCCGGGTGAGCGGCTGGGCCGGGGGGCTGCGGCGGCTCGGTCTGCTGCGTGATCTGCAGTTCGGTGTGTACTACCCGGAGGTCGGCCGGTGGGGTGGCGGGGCGGTGATGGCGGCGGCTGAGGAGGTGTTCGGCGCCGACTCGGCCGCGTTGGTCGCCGGGTTCGGGCTGCGGGACCGGCCGGGCCGGCAGGTGGTGACGGCGGCGCACCTGGTGTCGATCGCGTCGGGGTGGTGCGGCGGCCCGGAGGACGGGATGCGGTGGCTGGTCGACCACGCGCGCACCGACACCGTCGCGGATGTGCCACGGCCCTTGCTTGACGAAGGGGTGCGGCTGGCGGACCCGACCGATGGCTGGGCGGCGCTGCGGGCGGCGCCGGGTGGTGAGGCGATCGTGGCCGCGTGGCAGCACCGGGACCGGGCGCTGGCCGACTACCGGAAGGTACTGGCGAACGAGGCCGGGGTCGACCCGGACACGGTCCTGGACTCGCTGCTGCACGCCCACTACATCCGGGCGTGCGGGATCGACCGGGACGACGAACGGTTGTGTCTGCGGCTGGCCAGGGCCGCGGCCCTGGCCCGACTGGCGAGGAGCGGGCGGTGACGGTGGAGCTGGCGCAGCAGGCCGGGCGGATCGCGGCGGGGGTCGCCGATCGGTTGGCGACACCGGATCTCGGGCAGGCGATCGCCGAGGCGTGGTGGCCGCAGTCGCTTGCGCACGGCGCGGCCGGGGTCGCGCTGCTGCACGCCGAGCGGGCGGCGGCCGGTGAGGGACCGTGGGAGCGGGCACATGACTGGCTGGCGTGCGCGGTCGAAGGTGGGGTGGTCGGTGGGGCGGACAGCCACCTGTATCACGGGGTGGTCGCCACCGCGTTCGCGGTTCATGCCGCCGGCAGGGTGGGCCGGTACCAGCGGGCGTCGGCGACCCTCGACGCCCGTATCGACGTCGACACCCGGGTGCGGCTGGACCTGGCGCATGCCCGGATCGACGCCGGCCGGCGGCCGGCGTTAGCCGAGTACGACGCGATCCGGGGCCTGACCGGGATCGGCGCGTACCTGTTGCGTCGGCACCCGGACGGTGACCTGGTCCGGCGGGTGTTGTCGTACCTGGTGCGGCTGACCGAGCCGGCCGACGACGGCGGCGAACGGGTGCCGGGCTGGTGGACCGATCTGGCACCGTCGGGCAAGCCGTCGCCGGCGTTCCCGGGTGGACACGGCAACCTCGGGGTCGCGCACGGCATCGGCGGACCGCTCGCGCTGCTGGCGCTGAGCCTGCGGCACGGGGTGCGCGTCGACGGGCAAGTCGAGGCGATCGGGCGGATCTGTGCCCACCTCGACCAGTGGCGGCAGCACACCACGGCCGGGCAGTGGTGGCCGTACTGGATCACCCGCGCGCAGTGGCGTGACGGTCACCCCGGTGCCGGGCCCGCGCGGCCGTCGTGGTGTTACGGCACGGCAGGGTTGGCCCGCGCCCAGCAGCTCGCCGCCTTGGCCGTCGGTGACGGCGGCCGGCAGGCGATGGCCGAGACGGCGCTGGTCGCCGCGTTGACCGACCCGATCCAGGTCGGGATGGTCACCGACCGGTCGCTCTGTCACGGCACCGCAGGACTGCTGCACCTGGCCAGGGTCGCCGCCGCCGACGCGGCCTCGCCGGACCTGGCCGAGGTGCCGCGCCGGCTGTTGACCACGCTGCTCGACGACCCAGGCTCGACGCCGGTCGCGCTGCTCGGTGGCGGCGACATCGGGCTGCTCGAGGGCGCGGCCGGTGTCGCCCTTGCCCTGCACACCGCTTACGCCGGCACCGCTGCGGTCTCGGGCTGGGACTCGTGCCTGCTGATCACCTGACCCGACGCCGGCCGGGCGGCGGCACCATCGACCACGCGGAGGTACGCATGCTGCTCGGGCCGGACGACTGGCCGCAGGTCGCCGTCGAGTTCGCCGACCGCGACAGCATCGAACGGGTCGCTGTCGCGTACCTGGCGCCGGCGCTGGCCGGCGCGCAGTCCGCCGGTGTGATCGGCCCGTGGTGGTGGGTGCGCAAGGGCCTGCGGTGGCGGGTCCGGTGGCGGCCCACCGCCACCAATGGTGTCGCTCACCTTGTCGGGGTCTTGGACGGGTTGGCCGCGCGAGGCGTGATCGCTGGTTGGGCGGTCGGGATCTACGAGCCGGAGACGGCCGTGTTCGGCGGGTCGCAGGCGATGGAGGTCGCGCACGACCTGTGGGTGGCCGACAGCCGGCATGTCCTGGACGAACTGGCCCGCCTGCCAGACGGCAGGCTCGGCCGCCGTGAGGTCGGGGTGCTGCTGGCCACCGTGCTGACCCGCGGTGCCGGGCAGGACTGGTACGAGCAGGGCGACATCTGGGCGCGGCTCGCCGAGCACCGGCCCCACGTGAACCCGGCCGGCCGGTCCACCGCCGCGATACGACGGCTGATGACCGTCGACGTCAGCGCGACCAGTGCGCTACTCGACGGCGGCCCCCTCGCCCCGTACGCCGGCTGGATCGGCGCCTACGACCACGCCGGCCGGCGGCTGGCGGCCCTGGCCGATGACGGCCACCTGCGGCGGGGCCTGCGTGCCGTCCTCGCCCACCATCTGCTGTTCGCCTGGAATCGGCTGGGCCTTCCCGCCGAGACGCAGGCCGTCCTGTCCACGCTAGCCAGAGAGGTCGTCATGTCGGACACCAGCCACCACGCCCCACCCGGGGCCCCCGTTGCGGGCCGCAGCGCCGTCGGTGCGACGGCGGCGCCGGCCACGAACCCCGGCAGCGACACGGCGCTGCGGCACGCGCTCGTCGACCAGTTGCTGGCCAACGGCACGGTCCGCACCCCGCGGGTGGAGGCCGCGCTCCGGGCTGTGCCCCGTCACCTGTTCCTGCCTGGCACGCCGATGGCCGCGGCGTACGCCGACACCCCGGTCTACACCAAGCAGGCCGGCGACGGCACGCAGATCAGCGCGGCCTCGCAGCCGACGATCGTGGCGATGATGCTCGAACAGCTGCAGGTCGAGCCGGGGGACAAGATCCTCGAACTCGGTGCCGGGACCGGCTACAACGCCGGACTACTCGCACACCTGGCCGGCCCGACCGGGAAGGTGACGACGATCGACGTTGACGACGACATCGTCGAAGGCGCCCGCACCGGGCTGGCGGCCGCCGGCATCGGCAACGTCGACGTCGTATGCGGCGACGGTGCCCTCGGCCACGCCGGCGGGGCACCGTACAACCGGGTGATCGCCACGGTGGGGGCGTTCGACCTGCCGCCTGCATGGCTGGCGCAGCTCGCCCCGGGCGGCCGCCTGGTCGTGCCGCTCCGGCTACGTGGCTCGACCGCCCGGAGCATCGCCTTCGACATCGACGGCGGCGGCCGGCTTCAGAGCCGTACCAGCGAGCTGTGCTCGTTCATGCCGCTTCGCGGCGGGATCGGCGACGACCCACGCCGTATGGTGCAACTCACCGCAGACGGCGCAGTGAGGTTGCAGACCCACCAGGACCAGACCGTTGATGACGAGGCGCTGGCCGGCGTCCTCGAGAGCGAGGGCGTCGAGGAGTGGACCGGGGTCCGGTTCGCCGGCCCGGAGTCGCAGGAATGGATGGACCTGTGGCTGGCCTGTGTCCTACCGCAGGCGCTCACCCGGATGCTCGTCGATCCGGCCGCCGCCGGCGGCCGGGTTCGCCCGCAGTTCGGCTGGGGGTCGATGGCAACCTGGGATAAGGGCGACCTGGCCTACCTGACGCTGCGGACCGGGAGCGAGAACGGTGCCCGCCGGTACGAGGTCGGGGTGATCGGCCACGGCCCCGGCGGTGACGTCCTGGCCCACCGGGTCGCCGACGCGATCCGCGCCTGGGACCGTGAACACCGCGGCGGCACCGTCACCTTCGAGGTCCAGCCGGCCGACACGGCCCCGACTGGGCCGGTCCCCGGCCGGTTCGTGTTCTCCGGCCGCCACCACCAGCTCGTCATCTGCTGGCAGTGACCGACCTGACCCACCTGACCCGGCATTGGCCGCTGGTCGCCCGGCCGCGGCCAGCCGGCCTGCCCCTGTCCGACCGGATCCAGGAGGTCCGCGACCTCGTGCAGCGCGGCCGAGCCGGCGACAGCGGCGCGGGCCAGGCCGAAGTCGCCGCCGCCTACAACAGGGCTGCCCTGATCGCCTCGGACTGCGGCCTGCACAACCTGGCCACCGACCTGTGCTGGCAGCACGTCGCCCGCTACCCGGACTGGCCGCTGGACGCAGCAACGGCCCGGCTCGCCCTCGAGCCCGTCGTCAACCTCGCCCGGCTCGCGATCCGGGCCAGGGACGGTGACGGCGCCCACCGTCTGCTCGACAGCCTGTACGACGGTGTCACCCGACGCGTCGACATCGCCATCGACGGCCGGACACTGCGACTGTCCCGGCTCACCGCCACCGACGACGACCACCGCACCGTCCGAGAGTGGCTGTGGACCGTACTGCTCGCCGAGGGCACCCGGGCGCTGGCGACCGCCGGCCGCTGGACCGACGCCCTGCGACTTGCCGAGCAGCACCGCGGCGTCGGCACACGGCTGCTCGACGGCCGCCAGGTCGCGGTCCTGGCCCACTGCACCAGCGGGGGCACCGCAACGGCCCTAACCATCCTGGCTGACAGCAGGCCGGCGGAGCCGTGGGAAGACGCGGTGGCCGCTTGCCTGAAGGTGCTGTGCGAAACGGCGGCTGGTTCGCGGTCGAAAGCCGCCACCGCAGCGATGGTCGACCAGTACCTCGATCTCGTTGTTCCCGGCAACCTGGCCGTGTTCGGTGCCCGGCTGGGGCTGGCGGTCGTTGACCTCGCCGCAGACGACCAGGCCGTGGCGAGCCGGGTTGCCCGGCACATCGTCTGCACTGCGACCAGCGGCGCTGACGGCTACGCCGCCCGGGACGTACTGCTCTACGGTGGCCCGCTGCTGGCACCCGGCGAACGGGAAGCCTTGACCCCGGTGGTTACCGCAGCAGGGCTTGACCAATCACGGACGGCGGATGTGCGGACCGCGGCAGGCCTCGCAGAGGCCCTCTTGCTCAACGAATAGAGGTGATTTTGTAGCCGCCCTCGGCGACGTCGACGACGACACCACACCTCTTCGGAACAGGGCTGTGGACCGCAGGAGGAATCACTGGATCACCTCAGGAGACTTAAGGCCTGCAGCGAATCCTGATACAGCCGCAACGCCGGGCAGGTATCGCCGCAGGGAAACCTGCATTGCGCACGCAATGTCGCATTGCGCAAATGAAAAGAACTCCCCACTCAGACATATCGACACACTACAATCACTTCAACACACCTCGCGCCGGCTACCATCATTCCGTCGACGCCTACCGCCTCCTCCATTCGCAACCTTAGGTCGCCGGCACGTCACCTTGGCAACCGCAGCGCGGCACCAACTCTCCAATCCGTCGAGAAAGGAAACGCCATGAAACGCCCTTCACGACGCGCTGGCGCACTTTTCTGCGCGATGACGCTCGCCGCCTCCCCAATTATCGCGGCGGGCCCAGCCAGCGCCGCCTCATCCCCGAAAGGCCTCGATACACGCAGCCTCAGTTCCATCTCCACAAATGAGCCAGTCCCCGGCCCCTGCCCGAACGATCCCAACATCAGATGGGAAACTGCGTTCGGCGGTCAGCTAAGGTGGGGTGTTCTTTACACCATCATATCGGCCACTCCAACCTTCTACGTCAGCGATGGCAGGGCAGTGGATAACCTGCTGGACTCGCCTATCAGCGCTACCTTCACCTCAAACCAGTCTCGAACCTACAGCGTGACGGTCTCTAGTGGAACTAGCGTACAGTTGACGGAGAAACTGCAAACAACCGTAAGCGTAAATATCCAGATGCAACGCACCACCGCCATTGGCGTGAGCGTCACCGCCACCGTCCCATCGCGTACCCGCGTAACTGGCCACTATGGCGTAGAAGGGTTCGACGTGGTGTATGACAGCACCGAAGTGCTGGGAATTACAGGGAACCCCCAATGCCTTTACTATCCAACGTCGCGGGGATCCACCACTGCACCCACCGTCGTCGAGGGATGGCGGTTTACCTCGACACCACTCTAGTCCTCCGGTGTCGTGCCTCTGAGGCTTTGACGGTTTGGCTCTGACGAAAATCTGGACCCCCTTGGCCACATAGCCTTTCGCCGGACTACGAGGATACCCACCTATGGAAACGCCGGCGGGGATCCTCTTCTGCGTACCGATATTGACCAGCTTAGTATTCTCAGTAGCCAGCGTGTTTCAGGCGCGCCTACGTAATCACGGGGCACACGGTCGCTCGCGCCCGAGAGCATGCCGGACGGCGCCGAGATTCGTGGATGTCTGGATGTCGTGCTCGTGGTAGGCGCCTTGATGGCGACTACCACCAGCAAGAAGCCCGCCCCCGTACAGCAAGGGTTATAGCGGGA
>NZ_JBFAKM010000070.1:0-18920 GCF_040655695.1 Polymorphospora sp. NPDC050346 | reverse complement strand
GTGGTAACTCGATCAAACCCCCGACGGGGTCTTTCTATGTGGAGCTACGCCAACTCGGGCGAGTTACGGACATAACTTCCGGCAACCTGCTTAGCCAGCCAGTACGGTATGAGTCACCAACAACGCAGCATCGAGGGCATCCGTCACGGACACGAACAAGCCCCATGCGCCGGTGACTAGGAAGGATCTCCGTGACAGACGCCAACCAGCAGCGGATCACCGACGACCAGTGGCGCGACGCCAAAATGATTTGGGACTACCACCAGATGCATCACCAACTGCGCTCGTGCGACGTCGCCATCGGACTCGGCAGCCACGACTTCGGCGTTCCCGCCTACGCCGCCGAGCTCTACCACGCCGGTCTGTTCCCGACCATGGTCTTCACCGGCGCGATAAACCCGACCCACCCCGACCGGCTTCCGCGCGGCGAAGCCGTCCACTTCCGGGAACACGCCCTCAACCTGGGCGTGCCCGACACCGCGATCCTGGTCGAGCCGGCGGCCACGAACACCGGCCAGAACATCACCCTGTCCCGCGCCGCGCTGATCGCCGCCGGTATCAACGTGGCCTCGGTGATGCTGATCGCCATGCCCTACATGCAAAGACGCGCCTACGCCACCTGCCGCAAGCTGTGGCCTGAGGTGCAGGTCATCTGCGCCTCCCAGCCGCTGGAATTCGACGACTATGTCAAGGCCATCGGAGACGAGGTGCTGGTCACCAACATGCTGGTCGGTGACCTGCAACGCATCGTCGAGTATCCGGCGCTCGGATTTGCCATCGAGCAAGAGGTCCCCGAGGACGTCCATGCCGCGTATCAGCGTCTCCTCGCCCACGGCTTCACCCGCCGGCTCCTCGCCGGCTAATCCGCCCTGGCCGGCACCCGGCGTGATCTGCGCCATCCACCAACCGAACCTGTTCCCTCGTCTGTCGACCGTGGCCAAACTGTTCGCGGCGGACTATTGGATCGTCCTCGACGACGTGCAGTTCACTCGCCGTGACTACCAGCATCGCACCCGACTCGCGGCCCTCGACGATCCCGCCCGCCAGCAGTGGCTGTCACTCTCCACGCACCTGCCCCACGGCCGGGACACCCTCATCCACCAGGCCCGCATCACCGAGCCCGAACGTTGCGCCCGCCGCACCACCCAACTGCTCGCCCAGCGCTACCGCGCCAGCCCCTACTGGCCTGACTTGCGCACCCGCCTCGACTCCGTCGCCGATCTGCTCACGACCACCGACCGCACCGCGCAGATCGCCGAAGCCTCTACCTGCCTCCTACTACGTCTACTCGGCTGGCCGGGCATCATCCTGCACAGCAGGCACCTGGGCGCCAGACCCGGACGCTCACTCCGGCTCGCAGACCTCGCCACCACCGTTCAAGCCGGAACCTACCTCTGCGGAACCGGCGGCATGAAGTACCTCGACCTCGACCTCTTCCACCAGCGCGGCGTAGCCGTCACAGCCTTCCGCACCCCAGACGCCGGAATCTGGACGCACGCCTGCAAGATCAGCACGCTCACAGTTGCGTTGAGCATCGGCAAGATCGAGGCATGCTTGAGCAGTGAAGCCGCCGACACGTGCTGGGTCCTGCCTGCCTGCGAAGTCGGCGTTCGCCGGATTCCGGTTCCCGCCGGAGGTGATCGTGGTCGCGGTCCGCTGGTACCTGCGGTTCAACCTGTCCTATCGCGATATCGAGGAACTGCTGGTCGAACGCGGGGTCGAGGTCGATCACGTCACCGTGTTCCGGTGGGTGCAGCGGTTCACGCCGCTGCTGGCCGACGCCGCCCGCTTCCGCCGGCACTCGCCGGGTGACCGGTGGTTCGTCGATGAGACGTACGTGAAGGTCACCGGCGTGTGGCGGTACGTGTACAGGGCTGTTGACCAGTACGGCCAGGTCATCGATGTGCTCGTCTCGGCCCGTCGGGACGCCGCCGCGGCACGCCGGTTCTTCCGCCGGGTTCTGTCGACGTTGAAGGTGACGCCGGTCGAGGTGGTCACCGACGCAGCCCCCGTCTACGCCGGTGTGCTCGACGAACTGGTCCCGTCCGCGTGGCATCACGTCGAGCGGTACGCGAACAATCCGATCGAAGCCGACCACAGCCAGCTCAAACACCGCCTGAAACCGATGCGCGGCCTCCGCAACGACCGCACCGCACAGACGGTCCTAACCGGACACGCCTTCGTCCAGAACCTCCGCCGCGGACACTACGAACTCGCCACCGATGCTCCGCCCGCAACGCGGGTGGCCGCCGCGTTCGCCGAACTCGCCCGAGCAATCTGACCAGTGTCCGCTGACGCGGCTCGGCGTGTCCACCGAACCGACAAAGCAACAGCGCCGCGTCGGCCGGTAGCGGGGTGAACCGCTGCACTCACCGGTAAACCGTGTCGTGATCCACCTCCACGCCGGTTCGACCGGCAGTTCCGCCACATCCCGATACGAAAGGTTGAACCGGAGGTACCAGCCGACCGCGAGGACGATCGCCTTCGGCGGGGAACCGGAAACCAGTGAACGCCGACGGCGGTGGGGAGCCGGACCCGACACGAGACAGCGACCCCATCAGCTCAGCTGCTTACTCATCGAGCCCGTAGTCGATCAAGCTGCCGCCGAATGCAACAGCACCCCACTTGGCCCGCCGCACCACCGGCAGGATCCTCCTGCGCCCCGACGTTGACATAAATGGATAGCTTTGTTTACTGTTTTTTGGCGTCTCCATAGAGAGGATCGCCGATGCGTACGCTCGTCGCCCCGGCCGCCGTGCTGACCGCCCTGCTAACCGTGCTCGCCGGCACCACCGGCACTGCGGCCGCTGCCGGCCCGGCCCCGCTGGCACCGGCCGACCTGACCGGCTCGGTCTCCGCCACCGGCATCTCCCTGTCCTGGCGCCAGCCGGCGGGCGGCCCCGCAGTCGCGTCGTTCCGCGTCTACGAGGGCGGCGCGGTCGTGCGGCGCACGGCGACGACGTCGGCCCCGATGCAGTACCTCGGCATCAACACCACCCACACCTACACGGTGACCGCAGTCTCCTCCAACGGCGTGGAATCGCCCCCATCAGCGCCGTTCACGGGCACCACGTGGACGCCCGGCATGGCGCCCCAATGCAACGAGCCCGCGCCGCTCACCGTCTTCGACGTGACGTCCTCCGCCCTGTCGGTGCGCTGGTCGGTAGGCCGGGCGTCGCCGCAGCTCGCCCTCACGGTCAACGACCGCGACTACGGCATCGTGCCCGGCACGAGCCTGCGCGTCGGCGGCCTCACCCCCGACACCCCGTACACGATTGCCCTACGCCGCGCCAACTGCAACCCGCACAACGCGACGGTCGGCTACGCCACCACCCGCACGCTGCCCGGCGCGACGAATGCGGCGGCCGCGCCCCGCAACCTCGCCGCCACCGCCCAGACCGACCGATCGGTCGGCCTGACCTGGTCGGCCCCGTCCGACGGCTCGTACATCCACCAGTACGCGGTCTACGACGGCGCCCACCGGGTCGCCACGACGTGGATCCCGTCGGCGACGATCACTGGCCTGTTCCACAACACCGCGCACCGTTTCACCGTGGCGGCGCTGGACGTGGCCGGCAACGAGTCGGAACACAGCCCCATCCTGTCCCTCTCGACCGCTCCCTGCCCGGTTCGCCCGCCGTCCCCGTCCCGGGTGACCGCCACCGCTGTCACCGCGTCGACCCTGCGCCTGGACTGGACCCTCGAGTCGACCGCCGGCTCCTACATCGTGCTGGACGGTGACAGCGTCGTCGCCACCGTCACCGACCCGGCCACAGTGCTCACGGGCCTGGCGCCGGCCTCGTCACACAGCCTGCGCGTGGTCGGGTCGTTGCCCGGCTGCCCCGACACGCCCGCCTCGGCGCCGCTGACCGTGACCACGCTCCCGGGCCCCAGCGGCCACCCGGCGGCCCCGCTCGGCTTCCACGCGGCCCAGCCGACGGTTGTCAACACCTACGAGGCCGACGTCCCGCTGTCCTGGACCCCGTTGCCCGGCCTGACCTACCGCCTGTACGACGGCGCCACGGTGGTCGGCACGTACCCAGGCAACGCCGTGACCCTGCGTACCCGCGGCGCCGAACGCCACCAGTACCGCCTGACCGCGGTCAACGCGAACGGCGACGAGTCCCCGCCGACTGCCCCGGTCGACGTGATCACCCCATTCCTGGTCGCCCCGTGAGGCGCTGTTGCATTGAGCGTTCCCGCGCCTTGGGCGGCGCAGATCTTCCCGGCGTGACGTCCGCTGGTTGCAAAACCGGGCGTCCGACGCTCGACCGCCTCACCATGTAGGAACCCTTTTGTCCAGGTCTCGACAGCCGGGTTTGGTGACTCACTTTGATCTTGTAGAAAGTCTTACGGTAAGCGATCTTGGCGATCGCTCAATGCAACAGCGCCCCGACACGTACCCCCACAAACCGAGCGCTTGCGATGGTCGGTGCAATCGATCATCGCGATGACCGAACTACACCTCGGTGGCGATGCCGTAGCCGTTACTCCACGTGTTTGCGCGTGACGTGTGGGTGGATCATGGTGTAGGAACGGTGCTATGTCGTCTGGGGAGGTACGACTAGCGATCGATTGCGGCGACGCTACGGCAACCGCAGTGCTGGTCTGGCCGGATGGGCGTTCGTTGCCGTTGATGTTCGATGGCTCGTCGGTGTTGCCGGTCGGGGTGTGGGTTGCGCCGGACGGTTCTGAGTTGACGGGCGAGGCGGCGCGGCGGCAGGCATCGGAGGCACCGGACCGCTTCGTGTCGGCGCCGCTGCGTCTGCCCGGTGATCAGGTTGTGGTGGCTGGCGGTGAGGTGGAGGCGGCCGCTCTGGTCGCGGCGGTGTTGGGGCGAGTGGTGGGGGAGGCGCAGCGGCTGGCCGGCGGTGTGATCGGCGAGGTCGTGTTGGTCGTGCCGGCCGGATGGGGCCCGCGGCGGCGGACATGGTTTCGGCAGGTGGCGCATCGAGCGGGCATACGGCAACCGTCGTTGGTGGAGGCGCCTGTCGCGGTCGCCAACCATGTGCTCGCGACCGGGGCACAGGTGCTGGTGGGCCAGTTCCTGGTGGTGTGCGACTTTGGTGCGGGGTTCGAGGCGACGGTGCTGCGCCGCGGCCCGCACGGCTTCGAGGTACTGTCCACCTTGCGCGACGAAGATACGGGTGGCGCCCGGGTTGACGAACTGCTGGCCGAGCAAGTACGGCAAGCTAACCCGGACCTGCCGAAGGTATCGGATCCTGGTGGTTGGGCCGTGGTCACGGGTCTGCGGACGGCGCGGGAAGCGTTATCGGGCAGGTCAGCGGTGACGGTGATGCTGCCCGAGCCGGCGCCGACCCTCGTCATGACAGCCCAGGTCGTGGAGTTGGTCACGACCACCGTGGTGCGACGCGCCGGCGAGCTGGCCCGGGAAGCATTGGTGGCGGCCGAGGTCGACCCGGCCCAGGTGGCCGGGGTCTACTGCGTGGGCGGGGCGGCGTTGATGCCTGGCGCACCGCAGGCGATCGCGCAGGCCACCGGCCTCTCCTCGCTGGTGCCCGAGAACCCGGCAGTGGTGGCGGTGCACGGCGCCGCAGGAGTCGGCGGTGCCCCCACCGCTCCGGTACACGCCGCCACCGGTGGGATGGCGAGGCCTTCCGACTCCGGTGGGATGACCGAAGGCCTTCTGCCGTCGTGGTGGCGGGCGGTCGCCGTGGTGGGGCCGGGAATGGCGTCGCTGGTGGTGATAGTGCACTTCCTGTTCACGGCCGAGGTGTTCAACGGGTCGCGCACGTTCTGGGGCCCGTCAACGTACGCGCTGGCGAACTGGGGCGAGCTGGCCGTGGCGTCGGTCCTTGCGATGGTGGCGTGTGTAGCGGCGGGGGGTGTTGTCGCCTCGGTGCTGGCCGCGATGAACACCGGGCCCGGGTCGGTCGGGGTGCGGGTCGGGGCGGGGATCGCGGGAGCGGCGGCGACCGGGGTGTCGGTGGCCGGCCTGTACGCGGTGGCGGGATCGTTGTGGATCGGGATGCCGCTGGGACCGCTTCTACGATGGGCGGTGCTACCGGTACTGCCGATGGTGATGCTGGCGTTGGTGGCGGCGGTGCTGGCAACCTGGGGCGGTCGACAGCCGGTGGAAGGCTGGGACCGGTGGCTAGGGTTCCCCGCGGTGTCGGTGCTTGCGGCCACGGCCGGGATGGTGCTGATGCAGTACGCGATGAACACGCCACGGCCGCCGGACCTGGCGCTGCTGATCGAGGTGTCCGCTCGGGTTGGTGGCCTGCTGGTCGGGGTGGGGATCGGCTGGGCAGTGGTGGCCCTGTGGTGGCAGCGGCTGATCCTGGTGCCGCTGCTCGCGGTGTTCTGCACGGCGATCGTGTCCTGGCAGGCAACTGGAGTGCTCGGAGTGATGTACGCGCTCGCGGTGGCTTTCTGGTGGCTCCGCAAGCTGTGGCAGTTGGCACGCAGTCCGGCGCGGAACATCCCTTATGTACAGTGATCCGATGAGGCGAGGCGCTACCCTGCCGCGTGCCGACCCGCCGGCCACCACAGGCCCGCACCACAACTCCAACACCGCACCGGGCTTGCGGGCCGCGCGAGCCTGGCCGCCTTCCGGCGGACGGTGAACCGTGCAGTGGCCACGACGCATGGCGGCACTGGCGTTTCTCACCGTGCTACTGGTGGGACCGCCGGTCGCACTGATCCGCCTCGTGGGCTGGCCATGGCCGACACAGGCCCCTACCAGCCAGCAGCTCGCTTCCTGGATCGCCGAACCACTAACTGAACAGACCCTCGCCGTAGCCCTCGCCGGCGCAGCTTGGCTGCTGTGGCTGTTCCTCCTGATAGCAGTGGTCGGGCAGGTCATGGTCCGGCTGAGGAACGCAGGACGCTGGCTGCGCCGGATTCCGGTCCCCACACCATTGCAGGCAACCGCGAGCAGCATGGTCGGCGCAGCAATGCTCACCGCCGCTGGTACGACACCGGCCCCAGACACCGCTGACCGCGCACCAGCCACGGCCGGCGCCGGCCGCGACCACGCAGCACCAGAGCCGGCTGCCCCCAGCGCCGGTGATCGTGAAGCGACCTCGGCCACCGGAGTGGATCTACCTGACGGCGGCTGGATCCCGACCCCGACCGCCGAGGCGATCACTGCCGCAGCGGTACTCATCTGGTTCCGCCGCCGACGCCGCTACACCCCACACCCGGCCGGCACCCGCCACGACGCCGACAACGACCTGACACCACTACCGCCAACCGTCGCCGCAGTCCAAGCCGCCCAGACCACCCAACCCAGCCACCAGCCAGAAGCCCGACACCCAGCCGCACCGGAGCCGGTCCACCCCGCCGCGTTGCCTCCCGGGCTGCTAACCCTGACCGGCCCCGGCGCCGCCGACGCGATGAGAGGACTGATCGTCACCGCCACCATCAGCGCCGGCCAACGCCAGATCGTCACCACCGCCGACGACCTGGCCCACCTGCTCGGTCCCGACAGCAGCGGCAGAGCATGGCACGGGATCGCCGGCCTGATCGTGACCGCCGCCATCGACGACGCCATCACCACCGCGACCACGCCGCACCACGCGCTGCCGACAGACGCAGGCGGCCGCCTTGCGACGTCGCCGCTTCTGGTCATCGCCTCCACCGCGAGCATCTCGAACCTGAGCGATCACCTGACCGCGTTGTCCACCGGGACCATCGGGCCGGTCACCACCGTCGTGCTCGGCACCGCCCACCACGGTGGCCGGACCTGGCACGTCGCCGCTGACGGACACACCACCACCAACGACCGGCGCCGGATGTGTGTACTCGGCCCGACCCCGGCCGCAGACCTGCTCACCCTTGCCCGCCACGCCCACCCTGCCGCCGCACCAACTCCTGTCCATCCCCGACGTGAGAAAGCCCGGCTTCGGATACAGGTCCTCGGACCGCTCCAGGTCACCATCGACGGCACCCCGGTCAGCGTCCGCCGCACCGCCGCCTGGCAGGCCCTGGTCTACCTCGCCATCCACCCCGATGGCGCCACCACCGAGGAACTCGCCGAGGCGATCTGGCCCGACCTACGCCTGCACGCCGTCACCAACCGCATATACGCCACCATCAGCGAACTCCGCAAAACCCTGCACACCGCCGCCGGAACGCCCGTCGTCGAACGCGTCACCGACCGTTACCGCCTCCACCCCGACACCAGCGTCGACCTCTGGCAGCTGCAGGCCACGATTGCCGCCGCCTCACGGGCGATAACCTCGGATGCCCGCCACCACGCCCTGCACGCCGTCCTCGAGCAGCCACCCGGCGAACTCGCCACCGGACAGCCGTGGCTGTGGCTGGTCCCGCACCGCGAAGCGATACGCCGGCAGATCATCGACGCACACACCACCATGGCGGCCGGTAAGCCTCCACCCGAGGCACTGAGGCTGCTCGAGCAGGCGATCACCGTCGACCCTCTCAACGAGCACCTACACCTTCAGGCCGTCCAAGCCCTGACCGCCACCGGTCAGCACGCCGCTGCCGCCGACCTGCTCGACACCTACCGACAGCGGATCACGGAACTTGGCCTGCCGCCCGGCGACGAGTTGTGACCGTCCGCGCCTCGACCGTAGATCAAGGCGACGCTCACAAAGGTCGGTTCGAGACCCAGCAGGTTCAAGCCGACGGTCCGTTCTGTGGCCGACGCACCAACCGGGTATCGACGGCTGCACGAGGCTGGTGGCGAAGTGAGTGATGCCCAATCGATGGATAGGCCGATCGGGCGTGCTCGTCGGACTCGCTGCCGGCGCCGAAGGTCAGCTCGGCGATCAGCGGCGACACCGCGAATCCGATGCCGGTGGCTCCGGTCGTGGGAACGGGGCCCAGATAGGCGTCTCTTCTGGGACCCGGGCTGGTGTATCTCCATGATCGACGTGCGGGAGTTCGGGCCCCGCCCTGGAGGCGTCGGCGGGTGAGCGCAAGCACGTCGATCAAACAACCGGCCGCAGAGAAGGGCATCTCGCGCTCGCCGCGCAGCGCCGAAGGACTCCTCAAGGCGAGGACGTTTCCGACGAGCGGAACGCCACGCTGCCGGGCAAGCTGGCGGTGATGGGCTCCTGTGATTCAGCGCGCGCGGCGATAGTGCATGGCCACCGCGCCGTTGCGAAGCGGCTGCGCCGAGAGCAGCTCGAGCCGGCGCGTGCCGGGCAGCCCACCTTGGTACAGCGTCGGGCCGTGGCCGGCGATCCTGGGATGGACGAGCAGCTTGTACTCGTCGATCAGGTCCAGCCGGTCGAGCTCGGTCGCGAGCTTGCCGCTTCCGAGCAGGACCCCGGCCGGGGTCGCGTCCTTGAGCTTCTGCACGCCCTCGCGCAGATCACCGGCGATATGGTGGCTGTTGGTCCACGGGAAGTCCGTGCGCGTCGACGACACCACGTACTTGGGTTTGGCCTCCAGACCGACCGCCCACTCGCGGATGGCCGGCGGCGCCTCCTCGTCGCCGCGGGCGACGGCCGGCCAGTAGCTCTCCATCATCTCGTAGGTGACGCGACCCCACAGCATTGCCCCGCCCTCGTGCATGAGTCGGGTGAAGAAGGCATGCGTCTCATCGTCGGCGATCCCCTCCTGATGGTCGACGCAACCGTCCAGGGTGACGTTGAGGCTGAAGGTGAGGACTCCCATGGCTGGCGACTCTATCGCCCACTACGGCGTCGCGGCCCAGGTAGGCATCGCGTCAGTCAGCCCGGGGTACACGCGCCCCGGGACCCAAACTCGCGCCCAATGAAAGCCGCCGGGACCCAAATTCGCGCCCAGCCGGGACCGCTACTCGCGCTTAGAACCATGCCGGCCAGCGACAGGCCCAGCAGGTCCCACCAACCCAGCTGGTCACCGAGAGACGAGCGGGTAAACCACTGACCAGCCAAGTCGCGCCGAGCACGCGGATGGCCTTGCCGAGCACCAGCCCGGCGTTGAGGCCGATCGTGACCGGCGCGCGCAGCCCGCCCGCACCCGCCACCGACACACTGGCGACGAAGAACGCCAAGAACGGCACCGCGAGCCCTGCAGAGATGGGTGCCACCGGTGCTCGAAATGCCTCGCCAGCCCGGCCCCGGGCCTTCGGCACGGCGGATCACTGGGACGAGGAAGCCGAGCAGCACGCCAGCGACGGTGGCGTGGATGCCGGCGGCGTGAACCAGCGCCCAGACGGTGACCGCGAGCGGCAGCAGCAGCCACCAGGCGCAGAAGATCTCCATGCTCACCCTGCACCTGCTGCAGTCCGGCCCTGGTACTGGTCAACACCCGCCTGGTCGACCGGGTGCTGTCCGAACCGGAGTGGGCCGCTCGGCTCTCCCCGCACGACCCGCGCGGCCTCACCCCGCTGTTCTGGTCGAACGTGTTGCTGCACGGCACGGTCAAGCTCGACCTGAACACACGCGCATCGACTACGACACCGACCGGTCGGCAGCAGGCCGTGCCGGGGCGCCGGCCGATCGACCACCCGCCGGATCACCCGGCGTGGGCGTGACCGGCGTCGGTCAGGGTGTGGTTCGTGCGACGGTGAGCAGCAGCGGCGAGGCGACGCCGAGGCGGGCGGCGCAGTCGGCGACGGCCTCGGCGAGCCACCCGATCGCTTCGCAGGTCCACTCGATCAGGTCGCCGCGCAGGGTTGCGCCATGCAGGGGTGGGCCGCTCCAGAAGCTGTCGTCGAACGGTGGCGGCGGCGCGGTGTCCGGGTCGGCGCTGTCGTGGGAGACGTTGGCAAACACCGTCTGGTCCAGGCGGGTGAGCTGGTCGGTCAGCTGCGCTGCGACCGCCGCGAGGGCGGGGTCTTGGCCGCTGTTGACGCTGACCTGTACCGGTGTGTGCGCGTGCGGGTCGCCGGCGGCGAACCATGCGACGGACCGCAGGGCCGGCACCGGTGCATACGGGGGCCGCCGGGAGGGGTCGATGCCGTGTACCGGCAGCAGGATCTGGATGGCGGACAGCTCGAGGGTGCCTGCCCGGGCGGTGGCGTCCTGGGCGCAGCGCAGGAACGGTTGCACCGGCAGCGGCCGGTCCCCGGCGACGGCGCTGGCCTCGACCTGGAACCAGGCAACAAGTCCGGTGTCCAGGCCGCGGGGGTGCTGCCACCCGGCGTCGTTGATGGCCCACAGCCCGGGTGCGCTGTCCGGCTGTCCACTCGACGTGTCGTCGAGCCAGCCCATCGCCAGGCATCGGTGGTGGAACAGTGCGTCGGCGTCCTGCTGTCCGGCCCGCCAGGGGTGCGGGGTGAGGGTGCCGTACAGGGCGGCGAACATGGTGCCCGCGGTCGGTTCGGACCCGGGCACTATGCCTGGCTGCGCGGTGACGCTGCGTTCGGGCACGCTGGCCTCCCTGCTGACCTCGCTGCCAGGTTTGTCCGCTACCAGGCTAGTCCACCCGGCAGTCGACGTCGGCTTGGCGGTACGGCTTCTCTGCCGTGTCGATCTCACCGATCACGTCGACGTCCACGTGGTTACGCCACGACGTGCGGGCCGTGCTGTGACAGTCCCTGCGCGCCACCGTCCGGTCTCCACTGCCGGTGTAGGGCCGCAGTTCCTTGGTCGGAGAACACGCCTTCTGCCGCCAACTGTTGTCGGTGTACCACTCGTAAAGGCAGTTGATCACGTTGGCGCGGTCACTGTCGCAGTTGCCCTTCTTCCACCAGCCGTGGCCCGACACGGCCACGCCGGTACCCGAACGGTGCGGGTTGTCGTGTCCGCTTTCGGGCGTGCACCCGATCAACGCCTCGGACTCCGCGTGCGGGCCGCCCGGCGCTGGCATGACCTGGCCTGCGCTGTCGCGGTACACGGCCGTCGCGTCAGCGTCCGGCGGCGCGACCCCCGGCTCGGCGTCCTCAGCCGACACGAACGCCACACCGGGTCGCTGCGGCGCTGCCTGCACCGGCGGGGCGCCGGCCCCGAGTACCACCGCGACCGTCACCCATCCGATAAGCAGCCTTGCTGTCTTCATCGTTTCCTCCCCGTGGTGCCAGACGTGAGGGCGGACAGTCGCGACCCAGGACCGGGACACAGTCCATCCGCGGGAAAACCAGCCAACACCTTTAGGTAGGGATTCGATTACGTGAAGTGATGGCCAGTGGTGGCGACGTTAGTCGATGCCCGCTTATGGCTGCAAGGCCGTTTGTGCGGCGCGGGAGGAGCAGGCGCGGAAACGCTGGGGCCGCTTCTGGTGGACGAGTGGGGCCGGTCAGTTGGTGCGGCCCAGCCGGGTCAACAGCTCGTCGTACTGCTCTACGGTCGGCTCCGCCGCCGGTCGGCCGGCACCACCGGACGCTCACCGGCGGGCAGTTGGGCCAGGTGGGCGTAGATCGTAGGGCGGGTCACGCCGAACTCGGCGGCGATCTGCGCCAGCGGGTGCACCTGGCGCCCGTCCGGCCGGTTCGCTCGTACATCTGCTGCGCGATCCGGGCCTGTTGCGGGGGCAGCTTCGGCTTCGTGTGCGCCAACCGCGCGGAATTGCATTCGATGCAATGTTGGGGGCGACGCGGGTGTTCACCCGCATAATGCCGAGAAGCGGATGCCTGATCACATTGCTCGCCGGGACGTTACGAAGAGACCTACCCGAAGGGTGGCCGGGTCCCTATCAGCGGTCCGCCGACGCCACTCGGCCCGGCGACAACACCCCCCGGATCATGCGTCGACAGGGGCGGTAAGTCATACCGAGCCAGGGGACCCGAGCAGTCCCCGGCTGGGGACGATCAAAAAAGGTAACGGGTAACGGGGTCGTTGATCTGGCGATGGCGGGATGGTTCGGGTCGGAGGTCGTGGGGCGATCCCGGGTTCGGGATCGCCCCACGGGCGTTACTGGTCCACGCCGTAGTAGAGGGCCAGGTACTCGGTGATCTCGGCGGCGTGTGGCGACAGTTCGGGCAGATGGCGGTCCAGAGCGTCGCGGGTGGCGTCGGCCAGGCGGCTGACGTTGGTGGTGGCGTCACGCACGTACGGTTCGAGCTTCCTGATCAGCTCGTAGTTGCTGTCGATGTGCTGCGCCCGAATCAGCTTCTCCAGCGGTGGTGTGGTGTCCGTCGGGATCGGCTCCAGCACCCGGCTGATGTAGGTGACCCGGTGCATGATGCGCCAGCACGGTGGCTTCTTGTCGGGCTGGCGGGCCTGGCGCAGCGCGGCGGCGTTGCGGTCCGAGCTCTGCTCCAGCCAGATCGGATCGACGACCTCGCGGTAGAAGTCGTCGAAGTTGTCGCTGGTGGCGTCGAGGTAGAACGTGACGAACCGATAGGCGTCGACCTTGCCGGGCAGCAGCTGCCGCTTGCCGTCGCTGCCGAGGACCGGTTTGCCGTCCTTGTATCGCAGGAGGTCGCCGTTCGTGTCGCAGGACACCTCGACGGAGAAGGTCGTGCTCGACTCCTTCTTCTTGCTCCGGGTCGAGGTGTAGCCGATGCCGCCGGTCAGGTCCAGGCCGAGGCCGCCGCTCACGCCGAGGGCTGACACCGACAGCGACATCGTGGTGTTCTCGCTCTTCGCCACCTGGAAGGTGCCCGCGGTGGCCTCGGTGACGGCATCGGTGGTCTCGGTGGTCTCTGCGAAGAATCCGCCAGCCGCTGTCCAGATGTAGGTGTTGACCAGGTTGCGTCGGGAGAAGCCGTCGACCAGCGCCCCGGCACCGGGCAGGGAGAGTTCGCCGAGTGACGGGTTGAGCATCCCGCTCGCTCCGGTGCCCAGCATGGCGGCGATCCCGCCGATGGCGCCCAGCCCAGGAACGAGGGCGCCCGCCACGAGACTGGCGGCCTCGGTGCCGACCTGTTTGAGGGTGTGCAGGGCGGCCTGTTTCAGCATCGGCTTGAAGTCAGGCGGCTCGGTGGAGAGCGCCTCGTAGAAGCTCCGTAGCTGTTGCTGCTCGCGCTGGATGCGCCGGATCAGGGCGTAGGTCTCGGTGGGTTTGAAGTAGCTGTACTCGCCGCGGTCCAGGGCCTGTGGGTAGTCCGGGTCGAGCACCTTGCCGCGTGCCGTGGCGCCGACGGCACCGTCGAGCGTTCCCTGTTTGGTGTATCGGGGGTTGATCGGGAACGGGATGAGGTTCCAATCTTCGGGGATGTCCGGGCTCGGGGTGACGTGGTACGACACCAGGGCGCCGGTGTGGGCCAGCCGCAGCGCGAAGATGTCGGCGGTGGACGAGCGCACCACCGCGAAGCCGGTGTTCGCCGGCAGGTATCGCGGGCCGACCTCGGGGTTCAAGACGGCGTTCGGATCCTCCCATTCGCCGCTCAGCCCTACCTTCATCTGGCGGGTGGTGGTCTCTGCTCGGGAGACCTCGCTTTGCTGGCTCGATGTGTTTGTGAAGTCGTAGCTGGTGTTGCGTTCCAGCGTGGCTTCCACCTCGATCGGAACGGTGATGCCCCCGCCGAAGGGTGCGATGACGGTGTTGATGTTGGCAGTGGCGCCGAGGTTGCGGGTCGCCGCGAATCCCGCCGTGCGGCTGTTCTCGGTGTCGGTGCCGTGGCTGTGGCTGACCTCGTTGGCCTGCTTGAACTCCACAGTGGAGGTGCTGTTGAACTCACCCGGCGCGCGGTCGGATGACGGATTGGTCAGGTTCTCGGAGGGGACCGGCGGGGCACCCTCGACGTACCCGACGATCTGCGGGTCGTACTGTGCCTGGCCGACCCACTCGCTGACCAGGTTGCCCACCTTGTACCCGGTGACCAGGTGCCAGGCGTGGCCGTGCAGGTAGCTGTAGCAGCGTTTCATCACGCCTCTCGGGACGCCCCGCGCGTCGACCTGCGCGTCGGCGTACTCGCTGGCCGCCGGCGTGCTGTCGATCAGGGTGTGGAAGCCGGTCCGCACGCTGGCCGGCGCCGGGCGCACCACGGCGGCGTCGGTGGAGACCGGGGCGGTGGACAGGACGATCTGCGGGCGCTGGTTGGCCGACAGGATCAGGTGGTTGCCGCGGGGCCCGACGTCGCGCACCTCGTCGGCGTTGGCGCTGGTGGAGTCGGCGTCGAACGGGTAACACGCGATCAGGTCCGCCGTGTCGCCCTTGAGCCGGCTGAAGGCGTTGTCCAGGATCTGCTCCTGGGTGCGCACACCGCGCCACACACGCACTTCTTCCAGGACACCGGAGAAGGGGTGTATCGGGGTAGTGGTCACCAACGTAATCCCGCCGACCGTGAACTGATATTTGTTCTGGCCGTAGTAGGCGAGCAAGGCGGCAGCCTGTATGGTGACCGGCTCGGTGGGCACCGGAGCGCCGTTGCGGTAGAGCCGGATCGGGCTGCCCTGCGGGTCGGGGCTCTTGGTCCAGGTGGCACTCCGCAGCCGGGCCGGGTGGGAGCCCATGGCGTCGCCCGCGACGTTGCCGGCGTTTTCCTCCATCCGCCACCACCCGACCAGACCCCGCTCGCGTGGACCGACCGGGCGGCACACCTGCTCCGGGGTGCGGGCGACCCGCCACAACCGCACCTCGGACAGGACGCCACGCAGGGGGAACACGGACGAGCCGACCCGGGCACGCCCGAATTCCAGCGGGCCGGCGCCGCCCTTCGGGCCCACGCCCTGGTAGCGGTGTGTCCCAGCGGGCGCACCGTCGATGAAGAACGATATGTCATGCCACTGGTCCGGCTCCGCCGGCGGGCTGGCCTTGCGGGTCACCGCCACCCGGTGGAAGGTGGCGGCGCGCAGCGCCGTGGTTGACACGTACCTGTATTCCTTGTGCCCAGGCTCCTCGAAGCGGAACTCCAGCTTGCCGTCGCGACGCACCGAGAGGTGGTAGGGCACGCATCCGCCGGCACCGTCGTCAAGCACTCCGTAGGACACCAGGCCGTGCGGCCAGTTGAGCATGTCGAGCTTGATGAACACCTCGATGGTGAGTTCGCCGGCCAGATCGAGGGCGTCATGGCTGCCGGCGTCGAGATACCCCCGGCCGTCGAGGGAGACCGCCCAGGACTGCTCCATCGCGGCGGCCAGGTGGGCCCATTCCCGGCACGGGAACGCATCCCGGCTGCGGACCAGGCTGTCGCCCTTGCCCGCGGTGATCTGGTAGCCCGGTAGCGGCGACTCCGCCACGGCGGGGGTGCCGGTGACCGCGCCGTCGTGGCCGTTGCCGGACAGGTCGCTCGTGCCCGCTCCGGTGAAGCTCCAGTAGCCGATCAGCCCCGGTTCCTGGCCGGTCAGCCGGCGATCACGATCCTGGGCCAGCTCTGCGGGCGTGCGCACCCGGCCCCAGACCCGCACCTCGTCCAGCCGGACGTTGGCCCGGGAGCCGTTCGCGGCCGAGACGCCGAGCCGGAGGTTGCCAACCCCCGCGTAGGGGGAGGTGACGGAGCGCCGGCCCACCTCGGTGCCGTCGCGGTAGAGGATCTGCTCGCTGGTGGTCCGGTTGAACACCGCGGCCCAGTGGTGCCATGCCAGGTCGTCGTATGTGGTCGTGGTGTTCAGGTCGTTGTTCCAGAAGGCCAGGGCGAACGTGTTGTTGGCGCGGAACCCGATGTGCAGTGCCTGGTTGGCGGTCTGGGTGGTGACCCCGTGTGTCAGGATGAAGTCGTCGCGGCCGGTATGCTCGCGCTTGGCCCAGAACTCGATGGTGAAGTCGGTGCCGGCCAGGACCATCGGACCGCAGTCCACCCCGTCGTCCACCCCGTCGAACGCCAGCGCCGACTTCACCGGCGCCGGTTCCAGGCCGAGCAGGTACCGACCTACTCCAGTGTTGGCATTCAGCACCCGGCCAGGGCCCGGCAAGGCATCCGGCAGGACCCATGCCTCGACGGTGACGTCACCGCCGAGGCCCACCTGCGCCAGCTGATCGACGGGCAGGGCCAGCGGCTGCGTCTGTGCGTCGAAGCGGAACGCCCGGCCCGGAGTCGCCCCGTGCCACTGTGCGCCCCGCCCCGTCACCAGGTCCGTCGCGGACCCGTTGGGGACGTTGCCGGTGACCCCGTCCACCTCCGCCTGCACGACCTGTGAGCCGGCGGCCAGCCAGGCGCCGGGCCGGCTGGCGGTCGCCAGGTCGTAGTGGTAGAGCACCCAGGACACCGGGTCGCCCGGCGTGGCCGCGCCGGCGCCGCCGGCCACGATGAGCGTGTCGGCGCCACTGTTGGCGTCCGACTGGACCCGGACCGCCGTGCCGGCCACGGTGATGACGGCACCGGCCGGCACACGCGTGGTCAACGACTCGGCGAGCCGCACAGACTTGCCGCCATTGGTGACCTCGGCCACCTTGCCGAGGTACCGGGGCTCAGCCATGCCCCGGCCGTTGAGCACATCGGCGAACTGTTCCACCTGCCGGGGCACCGACGGGAACGTCTCAGTGTATAAGCTGTTGCGGATCGTGACCGTGCACAGCTGCGCCTGTTGCCCGTCGTCGCTCACCTCGATGGTGGTGCCGGCCAGGTCGATCAGCGGATCGCGGCTGACGAACCGGATCGTCCGCGACCCCACGGTGAACCGCTTCTCCGCCCGGGACACCTCGGTGTCGTAATACGTGGCGAAGAACTGCCCATCACCGCCGCGGAAGTACAGCGAGATCTGCCCCACGGTGCTGTCGAGCAGGAACGGCGTGTCCGGGGTCCACGCGAACCCGAGCAGCGCTCCGGTGACGCTGAGCCCGCCCCGGTCGATGTAGAGGTGCGGCATGGCAAGGGTCACATCCCCGGTGCCCGCCCTGCCCGCAGTGAGCCGGGACAGCTCGGCTTCCTTGGCGGCCAGATCGGCCCGCGCGGCTCGCAGCCGGGCTTCGGCCTCGGTGGCCAGCGCCTGCCTGGTGCGTTCCCGATCCAGCTTCATGACAAGGTCGTCGCGCCGGAGCCTCGCCTCGGCCAGAGCCGCCTCGATCGCCGGTATCGGCTCGACCTTCTCCCACCGAAACTGGTCCGCGCTCGCGGCGGGCGTCTGATCGACAGGGCGGTAGTTGCCGCCGTACAGGTCGTAGTCCGGGCCGGTGAGTTTCTGGAACGCGACGAACTGGTGTCGGGTCATCTCCGCGTCGACCGGGTTCAAGATCCGGCCAGTCCCGCTGCCGCTGATGCCCTGGGGATCGAACGCCCACCGGAAGTAATTGGCCCTGCGTACCAACCGGACGTAGGAAATTCCGACGGGGATGCCGAGCCCTGTGTCGAGCACCGTCGAAAGTGGATTGTAAGCTACAATACCGTAGTAGGCGTTAAGGAATCCAGGTAGACGCACCAATACCCACAAGGTTCCAGGGTCGTTGCGATCCTTGGTGGAGTGCACGGAATAATCCGGGTTGCTGACCTTGGTCGACCATTTCATGTAGAAGTTTTCCTGCAAGTTTTGTACGCGGTAGACCCAGCTGGTCGGGAGATTCCGCGTTGACTCCAGCCGGTTCACCTCGGCGTCGGCGACCACCCGGTCCCGGTTCCACTGGGCGACGGTCGCCGGGTCGGTGGCCGGGGCGGCGACGATCGCCTCGTCCGCCTTGATCTGTTCCTTCAGGGTGGCGATCGCCTGCTGCAGCGCCGCGATCTTCTCGGGATCATCGGCGGACGCGGGCTGGTTCAGCTCCTTCAGGGTGACCTGGTCGGGCACCTGGGCCAGGCGGCCATCGCGGCCGACCGCGAGGTCGAGCGTGGCGACATGGGACCGGGCCACCGTGCCGTCCGCTGGCGCCGGACCGGATGTGGCCGCGGCGAGCAGCACCCGGGCCTGCCGCTTCACCAGCGAGCGCGGGCCGGTGGCGGCCGCCACGTTCTCCTGCTGGAAGTAGAGAGTCGTGGCGAGACCGGAGACGACGCTGCGGCCGGTGAAGGCGAAGCTGCTCCGGTGCAGGCCAGAGTGCTCGCTGATCGGTGCCTTGGAGGTGACCCAGGTCGGCCCGCCGACGAGGGTGCCGTCCAGCCCGTTGCCGGTCAGGTCGTGCAGCTTCGTGCCGTCGCCCTCGTCGAAGCGGTAGTAGTAGTGCTTTGTTAGGTTGGGACGAGTTGGTGGCAGAGAGGGCAGAATCCGAGCCAGGTCGCGAGTAGGTACTGCAGTTCGCGGAGGATGGAG
>NZ_JBFAKM010000069.1:0-20338 GCF_040655695.1 Polymorphospora sp. NPDC050346 | reverse complement strand
ACACCCGCCCCGCCGCCCCCCCCCGCGGGCCGCGCCGGCCGCTTCGTGCGTTCAGCCCACCGCCGCCGGGGCGGGGTCGGGCAGCCAGCCCAGCCCGACCCGGGCCAGGTATGCCCACCAGCCGGTGTGGCGCCCGTAGCGGCCCCGGATCTCGGCGGCCGACGGCGGCGGATCACCGTAGACCGCCCGGGCGACCAGTTCGAACTGGGCCATCTCCAGCGGTGCGTCGTCGGGCCGGCCGAGGACCCGCAGCAGCAGCGAATGAGCGGTGAACGGGCCGACGCCCGCGACGCCGAGCAGGGCCGCGCGGACCTCGTCGTAGGGGGCGGTGTGCAGCCACTCCTCGTCGAGGGCGGCGATCCCCTCGACGACGCCCCGCAGGCGCTCGGTGCGCTGCCGGTGGCCGGTGTAGCCGGTCAGCTCGTCGTCGGTCAGCCGGGCGATGGTCGCCAGCGAAGGGAACGCGGTGTAGGCGGTGCCGTCGAGCCGGACGGTCGTGCCCAGGTCGGCCGTCAGGCGCCGTTTGCGGGCCGCGGCGAACCACTGCGTGCTGCGCTGGGTGAGCGTGAAGTAGACCGCGCCCTCGGCGAGGGACGCGAACCGGACCTGGTGCAGGCCGCGAAGCACCGGCAGCAGCGGCGCCATGGCCGGGTCGGTGTCGGCGGCGGCCAGCAGCGGCGCCGGATCGTCCGCCAGGCTGAACCAGCGGGCGACCAGCCGCTCGACGGCGCACAGGTCGGCCGGCGCCAGCGGGACGTCGGCGAAGACGGTCAGGGTGACACCGGGCGGGCCGGCGGCCGCGGCGACCTCGACCACGACCGCCCGGTCGGGACGGCCGGCGGGAGCGGGGAGCAGCAGCGCCTTGCGGACCGCGTCGCCGGTGCGGCGATGGTCGCCGGCGCCCGGGCCGAAGCCGTCGAGGGCACGCAGGCTCAGGTCGAACGAGAACGGGGGCAGAGCTGGCAGAACGGTCCGATGGACCGCGGGGAGGTCTGTCATGCCGGCCAGCATGGGGCGGTCCTACGACAATCGCCGTTCAAGATCGCCGTTTCGGCGCCGAATGTGCAGTCGACTGCGTTATCGGCGCCGAAACGGCGATCTTGCGGTGTTCGCGATCCGGTCACCGGACCGCCCGACGGCCCCGGCGTGCGACTGGCACGGCGGGGCCGCCGGGCGGCAGGAGTGCTCTACCGGACCCGGCCGTAGCCGTACGGGGGCATCATGTCGACGCTGGAGATCTTGACGCTCTCGCCGAAGGTCGGTGCGTGGATCACCTTGCCGCTGCCGACAAAGATGCCGACGTGGCCGAGGTTGCTGTAGAAGACCAGGTCACCCGGCTGGAGTGCGCTCCGGCTGATCTTCGCCACCCGATCCCACTGCATGGCCGCGTTGTGGGGCAGCGACTTGCCGGCCGCCCGCCACGCCGCCAGCGTCAGACCCGAGCAGTCGTAGCCGTTCGGGCCGGAGGCCGCCCACACGTACGGCTTGCCGATGGCGCCGTACGCGAACCGGACCGCGACACCGGCCTGCCCGGAGACCGCCGGGATGCTGCCGCTGTAGGAGCTGCCCGGGTTGGTGGCCGCGCCGTACGCCCGTTCCCGCATCTCGTACAGCTTCTTGAGGTCGGCCTCGATCTTCTTCTTGCCGGCCTGGAGTTCCTTGGCCTGGGCGGTCTCGCGGGCCAGGGTGGCGTCGAGCCGTGCCTGCTCGTCCAGGTATTCGCGCTGGGTCGCGGTGAACCCGCTCACCTGGGACTGGCGTTCGCGGGCGAGCTGTTCCAGGGTGCCCAGGCGGTCGACGAGCGACCCGTTCTCGCTCGCGGTGAGGATCGCCTGGATCGTGTCCAGGCCGCCCGACTTGTAGGCCCGGGCGGCGATCGTGCCGACCTCGACCTCGGTCTGGGCCAACTGCTCCTGCAGCGGTCCGAGCTTGGCCTCCACCGCGGTCTTGGCCGCCTTGGTTGCCTTGATCTCCTCGTTGAGCTTGTTGTAGGACTCGACGACCTTCTCCAGCTCGGTCGACGACTTGTTGATCCGCTGCGTCAGCTCGCTGACCGACGGCTCGGCGGCGGCACCCGTGGCGGGTACGACGAGGCCGATGGTGATGCCGGTCAGGACGACGGCGCGCAGCAGCATCCGGGCGGGCGACAATACAGGCAGAGCCTTTCTTCCCCGGGTCACGCCCGATCGACGTGATCCAGCCGCCTACCGGGTTAGCTGACGGATTCGGGCGGGAAGATCGCCCTACCACGAAACGTGGATTCACCCCTTGGTGCCGGTGGGTTCCCGGTTCACCGGTCCGGTCGACTGCGCAGCGTGATCGGATGTCGACAATGGATGACCGGTGATTCGGCGGCGCCGGGCCGGCGCCTCCCGAGGGGGTTGGCTGACGACCGGACCAGCGGCTCCAACCTAGTCGTGGTCCGAATCAACCGAAAGAGGGCGGCTGCGTGATGTGGAGCGAAGTTGCCTGATCGGGCGCGATGTGCTTACTGTCCGTTGTCGTCGCCGCGCGCTGCGTCGATCGCCGGCTCGATCGGGATCGCGGGTGGGCCGCGCGGCGGGCGCTGCAGCCAAAAGTCGATCTTGCCAAGATTGATTGTTGTTTGAGGCTATTTGTCGCTCTTGGCGGTATCAATCGGATCAAATGTGTGCATTGTGGTGGCTATGGGTGTCCAGGGGGCCACCTGCCGCCTGTAAAAGTGCCAGGTTGCACATCGCCCCCCTTCTCTTTTGGCGCACGGGTCCACACAATGGTGTTAGGCCGTAAAGGTTTCGCGGAACCGGCGCCGCAACGAGAAGGCGATCGGCACCTGACTGCCATCAGATGCCGATCTTTCGAACCGCATGTGGATCTTTTGAGACACGTGCCGATCTCAGAACGCTGGCGATTTTGATCTACGTCGATCTTGATTCACGTCGATCTTGATCTGCGTCGCCGACCCGCGTCACGAGCCCTTGGAGGCATCTCGTGAATGCTACCCGCCAACCCACCCGCCCAACAGAGGCCATGTCCGGAAAGCCCGAATGGGTAACCCGCCGGACACCTGCCACGATCTACCGCCAGCCCGGTCTCTACATCACGACGGAGTGGTTCGTGATCGGCAAACGGCGCTACCCGATCTGGGAGTTGACCAACCTGCGGACCGGGCGTGGCCGACGGGATCCACTCATCGTCCGGTCGATGCTGGTCACCGCGGCGGTGGTCGCCGGAATCGGAGTCACCCTCGGCTTCGTCCGCGAACTCCACACCATCAGCCCCGCCACCTACCTGGCCCTCGGCGCCGCCGCCATGGTGCCCATGCTGACCGCCGCCGTCGGATACCGGCTGCGGCCCAGGCCGTACGAGCTGTGGGCCGACATCCGCGGCCGGGCCGTCATGGTCTTCAGCACCGACCAGGAACGGGTGTACGGACAGGTCTCCCGGGCGTTGCTCCGGGCCAAGGAAGCCGCCCGGTACGGCGGCATCGCCGACCCGATGGCCGCCGCCGGCCAGTGGCCGACCGTACGCTGACCGCACCACGACGCGGGCGGATCCCTGCCGGATCCGTCCGCGTCCGCGTGTCCGGCCCACCCCGGCCTCAGCCGAGGTCGTCGGCGATCCGCGCGATGCGCGCGAGCGACGCCGCCGGCTCCAGCGACATGCCCTGGAGGGTCCGGAAGGCAGCCACGTAGGGCTCCACCGTGTCCGACGTGTCGGTCAGGTCCTGCGACAGTGGACTGCCGACGAAGACCACGTCGGTGTCACCCGTACCCGGGAACCGGACGACGATGAACGGGGAGCGTACCGCGTAGTCCGGCACCTGGAACGGCAGCACCTGGATCGTGATGTTGGACCTGCGACCGGCCTCGACGAGATGCCGCAACTGCTCGCGCAGGCAGAGCGCCCCGCCGGTCTGCCGGTGCAGCACCGACTCGTCGAGTACGACCTCGATGGACGGCGGGTCGGCCCGGTCCAGCACCTCGTGCCGGCGGCGTGCCCGTACGTCGTCGACGATGTCGAGATCGAACGGCTCCACCGCGAAGCGCAACGAGGCGACGGTGCTGGCCCGCGCGTACGCGTCGGTCTGCAACAGCCCCGGAATCCCGACCGACTGGAAGACCAGCAGGCTCGACGCCTCGACCTCGAGCCCGATGTACGACAGGTACGGCGCCGGCAGCCCGTCGCGGTATCGCGACCACCAGGCCCGGCGACGGGAGACCCGGGCCAGGGCGACCAGCTCCGCGACCTGCTCGGAGTCGGTCAGCCGGTAGTGGCTGATCAGCGCCTTCACGTCGTTGGTGGAGACGGAGACGGCGCCGGCCTCGATCCGGATCACCTTGGACAGCGACCAGTCCATGGCGTCGGCGACCTGTTCCTGGGTGAGGCCGGCACCCTCCCGGGCCGCCCGCAGTGCCGAGCGCAGTCGCCGGCGTCCGATCGTCGCTCCGTGTAGCGCGGTCATCGGTGGCCTCCTCACCGAACCGGAGCCGGGAATCGTCAGCCGATCTGGCGGGCGATCCGGTCGATCGTGGCGATCGACTCGTCGCGCCCGAGGGACATCTCCCGGAGCCGCTGGAACGTCTGTTGGTAGGGCGCCACGAGGTCGGGCCGGTCGACGATGTCCTGACTGTGTACGCCGTCGAGGTACACCACCGCGTCGTCGTCCGGTTCCGAAAATCTCAGAATGATGAAAGGACCCTGGCTGGCGTAGGTGCCGGCGGCGAACGGCAGGACCTGGATGGTCACGTTTGGCCAACCGCCGACGGTTATCAGGTGCCCGAGCTGTTCGCGTATACAGGCGGGCCCACCCGTCTGCCGGTGCAGCACCGCCTCGTCGAGGACCACATCGATGGCCGGCGGATCGGAGCGGTGCAGGATTTCCCGCTGACGTCGCATCCGGAGGGCGACCACCGTCTCGAACTCGTCCGGATCCACCGGCGTGGCCGCCGATGCGGCCACGGCGGCGGTGACCATCGCGCGGGCGTAGTGTTCGGTTTGCAGGAGGCCCGGAATCCCGGAGGACTCGAAGAACGAGATCTTGGACGCCTCGAGCTCCAGCCCGACGTAGGCGACGAACGGCGCGGGCAAGGTGTCCTTGTACTGCGACCACCAGGTCCGGCGACGCGCGACGCGAGCCAGGTCGATCAGTTCCGCGACCTGTTCCGGGTCGGTCATGCGGTAGTGCTGGAGCAGCGCCTTGAGGTCGTTGGTGGAGATCGAAACGCTACCGGCCTCGATCCTGATGAGCTTGGACAGCGACCAGTCCATAGCCGTCGAGACTTGCTCTTGTGTCAACTTGGCGGATTCACGGGCGCGGCGTAGCGCTGAGCGTAGCCGGCGTCGCCCGACGGTCGGACCGTGCACTGTCGTCATCGGCTGGTCCTCCCTTGGTGCACGGCGGTCCAATGTGCCGACGAGAGCCAAGATCGGGTTACGTGGGCTCGACAGCCCGCAGGCCCGGCGGGCCCGACCTTGCTGCCTTGCCGCTGCTGTCTTCCACCTGTGCTGCTGTTTTCCGTGGTGCTGCCGTTTGCGCCGCGCCGCTGTTGGGGACTGCGCTGCTGTTTGGGGACTGTGTTGCTATCTGCCGCTGCTATCTGCCACCTGGCTAGCGGCAACCTGCCATATGGCGAGTCTGGTGGAAGGTTACACCTCGATAGCGCCCTTTTCCAGGGGGCTCAACTGTTGGCGGCGATGTGGCGCCTGCTCCGACCTGGCCTCGTGACCGCAGCCCGGTCGGTGGTAGATCACCTGACGTTTCCCTGTTGGAACCATTGGTAGTCATCCTTCTGGGTCTGTCCGGACTCGCGCATGGCGAACCTGGTGTGCAGTGGTCGGAGTTTTATGAGTGCGTAATCGAACTAGCGCGACTCCGGCTGATGGTGGGAGTGCCAACATCATGCCGCTGGCATCGGCGCACTACAGGCTGTGACTTGGCCAGGTTTTTCTGGCCGTGGTGCCGTGTCGGTGTTGGAGGCTAGGCGCAAAGGCGATCTAATGTCTAAGGTTTTGCCGTCGCGGGTTGCCCCCGTGATAGTCGTGGGGAGTCCCCGCGGCTTTTATTTTGAGTACTTTTCGCAGAGTCGGAGTTCGGATGTCCCAGGGAATGCTTGCCATCGGATCTTGGCGGAAGAGTTCGCGGTGCGAGTCGCACAACTGCCTCGAGGTTGCCCACCGTGGTGGCGAGGTTGCGGTGCGGAACAATTCGGTCCCGATGGACCAGATCACCTTCGCTGAATCGGTTTGGGCGGACTTTGTGGCCGGCGTCCGAGCCGGAGCATTTGATCTTCGGTAGATTCCCGCAGACCGAATCCGGGCCGGCGAGTCCGACCGGGCTTGTCGGCCATGGGGAAGCCTCCCACTGCTTCGCTTGTACCCGCTGACCAGGCAACTCATTCACTCACGTGAGCGACGCTCGGCTCTTGTGGCCGTCGTGCAGAATTGACGGTGACGGCGAGGGTGTGGGGGGCACACCGTGCCTTCGCCTGAACCCGGGGAGGGACAGGTGAATCAGATGGGACAGTCGGAGAGATGGCGCCGGAGTAGCCGGTGCGAGGCCCACAACTGCGTCGAGGTGGCCTACCGGTCCGGGCAGGTGCTCGTACGCAATTCGCAGTACCCCGACGGGGGGGTTCTCGCGATCGACCCGGACAGTTGGACCAGCTTCTGTGTCGCACTCAGGACGGGGGAGTTGCACGGCTGACCGTGCGACGGAAGTGACCCGGGTGCCGGTGGTCGGCCGGCGTCGCCGCCGACCGCTCACCGGCATCAGTCCGAAGCGGGTCAGCTGGTGGCCGGCTGCGGCTCACGGACCCATCTCGCGACGACCCGCTCGGCCCAGAAAGACACGAACGGCACGGTTCCGGCCAGCATGACCAGTGCCATCCTGCTCAGCGGCCACTCGGCCCGCCGCCCCAGGTCGAAGGCGGCCACCAGGTAGACCATGTAGAGGAAGCCGTGCCCGGGGCCGATCGTCTCGACGACGATCGGGTCGTCCCAGATGTACTTCATCGGCATACCGACCACCACGAGCGCGATCAGCACGACACCCACGATGTAGGCGATCACGCGGTATCGGGTCAGGGCTCCGCCCACGGTGTTCCTCTCCTTCTTGTCCTTCTCGCTGCCCGGGGTCAGCCGGGGTAGTCGCTGATGCGCGCGTCGGGGTTGGCGTTACGCCAGGCCAGATAGCGGTTGTACTCGTCCAGTTCCGGGTCCTCGTCCGCGGTGGTGGTCCGGCGGACGGCGCGTACCGGCCGGCGGATGCCAGCCGCGCCGCCGGGCCCGCGGGCATCGGCGGGCGCACCCACCGGGCCGGCCACGCCGGTCGCGGCCAGTGCCCGGGCCGGTTCGGCGGTGTCCAGCGGGCCGGTGGCGGAATCGGCGTCGGGGGAGTCGCCGCGCAGGGTGTGCCGTACCTCGCGGATCCACACGAAGATCACGAAGCCGGCGAAGACCGGCCACTCCACGGCGTACGCCCAGCTCAGGGCGTTGCCGGCGATGGCCCGGCTGATCTGCCACCAGCCGAGCGCGCTGAAGGCGACCACGAGCGCGACCGCGCCGACATGCCGGGCGATCCACGACGGGGTCAACAGCCGCTTCATGGCCACGAGCGTACCGGTGGCGCCGGACGGTCTCCGACGCGCCGTCGTAGTTGGTGTCCGTGCGGGCGGGTTTGGCGCCGTGCGCTCCGGGCAACCATCCCGGAAAGACGCACGGTAACGAGACACCGGGAGCGACGATGACCGAATCACTACGCGACGTGAGCCCGGAGCAACGGATCGGGGAGTGGGACGGCGACCACATCCGCGACGGGGTCGGCACCGCGACCGGTCTCGCCGAGGACGAGATCGGGATCGACCCGACCACTCTTCCCGAAGAGGACCTGATCCGCGAGATGAGCAGCCTGCACCGGACCCGGCTCGACACCCTGCGGCACGCCCCCGACAGCGCGCTCGCCACCCACCTGCGGCGGACGGCGGAACTGGAGACCGAATACCTGGCCCGGCATCCCGGCCGCGAGGTCGACGCCGGGCGCCTGCGCGGCGGGTTCTGACATGCCGGTCGACACCCAGCGGAGCATGTCCGCGCCCCCCGAGGTGGTCTTCAACACCGCGACCGACCCCGACCGGATGGGCGCCTGGCTGCCCGAGCCGCTGCTGAAAGCGGACCACCGGATGGCGACCGACCAGCCGATGCAGGCTCGCTGGGACACGGCGGGTGACGACGGCCCTGGGACGTCACCCGCGTCAGGCGGGCGCAACTGGTCGGCGTTCCTACGGGTCGAGGACGTACCGGCGGGTGGTGCGCTGGTACGGCTCCGGCTCGACGCCGACGCCGACACCCCGCCCGACCGGCTGACCGGGATCGCCGAGGAGGCGCTGACCTGTCTCGCCCGCGAGGTCGCCGACAACCTCACCGCCGGCTGATCACCACTGGGAGTACCCACATGCGGATCCGTGACCGGCTCGGCCGGCTCCGGCGGGCGTACGCGCCACACGAACACCGCCCGTTGGGTGGCTATCTCGCCGCGATGGGGACGTACGCCGCAGTGGCGGCGGGGCTCGGTGCGGCCGCGAAGGCGACCCACCGCCCGGTGCCGGAGCGGCCCGCGACCTCGGACGTCGTACTGCTGTCGATCGCTACGCACAAGCTGAGCCGGCTGCTGTCCAAGGACGCCGTGACCAGCCCGCTGCGGGCACCGTTCACCAGCTACGACAAGCCGATCGGCAGCGGCGAGGTGATGGAGCAGGTACGGGACGAGGGCAGCGCTGCCCGGCACGCCATCGGCGAACTGCTGAGCTGCCCGTTCTGCCTGGCGGTCTGGGTCGCCACCGGGCTGACCGGCGGCCTGGTGCTGGCGCCCCGGCTGACCCGCCTGGTGGCGACCGCGCTCACCGCGGTCGCCGTCTCGGACTTCCTGCAGATGGGGTACGCGGTCGCGCAGCGGGCGGCGGACGGCCCCGGCCACGGTGGAGGTAAGCCGTAGGCCGGGACCGGCAGGGGTCGGCCCGGGTGGGCTACGGCTCCTCTTCGAGTCCCGCCCAGCCGCGCGGTGCCTCGGGCTCGCGGTCGGCGTCCTCACCGGTGAGGACGTCGTCGTCGACCGCGGTCTGGTCGTGTTCGTCGGCGAAGTCGCCGTCCTCCTCGGCACTGGAGGGGGTCGGCCGGGTCGCGTCCGATCCGGTGGCATCCGGGCCGGTCGCCTGTTCCTCGGTGGCGCCGGGGCGGGTCGCCTCGACCGGCTCGCCGAGGGGGGCCAGGAACTCGTCGTCCGGGTCGTCGCGTTTCATGTTCGTCTCCTCGGTACGGCACCGGTCGGCCGGCGGCCCGGTGACCGGTCGGGCCGTGGCCGGTTGGGCGGGGCGGGGGAGTGGCGGGGTGACCGCCGGTACCGGTCAGGCGACGCTGCCGCCCAGCAGGTCGGCGGCCTCGTCGATGGCGTACTCGCCCTCGGGCATCGCACCGATGCGGGTGAGCAGGCCGGCGGGCAGGTCGGCGGCGATGGCCCGCCGGTAGATCTCCGCCTGGGTGACCCGCTCCTGCCCGAAGTAGATGTCGTCAAGCAGCCGGTCGAGGTCGCGGTTGGGCAGTTCGTCGGTCACGGTGGATCAGCTACCCCGGTTCCGGAGCGGCAAACGCTGTGACGGGTGGCACAGAACGGGCCGGAACACCGGGCGGGGGACGGCGGTTGTACCCACCGTCGGTGTGTCCAGTGTCCCCGGGCCTCACCCAACTGCCTTCGCGGAATACCGTTCGGCTGGAGCCGCGTCGTGCCACTCGCCGAGAGGCGACCTGCACACCGACACCGGGCGCCGCCCAGGGTCACCGCCCTGGGCGGCGCTCTTTTTCGTCCCGCGCCCGCCGCCTCTCGTCACGCCAGCGGGTCGGGGATAGTACGGCAGATCGACCATTTCTCATCATATGGTGAACTGTCCGGATTACCCTCGGAGCAGCATGATCCCGGCAGGGCGGCCCACAAACCGGTCCGCGGGGGTGCCGGGCTGCTTCGAGGAGGAGTCATGATCGGCACAATTCTGTGGGCGCTCATCGCCGGCACGATCATCGGCATGCTGGGCCGGCTGCTGCTGCCCGGCCGGCAGAACATCTCGATCTGGGTCACCATCGGCGTCGGCGTGGCGGCCGCGCTGCTCGGGGGCATCATCGCCGACGTCTTCGGGGTGGGCGAAACCGCCGGCATCGACTGGATCCGGCACGCGATCCAGGTCGGGCTCGCGGTGCTGTTCGTCTACATCGCCGCCCGCCTGACCGGCAGCCGGCCCGCCGGCGGCCGGACGCAGCGCTGACCCCTCGCCGCCGCGGCGAAACGTCCGGCGCACGTGATCCGTACGCCGGACCCGGGCGGGCATCCGGTCCGATGCCCGCCCGGTCGGAAGGTCACGCCTGAGCGGCCCCGATCGTCGTACGGCGGGCGGCGACCGCCGCCGCGAGGGTGGTGAGCACCGAGTCGGTGCGCTCCCAGTTCATGCAGGCATCGGTGATCGACTGGCCGTAGACCAGCGGGCGGGTGGGGTCGAGATCCTGCCGGCCCTCGACCAGGAACGACTCCAGCATCACCCCGGTGATGCCCCGCTGGCCGGCCGCCAACTGCTCGGCGATGCTCTCCACCACCACCGGCTGCCGGCGGTGGTCCTTGCCGCTGTTGTCGTGGCTCGCGTCGACGACCAGCCGCTCCGGCAGGCCGGCCGCCCGCAGCAGTGCCAACGATTCCCCGATCGACTCGGCGTCGTAGTTCGGGCCGCCGCGCCCACCACGCAGCACCAGGTGGCAGTCGGCGTTGCCCCGCGTGTGCAGGATCGCCGGCGTGCCCGACAGGTCGATGCCGGGGAAGACGTGCGGCACCCCGGCCGCGCGGATCGCGTCGACCGCGGTGCCGACGCTGCCGTCCGGGCGGTTCTTCATGCCGATCGGCATGGACAGCCCCGACGACAGTTGCCGGTGCACCTGGCTCTCCACCGTCCGGGCGCCGATCGCGCCCCAGGCCACCGTGTCCGCGATGTACTGCGGGGTGATCGGGTCGAGGAACTCGCAGCCCACCGGCAGGCCGAGCCGCAGCACGTCGAGCAGCAGCGACCGGGCTTTCCGCAGGCCGGTGTTGACGTCGCCGGAACCGTCCAGGCCGGGATCGTTGATCAGGCCCTTCCAGCCGACGGTGGAGCGGGGCTTCTCGAAGTAGACCCGCATCACGATCAGCAGGTCGTCGGCGAGCCGTCCGGCCGTCGCCCGCAGCCGGTCGGCGTAGTCCAGCGCCGCGGCCGGATCGTGTACGGAGCACGGGCCGACGACGACCAGGAGGCGATCGTCGACCCGGTCGAGTACCCGGGCCACGGCTCGTCGACCGTCTAGTACGGCCGTGGTCAACGCGTCGTCGAGCGGCAGCTCGTGGTGCAGCAGGGCCGGGGTGGTCAGCGGTACGACGCGGTCGATGCGCTGGTCGGTGACCCGGGCGGTGCCGGTGCTGATCATCGTGGGTAGTCCCTCCGCCAGCCACCCGGGGCCGGTGTCCCGCGGTAGAGCCGGCTGCTCGTCGCATGCGAAAGGGCAGGGACGATGCCCCTGCCCTGGCCGGCTCTGGTGTGTGGTGACGTCAGGTCATAGCCGAGTCACCGGCACCAGGGCCGGCTGACCAAACCATCGATAGGAGCGCCACACGCGGCCAACCCTACCCGACCGGGGCCCACCCGCCCCCCACCGTTCCGCGTCCTGGGACGCCCGCCCGGCGGCCGCGCGGCGCGGATCCCCGGCGCCCCTGCGGTCGCGCGCGTGGCGGACCGCCCGGCGGGGTATGGAAGGTCGGTATGAGTGCAGAGACCACCGAACGGGACCCGGACCGGGAACGGGCCGAATCGCGAGCGCTCCGCCTGCTTCCCGAGGAACTGGCGGCCGGCAGCGACGACGCGCGGGCCCAGGCGACGGCCATCCTGGCCGAGTCCGACCGGCGTACGGCGGATCCGGGGGCCGCGCCCGACACGATCCTGGAACGGCGTACCTCCGAACAGACCGTGACCGAGCCGCCGGACTGACCGGAGCGCCGGCTCAACCCAGCGGGAACTCGTCGAAGAGCACCACCGCCGAGTCGGGTTCCCCGGTGTCGAACCGGTACGACCGTACGACGCCGGCCGCCGAGTCGAGGATCGAGAACGCGGTCACGTCGTTGCTGGCGATGTACGGCAGCGGCCGGCCCGAGGCGTCGGTGAGCGGGGCGACGGTCGGGAGCACCGGCGCCAGCCCGCCCGGATCGCCCTGCAGCGGGTAGCCGTCCGGGGCGTCGCGCCGGCGGCCGGAGGTCACGTCGTACGCGCCGTAGCTGTTGCCGACGTTCGACGTCTCCAGCCAGTTGACCCCGGCCGGCGTGCGGAACCGGTTCCAGATGTGCGAGTGGCCGTTGAGCACCAGGTTGACCCCGGTGGCGTCGAACAGCGGCGCCAGGTCGCGCAGGATGTGGTCCGCCTCGAGCGGATAGTCGTACCGCACCTCGGTGACCTCGCCGGTCACCTCGTCCCGGACCACCGTCCGCACCGGGTCGGTGTACGCCGGCACCGAGTGCGTGCCCAGCCCGTGCGCCGGATGGTGGAACATCACCACCCGGTGGCGGGCCGCCCGCGCCGGGCCGCCCGCCAGCTCCCGCTCCAGCCAGGCGAACTGCGCCGACCCGCGCCGGACCGGCTCGAAGATGAACTGGCCGCCGCCCCAGCGTTCCGGTGTCGCCAGCCGGTCGGCCGGCTCCCGGTAGCGGCCCTCGCCGCCGTACCCGCCGTTCGGCCGCCAGACCAGGGTGGCGAAGACCGAGGCGACCCAGACGTCGCCGATCGTGCGCGACCACCAGCGCGGCCCGCCCTCCGGGCTCGCCGGCAGCGGAAAGAGCTCCGAGTACGTCGTCACGTCCCAGTCGTCCGGTGCCGGATCGTTGAACTGCTCCTCCAGCGTGGTGGCGTCCGACCAGCGGCCCATCACGTCGTGGTTGCCGGGCGTGGGATAGATCGGGGTGTGCTGGAGGATCGGCGCACCCCGGTAGAGGCGGCCGGCGAGCCGGTGCTCGGCCCGCCCGCCGAACGCGGCGAAGAACGCCCGCCCGGTGCCGCTGTCGAACCACTCGCTGGCCCGGTCCGGCACGTTGACCATGTCGCCGGCCATCAGCACCCCGTCCAGTTCCACCCCGGCGGTCTCGGCGACCTTCTCCAGGTTGGCGGGGACCATCTGCTTGAGCTGGTGGTCGCTGCTCAGCAGCAGGCGTACCGGCTGGTCCGGGCCGGCGACCGGGGCGAGCCGGTAGGTGGCGGTGACCGTGGCCCGGCCGACCCGGCCGGCGGCGACCACCCGGTACGGCGTACGACCCGGCGGCAGGTCGGTGACGGTGGCCAGGTGCCGGTAGACGGGCCGGCGCCGGACCCGGTGGTAGTGCCGGCCGGGCACCCGTGAGTCGGTGTCCTCCCGGGTGCGGCTCAGTGCGGTGGTGACCGCCACGATCCGCCGCCAGCCCGGTCCGGCCCCGTCCGGCCCGGTCGCCGCGGCCAGCGCCGCCGCCTCGGACAAGCCGGACACAGCCGACCCGACCAGTACCACCTGGACCGGTCCCGGCGACTCGGTGTGCCACACCACATGCGTCCGGTCCGGCCCCGGATCCAGCAGATACGGCGTACAGAGCAGTTCCACCGCGCCATTATCCGGCCAGCCGTGCCACCCTCCCAGACCGTGATCGGATAGCGTCGGCCCATGTCTGTGACCGGTTATCCGTGGCCGATCGAGACCACCCGCCTCGACAACGGGCTCCGGGTGGTCGTCAGCGTGGACCGCAGCGCCCCCGTCGTGGCGGTCAACCTCTGGTACGACGTGGGGTCCCGGCACGAGCCCGACGGGCAGACCGGCTTCGCCCACCTCTTCGAGCACCTGATGTTCGAGGGATCGGTCAACGTGGCCAAGACCGAGCACATGAAACTGATCCAGGGCTCCGGCGGCTCGCTGAACGCCAGCACCAACCCCGACCGCACCAACTACTTCGACACCGTTCCGGCCGAGCACCTCGCGCTCGCGATGTGGCTGGAGGCCGACCGGATGGGTGGCCTGGTGCCGGCGCTGACCCAGGAGACGCTGGACAACCAGCGCGAGGTGGTCAAGAACGAGCGCCGGCAGCGCTACGAGAACGTGCCGTACGGCGACGCCTGGCTGCGCCTGCTCCCGCTGCTCTACCCGCCGGGGCACCCGTACCACCACCCGACGATCGGGTCGATGGACGACCTCAACGCCGCCGACCTGCCGACGTTCCAGGCGTTCCACACCACCTACTACGCGCCGAACAACGCGGTGCTGACCGTCGTCGGCGACACCTCTGCCGACGAGGTGTTCTCCCTGGCCGAGCGCTACTTCGGGGCGCTGGCGGCACGCCGGGACATCCCGGCCGCGCCCGACGGGCGCCAGGTGCCGGCCACCGGCACCCCGGTCCGCGAGACCGTCCGCGCCTCGGTGCCGGCGCCCCGGATCTACCTGAGCCACCGCACCCACCCGTTCGGCAGCCCCGGATACGACGCCCTCACCGTGCTGGCCGCCGTCCTCGGCAGCGGCCGGGGCAGCCGGCTCTACCAGCGGCTCGCCGACGGCGCCCGGATCGCCCAGCCGGACAACATCGCCGCGTACGGCGTCGACCTGGCGCACGCCCCCGCGCCGCTGATCGTGACCGCGACCGCCCGGCCCGGCGTGACCGTCGAAGAGCTGGAGGCCGGGCTCGTCGAACTGCTCGACGAGGTCGCCGCCGGCGGGGTGACCGAAGCCGAACTCGACCGGGCCAAGGCGCTGCTCACCACGAGCTGGTGGCGTGGGCTGGCCCGGGTCGACGGCCGCGCCGACCTGCTCAGCCGCTACGCCACCCAGTTCGGCGACCCGGCCCGCGCCGCCGACCGGCTGCCGAACTGGCTCGCCGTCACCACCGACCGGGTGGCCGAGGTCGCCGCCGAGGTGCTGCGCCCGCAGGACCGGGTCACCCTGACGTATCTGCCCGAGGAGGAGAGCGCGTGACGCTCATCAGCGAACGCCCGGCGCCGGGCGAGCCGCGGTCGTACCGCTTCCCACCGGTCGTCCGGCGGGCCGTGGCCGGCGGCGAGGTCGTCGCCGCGCACCTGCCCGGCCAGAGCCTGGCCGTCGCCACGCTGCTGCTCGACGCCGGTGCCGGCCGCGAACCACTGGGCCGCGAGGGGCTGGCCGGGGTGGTCGCCAAGGCCCTGGAGGAGGGCACCACCGACCGGGACGCCGCCGCCTACGCGCTGGCTCTGGAGGGGCTCGGCACCGAGCTGTCGACCAGCGTCGACTGGGACTCGTTCCGGACCACCGTCCAGGTGCCGGTCGACCGCCTCGCGCCGGCCGTCACCCTGCTCGCCGAGGCGGTCCGTACGCCCCGGCTCGACCCCGCCGACGTCGAGCGGGTACGCGACGACGAGGTCACCTCGCTGCGGATGTACTGGGCCAACCCCGGACCCCGGGCCGACGCCGCCCTGCGGGCCGACCTGTTCGGTGCCGAGGTCCGGCACGGCCGCCCCATGGACGGCGACCCGGAGTCGGTCGCCGCGCTGACCGTCGACGACATCACCGGCTTCCACGCCGGCTGGCTGCGCCGGCCCGGCACCCTGCTCGTCGCCGGTGACCTGGACCGGATCGACCTCGACGTGCTGGCCGCGGCGGCGTTCGCCGGCACCGGCGGCGACCCGGTCGAGGCCGGCGCCCCGATCGACGTCCAGGTACGCACCCAGCGGCGGATCATCCTGGTCGACCGGCCCGGGTCGGTGCAGTCGTCGCTGCGGCTCGGCCACACCGCCCCGCCCCGCTCGCACCCCGACTACGTGCCGACGCAGCTCGCCGGCACCGTGCTCGGCGGCGCCTTCACCTCCCGACTCAACCACCTCATCCGCGAGGTGCGCGGCTACACGTACGGCATCCGGGCGGACTTCGGGATGTCGCGCCGGTTCGGCCGCTTCACCGTCAGCTCGAGCGTGCAGACCGCGGTCACCGCACCCGCCCTGGTCGAGGCGGTCGGCGAGATCGCCCGTACGCAGGCCGACGGGGTCACCGAGGAGGAGCTGGCGGTCGCCCGGTCGTGGCGGGCCGGGCAGCTCTCGGTCGAGCTGCAGACCCCGGCGGCGATCGCGTCGGCGCTGGCCACCCTGGTCGTGTACGGCCTGCCCGACGACTACCACGCGCACCTGCGCGAGGCGATGCTGTCGGCGCCGCTGGACGTGGTGTCGGCCGCCGCCGCGGCACACCTGCACCCGCACGGGCTGACCCTCGTGGTCGAGGGCGACGTCGCCCTCATCCGCGACGAACTGGTCGCCTCCGGCCTCGGCGAGGTCGTCGACGACGGTCCGAGGTGATGGGAAAGACCTTGCCGTATCCGTGGGCGGGGTGGGTAGCCTCGCCTGCATGAGGATCGGCATTGTGGGAGCCACCGGCCAGGTCGGTGGCGTCATGCTGGGGATACTCGCCGAACGGCGGTTCCCGGTGACGGAGTTGCGGTTGTTCGCGTCGGCCCGGTCGGCGGGGCGTACCCTGCCGTGGCAGGACGGCGAGATCACGATCGAGGACGCGGAGACCGCCGACTACGGCGGCCTGGACATCGTGCTCTTCTCCGCCGGCAAGGGCACGTCGAAGCAGCTCGCCCCGAAGGTCGCCGCGGCCGGCGCGGTCGTGATCGACAACTCCTCGGCGTGGCGGATGGACCCCGAGGTGCCGCTGGTCGTCGCCGAGGTCAACCCGCACGCCGCCGACGACCGCCCCAAGGGGATCATCGCCAACCCCAACTGCACCACGATGGCGGCGATGCCGATCCTGCGCCCGCTGCACGACGAGGCCGGCCTGGTCAGCCTGGTCGTCGCCACCTATCAGGCGGTCTCCGGGGCCGGCCTGGCCGGGGTCGCCGAACTGGACGAGCAGGTACGCAAGGTCAGTGACCGGGCCACCGAGCTGACCTTCGACGGATCGGCGGCGGAGTTCCCGGCGCCGCGCTCGTTCGCCCGCCCGATCGCCTACAACGTGCTGCCGCTGGCCGGCTCGATCGTCGACGACGGCTCCGAGGAGACCGACGAGGAGCAGAAGCTCCGCAACGAGAGCCGCAAGATCCTCGAGATCCCCGACCTGTTGGTGTCCGGCACCTGCGTCCGCGTACCCGTCTTCACCGGCCACTCGTTGCAGGTCAACGCCCGGTTCGCCCGGCCGCTCACCCCGGCCCGGGCCCGTGAGCTGCTCGCCGACGCCCCCGGGGTCGAGCTGTCCGACGTACCGACGCCGCTCGCGGCGGCCGGCCAGGACCCGACGTACGTGGGCCGGTTCCGGGTCGACGAGACCGTCGACAACGGGCTGTCGTTCTTCTGCTCCAACGACAACCTGCGCAAGGGCGCGGCGCTCAACGCCGTACAGATCGCCGAACTGCTGGCCGCGCGCAGTGCCGGCTGACCGCGAGGCGGGCCTGCTCTCGGTCGTGGGCGGGCACCGGCTCGGGGTGCTCGCCACGATCCAGCCCGACGGGCGACCCCATCTGTCGAACATCATCTACGCGTTCGACCCGGCGCAGCGGCTGGTCCGGGTGTCGCTGACCGACGGCCGGGTCAAGACCCGCAACCTGCGCCGCGACCCCCGCGCGACGCTGCACGTCAACACCACCGAGGGCTGGGTCTGGGCGGCGGCCGAGGGCGTCGCCGAGCTGACCCCGGTCGCGACCGACCCGGCCGACGCCACGGTGGAGGAACTGGTCGACCTCTACCGGTCGATCGAGGGCGAGCACCCGGACTGGGACGACTACCGCCGGGCCATGGTCGCCGACCGCCGGCTCGTGCTGCGCCTGCGGGTGGACCGCCTCTACGGCCAGCCCCCGACCTGATGGTCGAGGTTCGCCGGGCGGTGGCGGACGATGCCGCGGAGCTGGTCCGGCTCCGCGGCCTGATGCTGCGGGCCATGGGGATCGGTGAACCGGGGGCCGAGAACTGGCAGCCGGTCGCGCTGCGGTCGCTGCGTGACCGGCTGGCGGAGCCGGACGGCTCGCTGGTCGCCTTCGTGGTCGACCAGCCGGCCGCCCCTGACGACCAGCCCGTCGACCCCGCCGACGCGCCCGCCGGGTCGACCGGCCCGCCGCGGTTGGCGGCCTGCGTGGTGGGGGTGGTCGAGCGTCGGCTCGGCACCCCCGACAATCCGAGTGGCGAGATCGGGTACGTCTTCAACGTGTCGACCGAGCCCGGCCACCGCCGGCGCGGCTACTCCAGAGCGTTGCTGGCGGCGTTGCTCGACTGGTATCGGGGGCGCGGCATCATGGTCGTCGATCTGGTGGCGACCGGGGACGGCGAGCCGCTCTACCGCTTGATGGGCTTCGCGCCGTCGGCGATGCCGCTGATGCACCTGACGCTCCCGACCGACCCGGGCGGGGTGCGGGGCTAGCTGGATGTAGAACGTTTGTTGTCGCCGGGGCAACCACAAACGTTCTACATCCGCTCGACGGGACGGCCGGTGGGCCGGGCCCGTTTCAGCCCTTCAGACCGGTGTGGGCCAGGCCCTCGACGAACTGCTTCTGGGCCACCACGAACACCGCCAGCACCGGCAGCGCGGTCAGCGAGGCGGCCGCCAGCTGGATGTTCCACATCGGACCGCCGTACGCGTCGACGAACTGGGTCAGCGCCTGCGGCAGGGTGAACTTCTCCGGAGTGGACAGGAACACGATCGGCTCCAGGTAGAGGTTCCAGCTGTGCAGGAACGTGAAGATCGCCACCGCGCCGAGGGCCGGCCGGGCCAGCGGCAGCGCGATCCGCCAGAAGGTGGCGAGCCGGCCGAGCCCGTCGACCCGGGCCGCCTCCTCCAGTTCGCCGGGCAGGGCGATGAAGAACTGCCGCATGATGAACGTCGCCAGCACGCTCGGCGCGCCGAAGATCGGCACCAGGATCAGCGGCCAGTGGGTGTCGACCCAGCCCAGCGTGTTGAACATCTGGAAGAGCGGGACGATGGTGACCTCGCTCGGGATGAGCAGCCCGAGCAGGACGACGAGGAACAGCGCGTTCTGCCCGCGGAACCGGATGCGGGCGAAGGCGTACCCGGCCAGGGCCGACACCGCGAGCGTGCCGAGCGTGACGACGGCGGCGATGTAGGCGCTGTTGAAGTACTGCTGGGCGAACGGCTGCAGTTCGAAGACCTGCCGGTACGCGTCGACCTGCGGGTTCGCCGGCAGCAGGCTCGGCGGCCAGGAGAAGATGTCGCTGATCGGCTTGAACGACGAGGTGACCATCCACCAGGTCGGGAAGACGAACGGGACGGCGAGGACGAGCAGCGCGCCGTACAGGCCGAGCTTGGCGCGGCGGGACACCTTACTGCTCATGGAAGACCCACCTCTTGCGCATCTGCCACTGGACGACGGTGAGGACCAGCACGATCCCGAAGAGCAGTACGGACAGGGTGGCGCCGTATCCGAAGTGGTGGAACTGGAACGCCTGCTGGTAGAGGTAGTAGACGAGCACGGTGGTGGACGTCCCCGGCCCGCCCTGGGTGAGCACGGCGATCTGGGCGAAGACCTGGAGCGAGCCGACCACGGTGATGATCGAGGTGAGCAGGATCGTCGGGCTGATCAGCGGTACGGTGATCTTGCGGAACTGGGTCCACCGGCCGGCGCCCTCGACCCGCGCCGCCTCGTAGAGTTCGGCCGGCACGCCCTGCAGGGCGGCCAGGAAGAGCACCATGTTGAGGCCGACGTTCTTCAGCACCTGCACCACGACGACCGAGATCATCGCGGTCGCCTCGCCGCGCAACCAGTTGGGGCCGTCGACGCCGATCGTGTCCAGCAGGCCGTTGATCCCGCCGTTGTCCTGGAGCAGGAAGCCCCAGACGATCGTCCAGGCGACCAGCGACACCACGACCGGCGAGAAGAACAGGGTGCGGAAGACGACCGTGCCGCGCAGCTTCTGGTTGAGCAGCACCGCGAGCAGCAGGGCCAGGCTGAGGTTGAGGACGACCAAACCGAGCGAGAAGAGCCCGGTCGCGCCGAGCACCGACGGCAGGTTGGGGTCGTCGGCCAGCGCCCGGTAGTTCTCCGCGCCGACGAAGTCGAAGGTGTCGGCGAGCACGTTCCACTCGTGCAGGCTGTAGTAGACGACCAGCCCGAGCGGCAGCAGCACGAAGACGATGCTGCCCAGCAGTTGCGGGCTGACGAACAGCAGCCCGGCGAGCTGGTCCCGGCGCCGGGTGGTCCACCAGGACCGGCGGGGCGGGTCGGCGGGCTTGGCGGCCGGCGGGGTGGACCGGGCCAACCCGTGCAGCTTGCGCAGCCGGCGCTGGCAGAAGTCCAGCGACGGGAACAGGGCGTGGGCGAGCTGGAACGAGG
>NZ_JBFAKM010000068.1:0-21076 GCF_040655695.1 Polymorphospora sp. NPDC050346 | reverse complement strand
ACCGAACACCCGACCAGAACCTCACCACCACCGCGCCCTGGACCTCACCCTGGCTACCCGACAGTTACGGACAAGACTTCTGGCCAGGCGCTTAGACGGCAGGGCGAAGTGGAACACGAGCGCCAATCGGGCAGGTTTCAGTCGAGGTCGAGATCCCGGCGCAGCTTGGCGACGTGGCCGGTGGCCTTGACGTTGTAGAGCGCCTTGATGATCTTCCCGTCCTCGTCGATGACGAACGTGGAGCGGATCACCCCGGTGACCGTCTTGCCGTAGAGCTGCTTCTCGCCGAACGCGCCGTACGCGGTCAGCACCGCCTTGTCCGGATCGGACACCAGCGGGAAGGTGAGCGCGTCGCGCTCGCGGAACTTGGCGAGCTTGGCCGGCTTGTCGGGGGAGATGCCGACGACCTCGTAGCCGGCGGCCTGGAGCGACGTGAGCGAGTCGCGGAAGTCGCAGGCCTGCTTGGTGCAGCCGGGGGTCATCGCAGCGGGGTAGACGTAGAGCACCACCTTGCGGCCGCGCAGCTCGTTCAGGGACAGCGTCTCGCCGGTGTCGGTCGGCAGTTCGAACTCGGGTGCGGGATCGCCGGGAGCGAGGCGTGCCGTTGCGGTCATGGCCCGAACCCTATCGCCCGTCCGGTTCCGGTTGGCGGTGCCGGGCCGGGCATCCACGAACGGGCTAGTTGCAAGGTATTGGCAACTGCCTATGTTCCGAAATACTCTGGGAGATGCCTGTACGCGCGGCGCACCGGCACCGCGTACCGGGCTTTCACGCTGGTCGGGAGGAGCCCATGGACGGTCTGGCTCTGCACATCGGCAACGGGGTGCTCGACGCACCGGTTTCGATCGCCTACGCCGTGCTCACGGTGGTGGCACTGGTCTTCTGCGTGATGCGGGGGCGGCAGGATCTCGACGACCGGCTGGCCCCGATGGCCGGCCTGGTGGCGGCGTTCATCTTCGCGGTCCAGATGCTCAACTTCCCGGTGTTGCCGGGGGTGAGCGGGCACCTGCTCGGCGGGGCGCTGGCGGCGCTGCTGGTCGGCCCCTGGGTGGGTGCGTTGTGTGTCGCCGTGGTGCTGGTCGTGCAGGCGCTCGTCTTCGCCGACGGCGGGATCACCGCGCTGGGGCCGAACATCTTCAACATGGCGCTGGTCGGCACGGCGGCGGCGTACGGGCTGATCGTCCTGCTGTTGCGGGTGCTGCCGCGTACGGCGGCGGGGCTGGCGGCGACGGCGTTGCTGGCGTCGGTGGTCAGCGTGGTCGCGGCGGCGTTGAGCTTCGTGCTCCAGTACGCGCTCGGCGGTACGACGCAGCTGGTGGACTACGGGCTCGGGGCGATCGCGGCGACGATGACCGGCACCCATCTGCTGATCGGTGTCGGTGAGGGGATCATCGCGGCGACGACGGTGGTGACGGTCGCGAAGACCCGGCCGGACCTGGTGTACGCCCTGCGCGGCGGCAGGCTGGCGACGACTTCGACGGTGGGAGGCGCGGCGTGAGGCGGGGAAGCTGGTTCGTCCTCGGTGGCCTGCTGGTCGCCCTCCTGCTGGCCGGGGTGGTCAGCAACTTCGCCTCGGGCTCGCCCGACGGCCTGGATTCGGCGTCGACGAAGGGCTGCGCCGTCAACGCCGACGAGGAGATCACCGGCGGCAGTTGCATGGCGCGCAACGCGAAGGACCACGAGTGGGCCGGCAGCCCGCTGGCCGACTACGGGCTGCGGGGCGTCGACAACCCCTTCCTGGCGACGGCGGTGGCCGGGGCGACCGGGGTGTTGCTCACCTTCGCCGTCGGTGGCGGGCTGTTCTGGCTGGTCCGCGGCCGGCGTCCGGCGGATCGCGCGTAGCCGGGCGGGAGCGGGGATGGCCGGCGGGTCCGCGGACGTCCTGCACCTCGACCGGGACAGCCCGCTCCACCGGCTCCCGCCCGAGGTGAAGATCGCGGCGGCGGTGGCGGTGACGCTGGTCGTGGTGGCCACGCCCCGCGAGGTGTTCTGGGCCTTCGGCGGATACGCCGTGCTGGTCGCGGTGGTGGCGGTGGTGGGCCGGGTGCCGGCCGGTTGGCTGGCCCGCCGGGCCCTGGTCGAGACGCCGTTCGTGCTGCTGGCGCTGGTGTTGCCGTTCGTCGGGGCCGGCGAGCGGGTCACCTGGCTGGGGCTGGGGTTGTCGGCGGAGGGGCTGCTCGGCGGTTGGAACATCCTGGTCAAGGGGACGCTCGGCGTACTCGTGTCGTTGCTTCTGGCGGCGACCACGACGAGCCGGGACCTGATCGTCGGCCTGGACCGGCTGCGGTGTCCGCGGATCGTGACCCAGATCGCGATGTTCATGGTCCGCTACCTGGACGTGCTGGTCGGCGAGGCCCGCCGGATGCGGGTGGCCCGGATCTCGCGCGGCGACGATCCGAGGTTCCTGTGGCAGTTGCGGGGCTTCGCGGCCGGGATCGGCGCGCTGTTCCTGCGGGCGTTCGAGCGCGGGGAGCGGGTGTATCTGGCGATGCTGTCGCGCGGCTACTCCGGCCGGATGCCGCCGGCGGGTGCGGGTGTGGCGTCGGCGGGGCAGTGGCTGTTGGCGGCGACGGTGCCGGCGGTCGCGGCGGGTGTCGGTGTCACGGCGGTGCTGCTGTCATGACCGGGCCGGTTTCGCTGGAGGTGCGTGGCCTCGACTACACGTACCCGGACGGTCAGGTCGCCCTGCGTGGCGTCGACCTGCGGGTGCCGCGTGGGGCGCGGGTCGCGCTGCTGGGGCCGAACGGCGCCGGCAAGACGACCCTGGTGCTGCATCTCAACGGGGTGCTGCACGGCGGGGCGGGCACGGTCACGGTCGGTGGCCTGGCCGTCGGGCGCGACCGGGCCACGCTGGCGGAGATCCGCCGCCGGGTCGGCATCGTCTTCCAGGATCCGGACGACCAGTTGTTCCTGCCGACGGTCGCCGAGGATGTCGGGTTCGGCCCGGCGAACCTGGGGCTGCGGGGGGCGGAGCTGGCGGCCCGGGTCGACGAGGCGCTGGCCGCCGTCGGGATGTCGGCGTACCGGGACCGCACTCCGCACCATCTGTCGTACGGGCAGCGGCGGCGGGTGGCGGTGGCGACGGTGCTGGCGATGCGGCCGGAGATCCTGGTGCTGGACGAGCCGTCGTCGAATCTTGATCCGGCGTCCCGGCGGGAGCTGGCCGCGATTCTGCGGGCGTTGCCGGTGACGCTGCTGATGGTGACTCATGATCTGCCGTACGCGATGGAGTTGTGCGGCCGGTCGGTGATTCTGGACGCGGGGCGGGTGGTGGCCGACGGGGCGACGGTCGACGTGCTGGCCGATGCCGAGCTGCTGGCGCGGCACCGGTTGGAGTTGCCGTACGGCTTTGATCCGGCGCTCGCGGCGGCGCAGCTCGCCGCCCGGGACCGGCCGCCCGCGGGCCCGGCGTCGGCTCAGGAGGCGTTGGCGTAGCCGGCGTCGGCGGGGGTGTCTGGTGTCGGGGTGTCGCCGCCGGTCGGCCCACCGGTCGACGGGCTGCCGGCGTCGTCGGGTTCGGCGGGCCGGCGCGGCGCCCGGCGGGCCGCCGAGTGCATCCGCAGCAGGCCGGCGGTGGCGACCCCGGCGCCGACGGCGACCGCGACGGCGATGACGAGCCGGGCCCAGGTCGCCGGCCACGGGGCGGGGGCGACGGCGCGGGCGAGTACGCCGGCGTTGACCGCCCCGTGGAAGATCGCCAGGAAGAGGCCGGCGAGCACGAGTGCGAAGTCGGTGGCGGAGCGGCGGAGCAGGACGCGGCCGCCGACGGCGACGGCGAACAGGCCGACCGCGAGGGGCAGCCCGTGCCTGGCGAGCAGGCCGATCAGGATCGCGCCGGCACCGGTCGTGCCGGCGTCGAGTTCGCGGGCGACGGCGAAGGCGACGGCGCAGCCGCCACCGACGACGCAGAGGGCGCCGAGTACGCCGGTGGCGGCGGGGGCGTGGCGGCCGGGCAGGATGCCGAGCGCGCCGATGGTGACGGTGCCGAGCAGGATCCAGGCCCACCACGCCCAGGGGTCGGGTGGCGGCACCCAGTCGAGGGTGCCGGTGACGGTGACGGTGGTGCCGGCGAGGCGTACCGGCACCGTCCAGTCGCGGACCCGCTGCTCGCGGGTCGGGTCGGCGCGTACACCGGGGGGTGGGTCGGCGCCGAGCCAGGTGGTGCGTTGGTCGTGCCAGCGGGCGACCGGGTCGGTGCCGGTGCGCTGCCAGCGGGGTGGCCCGGTCGGGTCGACGCCGGCCGGGACCGGGGTGTCGCCGGCGAGGGTGCGGGTGCGATAGGCGGTGGGGGAGTTGAGGTTCTCGTACGTCCCGTCGGGCCGTATCTCGAGGTAGGGCTCGTCGACGTAGCCGGGGATCTCGACGACGCGGCCGGTGTGGTTGGTCAGTTCCAGCCGGGCGCCGGCCTCGATGGTGCGTACGGTCAGGCCCGGCACGGCCGGGGTGACGCCGGTGATCCGGACCCGGTAGTCGGTGCCGTCGGGGGTGTCGGCGCCGTGTGCGTGGGCCGGGCCGGCCAGGGCGAGTGCCGCGAGCAGTCCGGTGACGGCGGCGATCAGCAGGGCCGCCGCCCGGGGTCGGTGGCCGGCCGCCGGAACGGTTCCGGCGGCCGGGCGGGTCACCGTCCGGTGGCGTCGATGGCCGCCCGGATCGCGTCGGCGCTGTTCTGCACCGGCTGGCCGTCGACGAAGACCGTCGGGGTGCCGCGGATGCCGCGCTCGCTGGCGAGGTCGGTGACGTGTTCCGTCCACGTCCTGAACCTACCGTCGCGGATGCAGGTGCCGAACGTGTCCTCGTCGAGGCCGACGCCGCCGCCGATGCGGATCAGTTCGTCGGTGCTGAGGCCCGCGCCGCCTTCGGCCGGTTGCCGTTCGAACAGTGCCGACGAGTATTCGCCGTACTTGCCGCCGGCGGCGGCGCAGCCGGCCGCGGCCGACGCCCGGCTCGAGTAGCCGGTGGTGGAGGCGCGGTCGAGGTAGGCGACGGGGTGGTGGACGACGCGGATCCGGCCGTCGGCGACGAGCTGGTCGAGTGCCGGCCCGACCTGGGTCTCGAACTGCCGGCAGGCGGGGCACAGGAAGTCCTCGTAGATGTCGACGGTGACCGGGCCGGTGCCGACGGCGATGCCGCTGCCGTCGGCGGTGGCGCCGGCCGGGGCGTGGTATTCGTCGGCCCGTTGGCTGGCGAACACGCCCCAGCCGATCATTCCGGCGATCACCAGTGCGGCGACGGCGACGACCGACGTCCACAGGGTGCGTTGGCGGCGCCGTTCCCGGGCCATCTGCTGGCGGACCACCTTGGCCGCCCGTTTCTGTCCGGCTCTGCTGCTCACTGCTCCTCCTCGGGGCGGGGTGCGCCCATGGCGTCGACTGAGATCCGGGTGTGTGGTCTGACCAGCAGGAACCCGGCGAGGGCGAGGAAGCCGAGGTCGCGCAGGAGTTCGGGGCCGTAGCTGGGGTTCTGCCCGGCGGGGAGTTGGCCGCCGGTGCCGAAGCAGCCGCAGTCGATGGTCAGGCCGCGGACCCAGGCCGAGGTGATGCCGGCGACGAAGACGACCAGCAGGGCCGCGGAGACCGCGGCGGCGAGCCGGGTCGCCACGCCGAGGAGCAGCAGTACGCCGAGCGTGATCTCCACGAACGGCAGCGCGGCGCCGACGATCTTCGCCACGTCGTACGGCATGACCTCGTACGCGGCGACGGCGCGGCCGGAGGCGGCCAGGTCGCCGACCTTGCTGGCGCCGGCGAGCAGCCACACGGCGGCCAGACCGAGCCGTACGGCGGTGCCGATCCACGGCAGGACGGCGGATCGGCGGGTCTCGCCCACGGTGTTCACGGTCACGCTCACCTGCCGTCCTGACGGTCGTCCGCCGGTAGCCACGGCGGGGCTCGCGGGCGTGATCTCCGTCGCGCCCGTCCGCCGCGTCAGACGGTATGGCCGCGGCTACTACCGGCCGTAGGGCCAAAGGTCACCAGCCCGGCCAGAACGCGGGCAAGTTTCCCGCGTGCGGGGGAACTATTCCGGGTGGCCGTCCGACTACCTGCTGATGTCGCGTTGATCCGCCGGTCGCGGATCAGTGGATCTTCGGAGGTGATGGGTGTCCGGACTCGCGTCGAACGGGCCCGGTCGGCGAGCATGTCCGACATGACTGCCGCAGATCATCGATTGCCGTCGCCGCCCACGACGTCGTCGGCCCCGGCGCGCCCGGCGAGCCCGAGGCGGTGCGCGGCCCTGCTGGCGGTGCTGGTCGCCGCCCTCGCCACGCTGCTCGTCCCGGCCACCCCGGCGTACGCGCACGCCGTACTCAGCAGCACCAGTCCGGTCGCCGAGACGGTGGTGCCGACCGCCCCGGCCGAGGTCGTGCTCACCTTCAGCGAGTCGGTCCGCAAGGTCACCGACAAGATCCGGGTGATCGGTCCGGACGGGGCGCGGGTCGACCGTGGCGAGCCGGCGTTCAACGGCTCGGTGGTGACGATCCCGGTCGACCAGGGCGGCGCGCGCGGCACCTACCTGGTCAGCTACCGGGTGATCTCCGCCGACAGCCATCCGGTCAGCGGCGCCTTCACCTACTCGGTCGGCAACCCGTCGGAGCCGCCGACCGACGACGGCAGCGACCGCGCCGATCCGGTCGTCGCGGCCGCGATCCCGGTCGCGAAGTACATCGGGTACACCGGCCTGCTGCTGGTCGTCGGCCCGGTGCTGGTGCTGATGCTGCTGTGGCCGCAGCGGCTGTCGCGGGCGGGGCCGGCCCGGCTGGTCTGGACCGGCGCCGGCCTGATCACCGTGTCGGCGCTGGCGGCGATCTGGCTGCAGGTGCCGTACACCAACGGTGGCGGGATCTTCGACGGCAGCGGTGCCGCGCTCGGCGACGTGCTCGGCAGCCTGTACGGCACGGTCCACCTGGTCCGGCTCGGCATCCTGCTCGCGGCGGCGTTCCTGCTGTGGCCGCTGCTGCACGGCGACGGCCGGGCCACCCGTAGCGACCAGGTGCTGCTCGGCATTCTCGGCGGTGCCGCGCTGTTGACCTGGCCGCTGTCCGGGCACGCGGCGGCCGCCCTGGTGCCGGCGGTGTCGGTGGTGGTCGACGCCGTGCACCTGGCCGCGATGGCGGTGTGGCTGGGCGGGCTGGTGATGCTGGTGGCGTTCCTGCTGCGGCAGGCCGACGACCGGGAACTCGGTGCGATCCTGCCGGTGTGGTCGCGGTGGGCGACGTTCGCGGTCTGCGCGCTGCTGCTTGCCGGTGTGGTGCAGGCGCTGTTGGAGGTCGGCACCCCGAAGGCGCTGATCAGCACCAGGTACGGGCAGTTGATCATCGCCAAGGTGGTCCTGTTCGCCGTGGTGCTCGCGGTGGCGGCGTTCGCCCGCAAGCTGGTTCAACGCCGGACGGCGCCGGAGGAGCCGGGCCGGATGCGTAAGGCGGTGTGGCTCGAACTCGGCATCGCCGCGGTCATCCTGGCGGTCAGCGCGGTGCTGGTCCAGACGACGCCGGCCCGTACGGCGGTCGCCGGCGGCGCGGACGGCGGTGTCGAGTACTTCACGACCACCGCCACGAGTTCGATCTACTCGTTGCAGATCGAGATGGACCCGGCCGCCCGGGGCAACAACTCGCTGCACATGTACGCCTACACCCTCGACAACCGGCCGCTGCCGGTGGTGGAGTGGCGGGCCACGATCGCGCTGCCCGACCAGGGGGTGGAGCCGATCGACATCGCGCTGCTGAAGCTGACCGACAACCACGCCTTCGGCGAGATCCGCCTGCCGGCCGCCGGTGACTGGCAGATGCGCGTCACGGTCCGGATATCCGAGATCGACCAGGACACGGTGACGGTCACCGTGCCCGTCACGTAGAGAGGTCCCGTTCATGATCCGTCTTCGTCGTTCCGCGACCGCCGCGGCGGTCCTCACCCTGGGGGCGGTCGTCGGCGCCGTGCTCGGGTTCGCCGCACCCGCCGCGGCGCACGTCACCGTCAACCCCGGCGAGGCCAACCAGGGCGGGTACGCCCGGCTGGCGTTCCGGGTGCCGAACGAGAGCGACGAGGCGTCCACCACCAAGGTGGAGGTGTTCTTCCCCGAGGACGCGCCGGTGGCGTCGGTGACGACGATGCCGGTGCCGGGGTGGACGGTCGCGGTGGAGAAGCGGGCCGTCAACCCGCCGCTGGAGGTGCACGGCAGCCAGGTGACCGAGGCGGTCGCGAAGATCACCTGGACGGCGTCGTCGGACGACACGGGTGTCAAGCCGGGCGAGTTCCAGGAGTTCCCGGTCTCGGCCGGCCCGCTGCCGCAGGTCGACCAGATGGTGTTCCGGGCGCTGCAGACCTACTCCGACGGCAACGTGGTCCGCTGGATCGACCCGCCGGCGGCGGCCGGCGGTGAGGAACCGGCCAGCCCCGCTCCCGTGCTGCGGCTGGCGGCCGCGCCGGCGGACGGTGCCCCGGCGGGAGGCACCCCGTCGGCCGGTGTCAGTGCCGCGGCGGTCCCGGCGTCGAGCACCAGCGACGGCGGCGGGTCGAACGCGTGGGGCATCGCCGGTCTCGTCGCCGGGCTCGCCGGCCTGGTTCTCGGCGGGCTCGCGTACGCGCGTACCCGGCGCGTCGGCGCGCCGCCGGCTGCCTGACGGCGCCCGTACGGCGGGCGGCCCCGCGCGCTGCCGACGCGCGGGGCCGCCCTCACCGGGGGAGCGGTGCAGGGAAGTTCGTCCGCTGAGCGCCACATTACGGGCGAAAGGTGCGACTGGCTAGATCTGTCCGTTTTGCCTGGCGGGTGGTAGGGGCTCTCCTGCCCGGCTACCAGCCGAGTGTCCCGCCGTGCCGGCGTACCGGCAGGCCGACCAGCAGCAGCAGCGAGACCAGGACGAACAGGTTCCGCAGCAGGAACTCGCCGACCGAACTCGTCGGCACCGGATCGTTGCCCCACACCGGAAACGACACGACGCCGTACACCGACGCGGCGAAGACGACGCCGGCCGCCGCCAGGTAACCCGGCCGCCACCGCGAGCCGCCGCCGCCGGGTGCCGGCAGCGCGGCGTCGACCAGCACGATCATCGCCGGCACCAGCCAGAACAGGTGGTGCGACCAGGAGATCGGGCTGATCAGCGCGCCGACCAGCCCGGCCAGCGTCAGGCCGGCGACCGGGTCCACCCCCGCCGACACCGCCCGCGCCGCCCGCCACAGCCCGAACCCGGTCACCGCCAGCACCAGGACGATCCAGAGCACCCGGTTGGCCGCCTCGGGGGCGGTGAACCTGCTGAGCATGCCCAGCAGGGACTGGTTCGCGGTGTAGTCGAGCCGGCCGACCCGGTCAGTGGCCCACAGTTCGTGCGTCCAGAACCGCCACGAGTCGCCGGGCGTGACCGCGGCCGACAGCAGGGTCGCCACGGCCGCCGTGACGCTGGCCACCAGCGCCGCCCGCCACCGCCGGGTCACCAGCAGGAAGACGATGAAGATCCCCGGAAACAGCTTCAGCGCCGTCGCCAGCCCGACGCCGACCCCGGCCCAGCGCGAACCACGCGGTACGGCGAACAGCAGGTCGGCCAGGATCAGCACGATCAGCAGCATGTTGATCTGGCCGAACGCCAGCGTCTCCCGGCTTGGCTCGATAACCAGCACCAGCGGCACCGCGAGCCCGGCGACGAACCAGCGCGGCAGGTCCCGCCGGTCCGCCGCCGGCCCGACCAGCCACCAGGTGGTGACGGCGACCGCGACCAGCGTCAGCAGCGAGAAGATCGCGAAGGTCGCGCCGAGCGGCAGCACCGAGAACGGCCGCAGTAACAGCGCCGTGAACGGCGGGTACGTGAAGTACAACTCGCCCTGCACCGGATCCGGCTGCCGGTAGTCGTAGAGCGGGTTCCCCTCGTTCCACCACCGCATCGCCGACATGTAGATCCGCAGATCGAAGAAGTCGTGGCGGTTGCCGTACCAGGCGAGGAAGGTGGCGGCCGCTGTCGTGACGGCGGTGACGGCGGCGATCCGGCGGACTGTCCGGCCGCCGCCGGCGGTGTCGTCGACCGGTATCCGTGCGGTGGGTGGTGCGGCTGCCACGTCGGCAACCCTAGGCCATCAACGGCACCCGGACGGCGCGGTGCCGGCAGTCGCCCGGCCGCGTCCGCCGCCGGGCGCCGCGCGGTGCGCCACGTCGAGGCGCACCGGCCGCGCCGGGGCGTAGGCTGTTCCAGTGCGTGATCTTCTTGTCTGGATCGACTGTGAGATGACCGGGCTCGATCTCGGTGGGGACGCTTTGATCGAGGTCGCCGCTTTGGTGACCGACCCCGACCTCACGGTCCTCGGCGAGGGTGTCGACGTGGTGATCCACGCCGACGACGCGGTGCTCGACGCGATGCCGGACATCGTCCGGACGATGCACGAGAAGTCCGGTCTGACCGAGGAGGTACGCCGCTCCGCGGTGAGCCTCACCGAGGCCGAGGACATGGTGCTCGACTACGTCCGCACGTACGTCAAGGAGCCCCGGACCGCGCCGCTGTGCGGCAACTCCATCGCCACCGATCGCGGCTTCCTGGCCCGCGACATGCCCCGCCTCGACGGCTACCTGCACTACCGGATGATCGACGTGTCGTCGATCAAGGAGCTGTGCCGGCGCTGGTATCCCCGGGTCTATTTCGGGCAGCCGCCGAAGGGCCTCGCCCACCGGGCGCTCGCCGACATCCGGGAGAGCATCCGCGAGCTGGAGTACTACCGCCGTACCCTGTTCGTCCCGCTGCCCGGCCCCGACGTCGAGACCGCCAAGGCCATCGCCGCCGAACTCTGAGGCCGGCCGGGGCCGGTTGTCGCTCAGCCGGGTCCGGGCGTTGCTCGGCCCGGTCCGGCCGTGCTCGGCCGGGTCTGGTCACGGCTCGGCGGGGTCCGGTCCCGGCCCGGCAGGGTCCCGGTTGCCCGGCGGGGATGGGTCGGCGCGGCGCGCCGGAACCCACTCGACGGCGGGGGTACCGGTGTGGCTATCATTGTGCGGCACCGTCCCGCGAGCCTCGCTCACGGAACCGGTTGCATGGTGGCCGTAGCTCAGCAGGTAGAGCGCCGGGTTGTGGTCCCGGATGTCGGGGGTTCAAGTCCCCTCGGTCACCCCAGTAGGTCGAAAGGGCCGGTCAGGATCTCCTGACCGGCCCTTTCGCTTCGCTCAGTTGCCCGGCGTGGCGCTCGTGTCCGGCGTCGCCGGGGTGTCGGTCGCCGGCTCGTACGGCAGCGCGCTGCCCTTGACGTACTCGTCCCAGCTCACGTTCCAGTCGGTCCAGCCGTTGCCGAGCTGGAGCTTGCGCTCGGTGCCCTTGACCGTCACCGGGTCACCGACCCGGGTCTGGTTGAACAGCCAGCTCGCGTTCTCGTTCGACATGTTGACGCAGCCGTGCGACACGTTGCGCCGCCCCTGGTCGGCCACCGACCACGGCGCCGCGTGGATGAACTCGCCACCCCAGGTCAGCCGCTGGGCGTATTCGATGTCGGTGCGGTAGCCCTCCTCCGGGCCCAGCTCGTCGAAGGTGTCGAAGACCGTCTCCTTGAGCTTCTCCATCACGACCATCGTGCCGCTCGACGACGGGGTGCTCTGCTTGCCCAGGCTGATCGGGATCGTCTTGATCACGGCGCCGTCCTTGGTCACCGTCATCTTCTTCGACGCGTTGTCGACGACCATCTCCACCGCCGCACCCACCTTGGCGTCGATGGTCAGGTCGGCCCGGCCGAACCAGCCGTCGCCCATCGGCAGGCCACCGGTCTGCGCCTTGTAGAACAGCTTGGTGTTCGCCTGCCAGTATTCCTTCGGGCGGAACCGGACCTCGGTCGGGCTGGCCCAGTTCCAGATGCCCTCCTGCGCCGGCTCGGTGCGCACCGTCAGTCGCCGCTGCACGTCGTCGCGGTAGTCCTCCGGGATCGCCCGGCTGAACCGCAGGATCAGCGGCATCGCGATCCCGACCACCTGGTTGTCACCCATGAAGCTGGTCACCCGTACCTGGTTGGCGGGCTTGGCCATGGTGGTGAACGAGTGGCTGGCCGTCACTGGCTTGCCGTCGTCGCCGGTGGCCGTCACCGTCGCCGTGTAGGCGGTCGCGTAGGCCAGTTGCCCCGACGGCAGCCAACTCTTGCCGTCGGCGGTCAGCGCGCCCTCCACGACCTCGCCAGCGGCGTCCTTCAGCTCGACCGTGCTCTGGGTGGCGCCCTCGGTGGTGAAGGTGATCTCGGTCGACGCCGGCACGTCCGTGGCGTCGGCGGCCGGCACGGTGATCGCCGCGGTCGCCTTGGGCCCCTGCTCCTGCTGCTGCCCGCCCTGCCACGAGGGGCCGTTGCCGCCGCCGGAGCAGGCCGACGTCAGTGCCACCGCCCCGACGAGTACGGCCGCCGCCAGCGCCCGACGGGCGTGCTGTGTCCGCTGCATTCGGTTCGGTCGCATGGCTCCCTCACAAAAGTCGCTCTCGATAACCATCGTCTCTCAGAGACGGAAAGCGGCAAGTCCCGGTTTCATGCCGAGACGAGAAGCACCAAAAAGTCGACCGGCAAATCGGGACAAAACCCGATTTACCGGTCGATCGCTTTGTGTGCGGCGCCCGCGAAGAATTTAGCCTGCGGCCGCCGTCGGCGTCGCACCCGGTTCCGCCGTCTGCGGGCCGAGATCGGCCGCCACCGGCAACGCGCTGCCCTTGACGAACTCTTCCCAGGTCAGGTCCCACGCCGTCCAGCCGTTACCCGCCTGGAGCTTGCGCTCGGTACCCTTCACGGTGACCGGATCGCCGATCTTGGTCTGCTGGAACAACCAGCGCGCGTTGTCCGTCGCCAGGTTCACGCACCCGTGCGACACGTTGCGCCGCCCCTGGTCGGCAACCGACCACGGCGCCGCGTGGATGTACTCGCCACCCCAGGTCAGCCGCTGCGCGAACTGGATATCGGTCCGGTAACCCAACTCCGGCCCCAACTCGGCGAACGTGTCGAAGACCGTCTCCTCCTTCTTCTCCATCACGATCATCGTGCCGCTGGACGAAGGAGTGCTCTGCTTACCGAGGCTGACCGGCATCGTCTTGATCAACTGGTCGTCCTTGAAAACCGACATCTGCTTCGTGGCGTTGTCGACCTCCATCACCAGCTTCCCGCCGATCTTCGCGGTCGCCTTCCGGTCCATGTCGCCGTACCGGCCCTTGGCCGTCGGATGCCCGCCGACCGCGATCCGCACCGACAACGTCGTACCCGGCTGCCAGAACTCCGGCGCCCGGTAGAAGACCTGCGTGCCGTTCTCCACCCAGTGCCAGGCACCCGGCTGCGGCGGATCCGTCTTCACGAACATCCGCTGCTGCACCGCCGCCCGGTCCTCCTTCTTCACCCCCGGATGGAACTCGACCACCACCGGCATCGCCACGCCGTACTCGCGGTCGTCGAACAGGTAGAGACCCGTGCCGGTCGTCGAACCCGACTTCGCCATCGTCGTGAACGTCGTAGTCTTCGTCTCGGCCTGCCCGGCCGCACTCGTCGCCGTCACCGTCGCCGTGTAGGACTTCGAGTACTTCAACGGGCTCGCCGGCACCCACGACGACAGGTCGTCCCGCAACGCGCCCTCGAGCTGCTTCGTGCCACCCGTCTCGGTCAGCGCGACCGAGGTGACCGTCCCACCCTTGACCAGAGTGCCGACCTCCGTGCTGATCGGCAGGTTCTTGGCATCGGCGGCCGGCGTCACCGAAAACTCGAACGGCACCGGGGGAGCGGAGGTGGGCGCCGCACCGGAGGGAGCGCTGCCGAACCGCGGCTTGTCGTCGCCCGCACACCCGGTCAGCGCCAGAGGCGCGACCACCGCCAGTACGGCCACGAACCGCCAGACCCTGCTCATTACAACCCCGATTCACTCGTCGCTGTGCACATGGTGCACGACGGAGGAAAGGGCGCGTGCCCCGCAGACACGGTGCCAGACCGGGTGGCGGTGTCATGTCAGCCACACGGATGGTGTGGGAGGCGAACTGGTTGGAAGGGGCCCGGGTGGGCGTGCTAGGGTTTCCCCCGTTGTCAGAGAGCGCCGCTAGCTCAACTGGCAGAGCAGCGGACTCTTAATCCGCGGGTTCGGGGTTCGAGTCCCTGGCGGCGCACCAACGATCAAGGCTCTGAGCTGGGATTACAAACCAGATCAGAGCCTTTTTCATGTTTTGGATCCGGGGCTGGGTGCTCGGTGGGTGCTCGGGAGCGGGTGCCTGGTTCTGGCCGGTATGTCCGGTCTTCTGTCGGCGTTCCGACCCTGCTGTTGGTGACGCAGTGCAGTTGATTTCGTTGGCCTGCGGGCCGGGGCGTGAGGGTCGTCGGGGCGGTCGGTGGTGTTGTTCTGGTGTCTGCGGTGGCCCGTACGGGCGTGGTGGACGGTTGTTTTGAAGATCAAATTGCCGAAGTCGTTTTGTTTCTTTTACTACTTTCGTCTTCGTCTCTTCGGCTGATCTATTGAACAATGATCATGGAAAACCTCTGACAAAGCCCGATTGGGAGATGCGGGGGTTTTGCGGAGCCGTCTGGGCGGCCTGTGGTGATGGTTCCGGTGGCGTGATCCGCCGGGGCGCCGGCATTCGGGGTTGAGTCCGTCGCCCGGGGCGGCGACTACAGAACGTGTTCGCCTGTGGAGGTCCGTAGGCGGTCGGTGGATCATTGGTGGATGGGGGATCGGGCCGTCTCGCGCCGGCTGACGTCGCGGCAGTGGCGGATCCTGTCGTTCCTGGCGCTGCACGGCCTTGCGACGACGGTGGAGGTGGCGGTGGTCGCGGGTGTGCCGCGGTTGACCGCGCACCGGGATCTGACGCGGCTGCACGGCTTGGGGTTGGTCGAGCGGCGACGGTTCGACGAGGACCGTACCCACACCTGGTGGTACGACGTCACCGCCGAGGGCGTCGATCTGGTGGGTCGGGACCTGGCGGCGTCGGGGCGGCCGGTGCCGTTGCAACTGGGGCGGCGGCGGTGGAACGAGGCGGACGGGCTGTTGTTCCTGCCGTTGATCGAGGCGTCGCGGCAGAACCCGGGCCGGTGCGAGCTGTTCCAGTGGCTGACCACGATGGATACGTCGGTATGGCTAAGCGGCCACGGCCTCGCGCACCTGCGCGCCGACGGCTTCGGGGTGTGGCTGGAGGACGGCCGCTGCCTGCGGTTCCTGGTCCACGTCGACAACGTCCGGCCCAGTGGCCTGTTGAGTGAGGAGGAGCAGCGTACGGCCGGCCTGGAGGTGCTGCTGGCCGGGTACCGCCGGACCGACCCGGCGGTACCCGTCGGCGCGGTCCTGGTCGTCGCCCGCGACACCGACCACGAGGATTACCTTCTCGAGGACCTGGCCCGTCGCCCGGTCCGGGCGCCGATCGCCACCAGCAACATGGACCTGTTGGTCCAATGCCGTTGTTTGAACGTTGTAGTAGATGACCCTGATCATGGTGTCCTGTCGTCGGCATGATCGTGTGTCGATGTGCATTTCTGGACCGGGCTGTCTGACGAAGTGAGGCTGGGCGTCCTCACCCGCTGGGTGGCCCCGGCGCTGGTGGACGAGGTGCTGGCCGCGTGTGGCAAGCTCGACCGCCGGCCCGGGGCGTTGTCGGGCAGATTCATGGTGAATTTCGTTCTCGCGCGGGCCCTGTTCCATCAGGATTCCTACGACGATGTGGCGGAGAACCTGGTCAACGGGTTGCCTGGCATGGGCGAGACCATTCCGAACAGGGCGTCGTTTACCCGGGCGCGGCAGCGGCTGGGGGCACGGCCGCTGGAGGCGGTGTTCCGTGCCGTGGCCGGTCCGGTCGCTCCGCACGGGCTGGTCGGGTCGTTCTATCGGGGAATGCGTCTGGCGGCGGTCGACGGGTTCCTGCTGGACGTGCCCGACACCCACGCCAACCGGCGTGCGTTTGGCGGGCCGAGCGACGCGCGTGGCAACGATGCCGGGTTTCCGCAGGTGAGAGTGGTGACCTTGACCGAGACCGGAACCCATGCGTCGATCGACGCGCGGGTCGGCGGGTTCAACGGCGGCGAGCGGGACCTGGCGATCGCCATGGCCGGCTCGGCTGCCGGGATGCTCGTGATCATGGACCGGGGCTTTCCCGGTGTCGAGTTGTGGAAGACATACACGCGGGCCGGGGCGCACCTGCTGATTCGTGCCCGTTCCAGCGTCGCCCGCCGCCCTGTCGAGGTCCTGGTCGATGGCACCTACCTGGCCCGGATGAACCTGGCTGGGCAGAAGGGCGCTCATCCCGGCGGGGTGCTGGTTCGAGTGGTCGAGTACCAGGTGAACGGAGGGGAACTGGTCAGGTTGCTCACCGACCTGCTCGACCCTGACGCCTTTCCCGCAGCCGAACTGGCGGCGCTTTACCACGAACGGTGGGAGGCGGAGTCGTCGTATCGGCAAATCAAGACGTTCCAACGCGGCCCGCAGCAAGTGCTGCGCTCGGCCAGCCCGGACCTGGCACGTCAGGAGGTGTGGGCCCACCTGACCGTGCACCACTGCCTGAGCAGGATCATCATGGAGTTGGCCGATAGTCACGGCATCGACCCGGACCGTGTCTCGTTCATCAAGGTTCTCAAGCACGTCCGTCGTAGCGTGATCCGCCAGAGCGCCGACACGCCGAAGAAGATCAGGGAGTTCCTCGCTACGCTGGCATCGAAGGTGCGCCGCAAGCTCGACAACGGCGTGCGCCGCCTGCGCGAGGCAGCCCGACTCCTCAAACGACCCGAGTCGAAGTACTCCTACCGGGGCAAAGTCCAGCAACGCGGACCGACCAGCAAAGCGATACCGAAGACCATCACTCTCAACCCGGCCATAGTTGAATGATCAAACAACGGCATTGCCTGTTGGTCCCACAGTGGCCGAACGGGGCGGTGTGGCGGGTGCCGGGTGTGGACGGCACCCGTCGGCGCCTGATCGATCTCGCGCCCTGAACCGCGACGCTTGCGTGGCCTACGCCTGCTCGGCCGCGTGCCGGATGACCTTGATGGAGTCGTTGGGGTTGAGGGCGGCTTGTTGGAGTTGTTCGTAGGCGAGGACGAAGCGTTTGCTGTGTGGGGTTTCGACGTAGATGCGGCCGGCGAGGTTGTCGAGGTATCCGACCTCCGGGTACGGGTCCGGCATCAGGAACAGCTCGAACGGCCCCCAGGCCCGGGCGGCGGTGTTGACGTCGGATCGGATGACCTGGATGTTGATCCGGGTTCGTTGGGCGAGGGCGGCGACGTGCGCGAGCTGTTCGCGCATCAGGTCGGGGTCGGGCGTCTTCACGTGGAGGGCGGCTTCGTCGATGACGACGTTGAGGCGGTTCGTGCGAGCCTCGAACGCCCGCTGGCGGGCGATGAGCTTGTCCACGAGTCGGCCCTGGTGGGCGGTGCGGTTCTTCGTCCGCTCCCGCAGTTGGATGACGTGCGCCGTGTAGGCGGGGGTTTGGAGCAGGTCGGGGAGTAGGTGGGTGGCGTAGATGTTGATGCTGGTGGCGTGTTCTTCGAGCCAGTCGTGGTCGACGTAGCCGCGGTTGTGGCGTTCGTCGGCGTAGTCGAGGTCCCACTCGCCGGTGCGCCAGCATTCCTCGGACAGTTTCAGGATCCGGGCGCGGCGGTCGGGGTCGTCGACGCCGTAGATGTCGAGCAGGGACATCACGTCGTCGCGCTTGAACGGCCACTCCGCCCGCTCGTACCTGGCCAGGGCCGAATGGTCGCGGTTGAGGTACTCGGTGGCCTCCTTGAGCGTGACGCCTCGTTCGCGGCGTAGCTCGCGCATGAGGTAGCCGAGCCACTGGGCGCGCAGGGTCTTGCGGACGGGTTCCTTGAACGGCACGGGGGCTGCACCCTTCTCTTTGGGGAATGTGGCTGTCGATCTACTGCTTCGAAGGCCGGACCGGCGACGGGAAGTGTGGTGGTCCGGCGTCGCCGGTCCGGCTGCGTTCAAGGAAATCGGTTTGGGCGGTGGGAACCCAGGGCGTGTGTGGTGTGGTTGTGAGGCATCTGTGGGGCATCGGTCGTCACGGCCTGCGGGTGGGGCGGGCGGGCCGCTACCGTGGGAACCCTGACGCACTTCCCGAAGGGGCTCCACCGATGGGCAGCAAGCGGGTCCGGTTCGCTCAACGCCGTAAGGCGGCCGGTTTGAGCCAGGAGAAGCTTGCCGAGCGGTTGATGGTCGAGCGGTCCACGGTCGTGCGGTGGGAGAGCGGGGCCACCGAGCCGCAGCCGTGGATCCGGCCGGCGCTCGCCGCCGCCCTGAACGTCACGGCCGACGAGTTGCAGGCGCTTCTCGATGAGGCGGTAATCGCATCCGTTCCAGGTGTCAGCCGCGACGGCGGTGCAGCCCTTCTCACGTCATCGGCGGCGACGATCGATGGCCAGGACGCCGAGATGGCGGCGATCGAGCTGGCGCGTCGGATCGAGGCGAGCGACGTCAGCGACAGCACCCTCGGCCGGCTCGAACAGGTCGCTGATCAGATGGCCATGGCCTACGCCCGGACGTCGCCAAGGGAGCTGCTGCAACAGGTACGGCGGCACCTGGCCTACGTCAACGCCCTCGTCGATGCCCGGATGACCCTCGCTCATCGTCGTCAACTGCTCGTCACCGGCGGGTGGCTTGCCCTGCTTGCCGCGACGCTGCACATCGACCTACGGCAGGGCGAGGCGGCCAGGGCCTGGCTCAGGACCGCCGAGCAGATGGCCGGCCAGGCGGGGCACGCCGAGATCGCCGCCTGGTGCCTGGAGACCAGAGCGTGGGAACTGCTCACTGCCGGCAGCTACCGGGAAGCGCTGGAGCTGTCGCAGCGGGCGCAGGTCGTCGCCCCGGCCGGCTCTTCGGCGTTGATCCAGGCAACCGCGCAGGAGGGCCGGGCCTGGGCACGAATGGGCTCGGCATCGGAAACACGTAGTTCGCTGGCGCGCGTCGACCGGCTCGTCAGCAACCTGCCGACGCCCGACAACCCGGAACACCACTACCGGTACGACCCGGCGAAAGCGGTCAGCTACACCGCGACGACGCTGTCGTGGGTGGGGGACTCGGCAGCCGAAGGCTTCGCCAGAACCGCGATCCACGAACTGGAATCCGAGCCAGGTGGTGTGTCCCGGCCCCGACGGGTCGCGTCGGCCCGGCTCGACCTCGGACTTGCACTGTTGGCCGCCGGCCGACCCGACGAGGCCGGCTCCGAGGCTCTTGCTGCGGTGACCTCGGGCAGGATCGTGCCGTCGAACTGGTGGCGCGCCGTCGAGGTGTTCCAGGGCGTGGCACAGGCCGGGGTTCCAGAGGTTACGGAGCTGCGGGACGCGTTCGAGGCGCACCGGCCGAAACGCTCCAAGGATTCCGTTGCCTGACAAGGCCGCCGTTCGCGACTGTGTGTGGCGGCGCCTTCTTGCCGCGGGCGTCGTACCCGCCGACTCGTACGGCAAGATCCCCTCGTTCGACGGCGCCGACGCCACCGCCCACCGCCTTGCCGAAACCGACTTCTGGCAGCAGGCGACCACCGTCAAGGCAAACCCGGACCACGCCCAACTACCGGTACGCATCCAGGCCCTCAACGACGGCAAGCTGCTCTACATGGCGGTGCCGAGGATGGCCACCCCGCAGCCCTTCTACATCCTCGACCCCGCCACCCTCGACCTGCCCGCCGAACGGGCGGCGGACAAGGAGGGCGCCGCCAAGGTCACCCGCTACGTCGGCATCGACGAGATGCGGCCGATCGACGTCGTGGTGTGCGGCAGCGTCGCGGTCAACCGCACCGGGACCCGCATCGGCAAGGGCGCCGGCTACTCCGATCTCGAAGTCGCCCTCCTCATCGAAGCCGGCCTCGTCACCGACCACACCGTCATCGTCGCCCCCGTACACCCGCTCCAGATCATCGACGACGACATCCCTGAGACGGAGCACGACTTCTCCGTCGACTACATCATCACCTCGGACCAGGTGATTTCCTGTCCCGATCGGCGCCGCCCGACGGGCATCGTCTGGGACGACCTGACCTCCGGCAAGATCAACACTATCCCCGTACTCAAAGCCCGACAGCAGAAGGATCACCGCTAGGAGTTGGCGTGAACGTCGCCGTTCCTCGGCGTGTTGCTGCCCGCCGCGGGCGGCAGCACACCGAGTTCCCCGCCCGGAACGATGGCTGGAGCCGGCATCTCGATTTGGGCCAAGGTGTAGGACTTGGCGTGGTCAGCGACGGAGCTGCCGGGTGGCTATCGTGGTCCCCGTACGCATGCCTGGGAGGGATCCACGATGGCGGGTAGGCGGGTCCGGTTCGCTCAGCGCCGGAAGGCGGCTGGCTTCACGCAGGAGGCGCTCGCCGAGCGGTTGGCGGTCGAACGGTCCACCGTCGTGCGTTGGGAGAGCGCAGCCACCGAGCCCCATCCGTGGATGTGGCCCAGGCTTGCCGCCGCGCTGAACCTGACCGCTGATGAACTGCAGTTCCTCATCGATGATGTTGCACCCGAGCGGCCTGGCAGCAGTGCGGCGCCGGGCGATCGGGCGCGAGGCGCTACTTACGCCGCTCGGTCCCACATGTTCATCCCGGCATTTGTCGGCGCACAGGCAGCGGCCGAAATCGCTCAGCGGAACCGGTTGAAGCCCGCCACCGAGCAGTGGTTCGACTGCTACAAGGGACCGCTCGACCTTCATGGCGGGGGCGACCTGTACGTGTGGCCGTTCGGGGTGGCGATGTTCCATGTCGTCGAGGACCTCGACCTGCCCGACCTTGCGGCGCTTGCGGTCTGGCGGCAGCGCACCTACCAGGACAGGTTGCGGTGGGCGACCGGACGGCTGCGGGAGTTGTGCTGCGACGACGTGTCCGACGCGTTGTACGTGTTCAGTCTCTACTGGATGGCGCAGCCGATCTGGAGCGGCGACACGCTACAGGCCGCGCTGCGGATCCTCTCGATGCCGAAGGTGCTCCTCGGACGCGACGAGGACGCCGACATCGAGCAGGTCAGAGCCGTCGAGCAGGCACTACTAGCCAACGGGTTCGACCACCCGGAGATCGTCCAGTTCGGTGTAGCAGGGATATCCGTGGGATGTGCGTCGTGGTCCGCGATCTCCTACCACCCGTTACCTTTTTGATGTCCCCAGCCGGGGACTGCTCGGTCGCCCGGCCTGGTATGACTTACCGCCCCTGTCGTGCGGATGATCCGGGGGGTGT